>NZ_JBIRBA010000016.1:0-236165 GCF_044326345.1 Actinomadura sp. 9N215 | reverse complement strand
GAACGCCGCGCCCCACGCAGAGGCGGGGCACGCGAACGCCGCGCCCCACGCAGAGGCGGGGCACGCGAACGCCGCGCCCCACGCAGAGGCGGGGCACGCGAACGCCGCGCCCCACGCAGAGGCGGGGCACGCGAACGCCGCGCCCCACGCAGAGGCGGGGTCAGGTGAACGCTGCCCGGCTCACCAAGCGGTGACTGCGTACAGCCGAGGTAGAGCGGGGCGCCACGGCGTGTTTTCGGCGAGCGGACGAACGCCGTGGCGCCCGGTGTGCCCATGGCATGGTGATCCTGAGCTGCTTCGGCAGCCGTAGGGCCCGAGCCGTGGGCGGTGTTCGATCGTTACTGCGGGTGCACCATTACGGGCGAGCCTGCGCTCAGGGTGCGTCCACCACGATGCGTCCGTCGAAGGGGGTGCGGGAGGCGGCGCCGAAGCCGTAGCTGGCCTCCACCCGCGACCGCTCCGAACTGTTCGGAATGGGGTTCGTGCAGCTCACCCCTGCGGTGGACCCCGACATCAGGGATGAGCACGGACCGGGCTTGACGTCGGGCAGGCCGAGGCTGTGGCCCAGTTCGTGGGCAGCGATCCGGGTGGCGTCGTACCCCTGGGTGACCGCCTGGCGTCCGAACCACACCGTGGCGCGTCCACCGGGACGGACGGGACCGACGGTGGCGCGCGGCCAGCCGTTGTCGGCGATGATCTGGATCTCCGCGCGTCCGCCGGGCTGGGCCTCGACCAGCTTGACGTTCTTGACGTTGGTGTTCCACACCTCGACGCCGGCGGCGACCGCGTTCTGGAACTCGGCGGCCTGGCTGTCGTCGTAGTACAACGTCGTCTGCAGGACCGGACGGGGAGCCGGGGCCTGAGTCGGTGCCGCCGTGGCCGCCGGGGCCACGGACAATGTGATCGCGGCGGTGCCGATCATGGCGCCGACGCTCAACCTTCGCAGCATGCGGGGGGCCTCCTCTGGTTCGGAGATTTGGGAGCTACTGCGTTGACCCGCGTTGGGGTCGGGCCGAGCATATTGGCGTCGCGTCCGCGTAACAAGTGGCGTGAACTGTCATAGATATCGCTGTCGTCATGGCAATTCTGCGCATCCAGGCGACTGCGCGGCGGACATGTTCGTTACCACATCGGCTGAGGCGTGGATTTGCCCTTCCAGCTGATTGATACGGAGCTGGGAGCAGTCAGTTGGTGGTATTAATGGGTTTTCCCTGATCCGTCCTGGTGGAGGGCCGTGGGCTTATGTTTGGACGCCTATTCTCAAAGCCCTTTACCTCCAGGCCTCAGCCGGTCGAGTTCAGAGGGCCCCTTTGTAGGAATCGGTGACGTCCTTGCGGGGGCTGGAGCCCCCCGTACCGGAGCGCTCGATGCCGTCCACAATCACTTTGGCCATATAGGTGCCCGCGCCGAAGCGGTAGGCGATCCGCCAGGTCGTGCGTTGTGGCTCCGGCGGTATCCGGACAATCCTTCGGTAGGGCAGCGGCTCGTTGCGTACCGTCACGCTCTGCCCGTTCACCGTGGTGGTCAGCGACTTGAGTTTGCTCGTGCCGAAGACGTAGAACTCCAGCGTTCGGGGCGTCGGGCTGGAGGCGGCCGTCGTCGGGGTGGATGATGCCGGGACGGCCGAACTGGCGGCCGGACTGATGCTCGGCCCGGCCGTGGTCGTCTCCGGCTGGTCGCCCGAGAGCAGCAAGGACTGAGCGGCGAAGGCCAGAGCCAAAGCCGCAGCGAGGACTCCACCCGCCAGCGCCAGCGCGCGTCGGCGTGCGAGACGGCGCAAGAACGAAACGAAACCCGGCGTACGGCCCGGGTTGAGGCGCGGCGTGGGGCCCGTGGCAGGACCTGGGGTTGGGGTCGAATCCGGGGCCGGGGCGTGGCCTGGGGTGGAGTCCGGGGCCTGGCCCGGAGCACGATCAGGATCAGGATCAGGCGCGGTGCCTGAGGCATGGTCCGGAGTGACGCCCAGGGCATGCCCTGGAGTCGAACCGGGGGTGGAGCCGGGAGCATGGCCTGGAGTGGAGCCGGGCGCATGGCCTGGAGTGGAGCCGGGCGCATGGCCTGGAGTGGAGCCGGGCGCATGGCCGGGGGTGGAGCCGGGCGCGTGGGCTGGAGTGGAGCCGGGCGCGTGGGCTGGAGTGGAGCCGGGCGCGTGGGCTGGAGTGGAGCCGGGCGCGTGGGCTGGAGTGGAGCCGGGCGCGTGGGCTGGAGAGGAGCCGGGGGTCGGGCCTGGGGCGGGATCAAGGGTGGGGCTCGGAGCGGGGCGGCTGGAGGGGCTTGGGGTGGGTGTCGATGGCAGGGGGATCGGGGGGTTCGCCGCTTCGCCGGCACGGCGGTCGATCTCTGCCGTCACGATCGTCGGCAGGCGGAGGGCCGACTGCTCCTCCGCCGTCGCGAAGGCCAGTTCGCCGACCAGTTCGGGCACGGTGGGCCGGGCGGACGGGTCGGGACGCAGGCAGTCGGAGATCACCCTTCGGAGCCGGTCGTCGGTTATCGCGTCCAGATCCTCGCCGGACGGCGGCGTTTCCGTGCAGGCGTATGCCAGCGTCGCGCCGAAAGCGTAGACATCGCTCGCCGGAGAGACCGGGTCGCCGGAAGCCTGCTCGGGCGCCATGTATCCCCAGGTGCCGGCCGGTTCTCCCCCGGCCGGAGCCGCGTCGGGACGCAGTTCGGCGGCGATCCCGAAGTCGATCAGGCGCGGTCCGTCCGCGGTCAGCAGGACGTTCGCGGGCTTCAGGTCCAGGTGGACGATCCCGGCGCCGTGGATGGACGCGAGCGCCTCGGCGATGCCAGCGGCCAGCGGACGCACCAGGTCCGGCGGCAACCGGCCGAGTAGTCCGACCGCTTCCCGCAGCGAGACGGACGGCAGGAACTGCGTCGCCAGCCACGGAAGCGGGGCGTCGGGGTCGGCGTCCAGGACACCGGGGCTGTAGCGTCCGCTGGCCGTCCTGGTCGCCGCCACCTCGTGGTGGAAGCGTTCCCTGTAGCCCGGCTCGCGGGCGAACTCGGCGTGCATCACCTTGACCGCCGCCGGACGACCGCTCCCCGAACGTCCGAAGTAGATCATCGCCATGCCGCCCGCGCCGATCCGCGCCAGGATGCGGCAGCGACCGACCGTCCGTGGATCGTGCGGCTCAAGAGCCTGCACGGGGGCCTCCGTCCGGTGGGCCGGCGGCTTCCACGTTCCCCCCGCGGGTACCGATGAATACCAGACCGGCGATGCTCGCCACGGGTTCAATACTCATCTGGGCTTTGTACGTCCACAGGATGCGTCCGTCGGCCGCGTTCAACGCGTACACCGTCTTACGCTGGGCGCAGGCGGCGAACAGTGTGCCACTGGACAACGCGAGCGTGCTGGCGCCGTCAATGTAGCGGAACCAGCGCTCCTCGCCGGTGGCGGCGGTCATGGCGATCACGCTGCCCTGTTGCCCGTCGGCGTACAGCACGCCGTCGGCCGATCGGATCGAGTAGGGATTGTGCCAGCTCGGGCCTCGCTCCTTCCGCCAGGCTCGGGTTCCGTCATCGGCGCGGATCGCATGCAGGGCACCATGGCGGTCGCCGATGAAGACCAGGCCCTCGCTGACCAAGAGCACGTAGAGGAACTTCCCCAGGTCCAGCCGATAGGTCCATTTCTTTCGTCCACTGCGCGGGTCGAGCCCGACCACCGAGTTCTCGCTCACCGCGGCCACCACACCGGAGTCGGCGGCGAGCCCCTTTTGGGTGGGCACGTCCGCGACCCAGCGCACCTTTCCGTCGCGCAAGCCCACCGCCCTGATCGGTCCGTCGTAACCGAAACAGAGCACTTGCCCGGAGACCGCCATGTGCGCCGTGCCCTCCAGGAAGGATGCCTCCCAGCGGGTGTCGCCGGAGACGGCCTCGACGGCCCTCAACCATGGTGGCGTGTCGGGGCGCAGGTACACCGAATCGCCCACGATGTGGGGCGCGAGCCCCGCGTTCCGTTTCCACAGGGTCCTGCCGCTCTGAGGGTCCAGGGCGCACACCTTGCCCTCTTGCCCTGTCGAGACCACCACGCCGCCCGCCGTGAACACCGTCGGGTAGTAGTCGCTCACCTTGGACTTCCAGCGCAGTACGCCCTGCGGGGGCGGTGCCGACGACGAGCCCTGCGGTGATCGCGGCGTGCTCGCGCGTGGCTGTTCGTTGCCGCAGCCCCGGACGAGCGCCACCGCACCGAAGGCCGCGAGCGCGACGGGCGCGGAGACGACCAACGCCCTACGAGAAACCCGCGGCGCACCATTCGACAAGCCGGCCACCGGACCGGACGACGTTCCAGACGGCGCATCCGTCGCGGCATCACCCAACGCGGGTTCCCGCCCATGCGGCACGGGTTCCCGCCCAAGCGGCGTAGGTTCCCGCCCAAGCGGCGTAGGTTCCCGCCCATGCGGCACGGGTTCCCGCCCATGCGGAGTGGGTTCCCGCCCATGCGGAGTGGGTTCCCGCCCATGCGGTGATGGCTCGGGCCCGTCCGCCGGTTCCGCGGTCAGTGCGTCCTGCGGTTCGGCCGTCACCCCGTCGACGACGGGCCCCGCGTCCCCCGCCGGTGCCTTCTCCGGACGCTTCCATGGGCGTCCCTTCGGCCGGACGTCCGCGACCCGGCGGTCGATCGCTTCCGCCAGAGGAGCGGGCAACCATCCGGCGCCTTCGTCGGACGATGCGTCCGCGCCGATCCGGTCGAGCATGTCCAGGAGCTGGACGGACGACGGCCGCTCCCCCGGCTCCCGGCGCAGGCAGGCCGCGATCAGTCCGGCCAGTCCGGGATCGGTGACACCGCTGAGGTCCGCCTGCGAATCGGCGACGCTGCGGAGCGTGGCAGCTCTGTCGGCTCCGCCGAACGGCTCCTTCCCAGTCACCGCGTACACGAGGACCGCGCCGAACGAGAAGACGTCGCTCTTCGGACCGGCCACACCCCCGGTCGCCTGTTCAGGCGACATGAAACCCGGTGTCCCCAGGACGGCGCCGACCTTCGTGATCGCTGTGACGTCCTCCGGCCGCGCGATCCCGAAGTCGATCACCCGCGGCCCGTCGGCGGTCAGCATGATGTTGCCGGGCTTCAGATCCCGGTGCGCCAGCCCGGCCCGGTGGATATCGGCGAGCGCCTCGGCCAGGCCCACGGCCAGGACACGGGCGGACGGCGCCGCGAGGGCGCCGTAGGTCCCGACCGCCTCCCGCAGCGTCAGCCCCGGCAGGTAGGCGGTGACCAGCCACGGCACCGCGGCGTCCGGATCTGCGTCCAGGATCGGCGCGGTGAACGTGCCGGTCACCTTGCGCGCCGCGGACACCTCACGCCGGAACCTGGCGCGGAACACCGCATCGGCCGCGTACCGCTCCTTGATGACCTTGACGGCGACCGTCCGTCCGCCGGGTGAGCGCCCGAGAAAGACCGCGCCCATGCCACCCGCGCCCAGCCGGCCGAGCAGCCGATAGTCACCCACTCTGCGCGGGTCGCCCGGCTCGAACGGATCCACAGCCTGCCCTCCGTCACCCTGATGCCGTGATGCCGCCCGCAGGCCCCGCTTCTCCCGACGCTACGCAGACGACTGGACCCGACACAGCAGGATTCCACAGGCCCCATGCCACAGACCAATTCGCCGCGTACCCCCATTAACTACGCGTCGTAGCCGCGCCGTGGGCATCTCCGGCCGATCACGCGGTGCAGTTCCTCATCCTCTCCGAGCAGACCCTCCTCCCGTCTCGGCCGGTCGATACCGATCACCACACCCCGGCGCTCAACGGCTGAATGAACGGAGCCGGGCCGCGAACGGCGACAGCGATCACCTCTACTCAGCTGGGCACCCCGGCGAAGCCCGTCGGCACATGAACGCCCGCCGCTACCTCTACGGATCAGGTGGCCGGTGATGTCGTGAGGCTGGTGTGTGCCCAGATCAAGCAGTCGTGCCAGGTGTCGTGGTCGGGGTCGGACGCGGTCCAGGCGCGGCAGTGGTGTGGGAGGCGTTGTTCGTACCGGTAGCCGGCGCGGTCTGCCAGACGCAGCGAGGGGGTGTTGGCGGGGTCGATCTCAAGCCAGATCCGGTCCAGGGCCAGTTCGTCGTGCGTCCAGCGGGTCAGGGCGTTGATACCGCGCAGGGCCAGGCCTTGGCGACGGCTTTCCGGTCGCACCCAGTAGGCGAGTTCGGCGCTGTGCGGGCCGTCGATCATCAGCCCCAGGGCACCGAGCAGGCGGCCGTGCTTGAGCATCCCGTAGGACGCCTGGCGTCCTGCGGCTGGATCCCAGGCGTCCAGCGCCTCGCGCGCTTCCCAAGGTGTGTAGGGCCCGGACGGGCGCGGCCCCCAGAGGGCCTGAGAAGTCTCGGTGCCGGTGGCCTCGACCACGAGGTCGACGTCACACGTGGTCAAGGTACGCAGCCGCAGGCCATGACCCAGGTCGATGTCGGCGATCATTTCATCTGCCTTTGATCAGCCAGATCCAGCCCGAGTTCGAGGCCTGTGTGCGCCACGGACTCCTTCATCTGTCCAGCCTCGGGTCTGTGTGGGAGGCGGACGGCAAGCGTGACCGCCACAGACGCAACTTGGGGACGAGCGCTCAGGACATGGGTCCGTTCGCTACGTAGCCGGTGTAGTGCACTTGACCACCTACACTCTCGATCATAATGTAGGCAGCATGATAGCTGATGACACCTACACAAGCCTGGGTGCAGCCCGTCGCCTTCACGTACTCGGCGACTGGGATCACGCCGCCGCGCTGCTGGCCGAAGAGGAGAGCACCGAAGCGCTCGAACTGAAGGCCGAGATCCTGTACGAGCGGTTCTTGTTCCGAGTCGACGGACTCGAAGCCGCGGCCGACGCGATAGCGTCCCTCGATCCGGAATCGACGCAAGCTCGGCTTCTCACCGCCCGTCTCGCCTATACCCGTCTGCTCTTCCAGGTGGACCCACTGCCAGAGGACTACGAGACCGCAGAGGCCGGGTACCGTTTCGCTGCCGCCAATCCGGAGACGCAGGGATGGGCCGAGTTCCATTGGGGTGCGCTCCTCGACAACGTCCGCGAAGACAGTGCGGCCGCGAGGGCGCATTACGCCAAGGCTCTACAAGCCTCCTACCAGGAAGGCGATTTGATCCTGGAGTCCATCGTCCTCCGCCATTTGGCCTGGCATGTGGTCGACGACGGCGATCGCGAAGAGGGACTGCGCATGCTGCGACGCTCGCTTCATCTGCGCTCTGCGGCTGGCCTGCGTCCGCAAATCGCCGCGGCCCAACTACTGCTCGCCGCCGAGCTGCCCGAGGATGACCCCGAGCGTGCCACTCTCGTTGAGACCGCTCGGAACATCGCCAACGAACTAAGCCTCACCTGGGTTCGGACCGGCCTAGAGAAGCTGGCCGCCTAATGGGTTGAGCCATCCGGCAAGAAAGTCGAGAAGTTCGGCGAGTTGAGCGAGTTAGGCGGCGTCCGTGGTGCCTAGGCGCGCGGCTGGCTTTGGCCGTCGACGCGGCCGAGCAGGTGACGGTCTGGTCGAGTTGTTGTCGTCGGTGACTTCGACCAGCTTGGTGGTCCCACCGGACACACCACCAAGGCGGACCGCACAGCGGCCTGCCCTTCAACCAACATCACTGCTCCCCCGCGAACCCGCAACCGTCGCCCAAACCCACGCACAAACGTTCCTGCTTCTCGGGATCTGGCTCAAATTCCGTGAAGCAGTCACGGTTCGTGAAGGGTTACTCGGTGGAAGTGCGGGCGGTGAGGTGTCGGCGTACACGTTGATGTGCAGGGGCGGGTACAGGTAGACGTGCAGAGGGGGATCAGCGTGTCCTGCCGTGGTGGTGGCGGTCGCCGAGCCGTCGCAGCCAGGCGATCACTGCGTGCGCGCTGGTGATCGATGCGCAGTTGGAGGCGCGGGTCGTCGCTGAAGGCCGCGGTATCCACGAGTGGGTCGGCGGAGGAGGGCGAGGTGAGCACGCGGCGTCACCTCTGATGAACCCGGCCGAGACGAAATGAACGAGCCGTACACGGAGTTGAGGGTGATCGTCGGGCAGGCCCGGTTTACTGAGGGGGCCCCATGGTCAGTGTCAGTGTGGAGACCGCGGAGCAGACGGAGGCCCGTCTACGCGATGTGATCGCTCAAGCCGAGGTCATCGTGCACAACGGCGTCTGGTGCTTTGAAGAGTTCGCCGCCGACCAGGCCCCCGAGCTCACGGCGGATACCCTTGCGATGGTCCGCGACGAGGAGAGCTGGAGCCGTCTGGTCCCCATGGTTCAAGGGCACAGCGGCGCCGAACGGTTCGGGATCTTTTCCTTTCACTTCCCTGCCGATCAGGACAACAGTGGTTTCGTCGGCTGGCTGGCCACTCACCTCAAGGCCGAGCTGGGGACAGGCGTGTTCGTCATCTGCGGCAGCAACCGGGCTCGCGGCGGCATCTATGACTACTGGGGCTGTCCTGTCGACATGCTGGATGAGGCGGTCGCAGTGGTCGAGGCGCTACGCACCCGCCGACCTGGCCGGTGATCCCCGCCACCGGCCAATCTCCCCGGCCGTGGTCATCCCGGGTAGTGCCGCGTGTTCTCCAGGCGTGTCGAACAACAGCTTGACAGCTCCTCTACTCTGCGCATTTACCCGTACCCGTCTCTGCATTCCAAGGAGTACGCCGACATGAGGACGCGGACTGTGCTGGTGTCGCCTTCGGCGATGGTCGCAGCGGTGGCGTAGGTGCGGGCCTCGGCCTGGTAGATCTCGTGGTCCTTAGGATGCTGGGGGCCAGGTCGCGGTGGTTTCAGCGTGGGGTGTGGCCCCATCTACGGACTTGGGTTCTGGCCGCAGTTAGCGATCTTGACCGCCGTGATCACGGGTGGGATTCGCCCCACCCGACATCCAACCCGGGCCGATCGAGGCGATCACTGGAGTCGACCCGCGCGTCATCCGCTCGCCGAACTCGCGCGAACTACCACCGGCGGTGGCGTTTCCGCCGCTCGACCTGGAGGTGACCAGCGAAAAGGAAAGCCCATAGCCGAAGAACTGTCCTCGCGCCCGCGACCCTCCTGGCGGCGGTGGTCCTCGCGCTCGTCGCGATGGTCGGGGCCTACGCTCCCCAGTCACACGCGTCGGGGCCGACTGCGCGCTCCGCGCAGACCACCACGACGCTCGACACGACAAACCAGGCCGCGGCCGCCGCCGGCTTCGACATCAAGTCCTTCGCGTGTTCGTCGAAAGTCCAGGAGGGCAAGCCAAAGATCTTCTGTAAGGCAGAGTGGGTCGGGGGCAAGGACCCGTTCACTCCGAAATTCGACGTCAACCTCACGTTCTTCAACCCGGTATTGAGTTTCTGGAATGAGACCCGGACCGCGGAATACACCTTCAGATGCCTCGGCGGCAGGGAGTACCGCGTGAGCCTGAGCATCGGCGACAATGACGGCAAGGAAACCCCTTACCAGGCACGCTACGTCATTTGCGGCGACCTGTAACTCGGCTGGAGTGCGCGGCGAAGTGGCCGGCAGTGAGTGATGGAGCCGGTCCCCAGGCGCCCGGGTGAGGCAGCGGCGCGGACATGACCCCGGCGACGATGATCATGGCGGTCTCACGCCTTCCATGGTCACCGTCGAGGGTCATGTCCGCGACCGCGGCGAACATCTCCACCTCGATCATCTGCGCCATCAGCGCTCCGTCGAACCCGAAGCACAGCTAGCGTCCCATCACCCCACACATGGGACCAAAACTAATCGGAACGTATTTCGCCGATCACAAGGCCGGGCCACCGCTCATCCGTAGAACCAGTCGCGGTGTGCTTGGGTGATGCGACGCAGATCGGCGGAGATCGGCGGAGATCTGTCGGCGGATCGGATTTGGCGAAAGGGGCATGCCGCTCCTTTTCAGTGGGCGTTGAGGACTCGCTTGCGCAGTAGCGGGAATCCGGCTCGACCGAACATCTGGCGTTTGAGCATCTTGATGTGGTTGACGTGGCCTTCGACCGGGCCGGAGTTCCGGGCGAGGGTCAGCCCGGTGGTGACGGCGTCCAGGTCGCGCACTAAACCGGTGGCGAAGCCGTGGAGGCTGGGCAGGTCGTCGGCTCGGACGGCGGTGATCCAGTCCGGAAGGTCCTGGCCTTGGCGCTTGGGTGAGGATGACGGCGAAGTCGCGGACGTGGCGGGCGAGCGCGTCCAGGTCCGGGCACCGCGCCTGGAGCGTCTTGAATTGGAGGCGCTGTTGTTCGTCGAGCCGGTCGGGGCGGGTGGCGGTCCAGCCGTGCGCCCGCCCGGCCCGCCAAGGCCAGGCCGAGCCGTACCAGGACCCGGTGCAGCAGTGCCGTGCGGCGGCCGTGCCGTCTGGTCACCACCGGCACCCGCTCGGCGAACGTCCGCCGCCCGCATGCGGTGTTATCGCAGAAGAACCGGCTCACTTCGAGGACGATCAGGACCGGTCTGCCACCGGCCGCCAGGGCGTGCAGCCGACGGCGGTAGCGGCTGTGGCGCTGGGCGGCCTGTGTCTCGCACTGGTGGCAGACCGCGCTTGTGGTCTGGGTCCGCGTTATCTGGGGTGGCTTTCTGCTGTCATCCATGTACGGCATGTAGGTCCTGTGGGCCGTGCCGTACAAATATCTAGGGGGTTGTTCGTCACGTCAGCCACGTAGTCGACATGCGCCCAACTCGAATCGGGGGCACTCCCTCACCTGAACAAACGATGGAAGCGTACGGGGGCGCCTCAACGCCCCCAAAACAGACCGCCCTCCACCAGCCTCGGATGGCTGTCAGCACGGGGGTGGACGGGGCCTCGGAACGTAGGGGTTGCGGCGGTTCACACCTCGCGCTCGTCGGCGAGTTCAGTGATCGTCAGGACGAGTCCGGGCGGCGCGTTCCACGCCCGATGGCGCCGGGGCGACCGCGCGGGCGCGTCCCCTTCCTCGGCGTAGGTGTAGAAGGAGGACACCGCCGCCAGTTTGCGGCGCACCGTGGCCGGGGAGGCGCCGCCCTGCTCCAGCGGGCGGGTGTAGGCGTCGTCGGCGTCGCCGCGGCGCACCGCCAGCGGGTCGCGGCCCGCGCCGCCGCCGTCCGCACTGCCGCTCGTACCGCCGGGCGCGGCCAGGCACGCCAGCCACTTGGCCAGGTCGCGGGCGTAGGCATCGCGGGTGCGCCGGGCGTAGGCCAGCAGCCAGCCCGCCACCAGCCGCTTCAGCTCCGGCCCGCCTTCGGCGACCTCGTCCAGTCCGTCCAGGAGCAGGACCAGGCCCCGGCCGCGCAGCCAGGTCCTGGCGAGTCCGTCACCGATCGTTATCGGTGTCAGGTCGTGCTGTTCTGTCGTTCGGGTGCTGCCAGGTGGTTTTGGAGTTCGCGGTGGCGGAACTGGTAGGCGATGCCCGCAGTCCTGACCAGTCCGGCGTCGGTGTAGCACCAGTCCAGGAAACGGCCGAGGCGTAGCGGGAGACGCCGCTTCATGCAGACCAACGTCACGAAGTAGCGCACCGCCGCCAGCCCGGCGGGCCTGACCGTCACCCCACTGGCAGCCCAAGCCCATAGCCCGACCCCGAGCCCGGACATGAGCCCGGGCGAGAGCCCGTCCGTTAGCCCGACCGCGAGCCCGACCGCGAGCGCAAACGTGATCGCGACAGCGGGCGCAACCGCGAGCCCGCCCGCGAGCCCGCCCGCGAGCCCGAGAGCGAGCCCGACCACGAGCCCGACCGCGAGCTCGACCGCGGGCTCGACCGCGAGCCCGCCTATGAGCCCGACCACGAGCCCGACCACGAGCCCGCCTATGAGCCCGGCCATGAGCCATCTGGTGAGGTCTTTGCGGATGAGGCTGCGGGGGTCTGTTCTGGTGCTGGCGTCGGAGGGGTCGAGCTCGTAGGTGAGCCCGCCCATGAGCCCGCCCGCGAAGGCGCCTGCGAGGCCGAGCAGGAGCCCGAATCTTAACCCGTCCGCAAGCGCGTCTTCGGGATAGCCGTCCAACCAGGCCGGGAGCCCGGTCGCGAGCCCGATCGCGGGTCCGGCTGTGATTCCGATCGCGATCCATTTGAGGGTTCTTCGGCGGCCGGAGGGTGCTCTGAGGCGAGAGAGGTCCAGGTACGCGGGCACGGGCCAGGGGTGTCTCCATGCCATGACCCCGGGGAGCAGAACGAGGATCGCACCGAACAAGACAGCTGCCGGTCCAACTCCCGATCCAGCTGCCGATCCACCGCCACTCGTTGCTGCAAAAACCAGGTTGATCGGAAGCGCGGTGAGGAGGGTGGCGAGGAGGGCGGTGAGGGCGCGGGACCGATGCCGGGCGATGGGCCAGAGTTCGTGCAGGACGATGTCGGTGCTGGACAGGGCGCGACCGGCGAAGGTGGGGCGGTCGGTGTTGGTGTCGAGGTAACTGGCCAGGACGGTCAGCCATTTGTGGACTTGGTCGGGCCGGTAGCGGTGGGGGTTGCGGGGGGCGTTGGCGACGGACGCGGGGATGAACTTTTCCAGCAGGTGGCGGTGGATGTCGTCGGGGTCGTCGTATGCGGCGAGGTCGGCGGGGTCGCGGACGTAATCGCCGGTGGTGGAGTGCTCCTGGTAGACGGTGACCGCGAGAGTCAACTGCCAGGGGGTGGTCAGGGCCTGGACCAGGGGGTGGCCGGGCTGGTTGAGGGCGTGCAGGACGGGTTGCCAGCGCGAGACCTGGCCGAGGCCGGCGACATCGGTGATGAACTTTGAGGCTTGGGCGGGGGCGACGGGGACCAGGTCGACGCGGACGGCATCGCGGGCCTGGGCATGGCCGCGGGTCAGGGCCTGGTACTGGCCGGTGCGGCAGGTCAGGATCACGCTGGCCTTTTGCCGGCCGTCCTGGTAGCGGTTGAGCTCGTCCAGCGCGCGGCCGGCGGCGGAGTCGTAGCCGGGCTCATCGGTGCGGTCCATCTCATCGAGCCCGTCGATGACCGGAAGCACCAGGTGGGCGTCCACCAGCGCCCGTGCCGTGACCTCACGCAGCCTGAACGTCTGCATCAGATGGCCGACCAGCAGGTCCTCCACACCCATGCCCGGCTCCCACGCGGCGGCCGAGACCCGGACCGGCACCGGATCATCGGGCTTGCGCTTCTCCAACAGGCCCAAGATCAAATCGATCGCCAAAACGGTCTTCCCCGCCCCCGGCGCGCCGGTGATGACCAGCCGCCGCGTCGGATGAAGATCCCGGAAGTAGCCGTCCACATTCGTCAGCGTCCCGGCACCCGCAGCGCCGTCCACCTCGTGACTGGCCAGAACGAAACCCACATCGATCGTCCAGGCATACTGACCCAGCAACTGTTTCCGCTGATTGGTCTCCGCCTGCGCTACCCACCCAGCGAGTTCGGCGGCCCTGGCCGTCGTGTCGGTGTCGCCCGAACGTAACGCCCGGTAGGCCACCACCGCCGACAAGACCCCCGCCACCAGCGACATCGACCCGATGACCGCACCCAGAGGATCGACATCACCGATCTTCAGCGGCCTCTCGGCCAGCAAGGCCATCCCGACAACCAGGACCGCGCTCACCGCGCTCACCGCAACCCAAACACGAGCCCGCCCACGTTCATCCATAAGCCAGCAGAATGCCCCCACTACAGGAACCGCGCCACGCCAATCACCAATCCCGGACAAGCCCCACCGGTCTGCAGCAGGAACCGCCACACATGCTGCAGTTGCGCTCCCATGCCCCTGGCGATGCAGCCCAGCGACTCTCCGCTACGCCAACGACTCCACAGCTCCTCCTGGTGAGCCGTCGAGAACCCGTAGTCCCGCACTCCCACCTCCCGAAAGGTCAAGATCATTTTCGGTGGTGCATTGACCCCTTGAACCCAAGGTCGTTTGACGACAGGCGGGGAAGACCCCGGCCGCAACCCGCCTCGTCGAACCCACTGCAGGCCGATCACCCGCACAATCGCGTCCTTGCGACCCGTCACATCCTCAAACGCGAATCATCTACTTGCCTTACGTGGCGGACCGGCCCTTACGCCGCTGACCTGCTAGGTCAACCAACTACCCCAGATAACGAGCGCGGTGACCACGTCGCCGTCCTCGGATTCGGTAACGCCGTCGACCTGCACATCCTTGAGGTGTGGGAAGAGCAGATCGACGCAGCAGGAGTTCTCGCCCGTGCGGGCATGCAGCACAATGACCTCGCGGCCGCTCGTAGGGATCAGTTCCGGGATGAACAAGATCCTGACGATGCAGCCGCACCCATGCGCGCAGAGTTGCTCAACCGCGATTCGGACCGTCTCACCAACCACGAACCACACTCCGTGATCGCTCCACGGAATTTGAGCCAGATCCGCTTCTCCCGGACGCAAGCAGGTCTTGGGCTGTTAGCGGCTGCGCGCGCCTGGTCGTTCGTCCAATGCCTCGGATTATGGCCATTGAGAGCAGTCACCCTTCGGTTTCACCGGCTGTGTTCACCGGCGAAACCGAAGGGTGATCGACTACTCGAACCGGCCCTTACTCTAAGCGCTGACGGCCCTGGACCTCAGGCCGTACCCGGCTCGAAGGCGAGGCCGTAGACGAGTCCTAGGTCTGCCTCATGCAAATCGCGTAGACCGTCATTGTTGTGGCAGACGACGACCGGCCCCACGCATTCCAGGCCTGCACGTTGGGGAAGGGCTCGGTTGACGAGATGGTTCCGTCATTCGTGTTGCCCATGGTTGCTCCGCCCCCGGTAACGGTGTAGCCGAAGGGGCAGTAGGCGGTGCCTTGAATGGCCAAGTTTCCCGCCGGAATATTGACCAGGGTCGACGTGCGTATGGTCTGGGTCACGCCCTGGCCCGCGGGGCCGGTGGGTCCTGTGGGCCCGGTCGCACCGGCGGCTCCCGTCGGTCCAGTGGCTCCGGCTCCGGTCGGACCCGTCGGACCAGTAGTGCCATTGGCACCCGCCGGACCTGTGGGACCCGTCGCGCCGACTCCGGTCGGGCCCGTCGGACCGGTCGCACCGACTGCCCCTGCTGGACCGCTCACACCGGTCGGGCCGGTCGGACCCGTCGCACCGACTCCCTGGGGACCAGTCGGACCGGTCGGACCGTCGGCACCGGCCGGTCCGGCCGCTCCCGTCGGACCAGTGGCACCATCCGCGCCATCAGCACCGGCGGGACCCGCCGGGCCCGTCGCACCGTCCGGACCGGCCGGGCCAGTAGCACCGGCAGCTCCCGCCGGACCCGTAGGCCCAGTGGCACCGACTCCGGTCGGGCCCGTCGGACCCGTCGCGCCATCGGCTCCGGACGGACCCGTCGCGCCATCCGCACCGGTCGGGCCGATCGGACCCGTCGGGCCCGTCGCGCCGTCCACGCCGTCTGCGCCAGTCGGACCGGTCGGGCCGGTCGCGCCGTCGGCACCTGTCGGACCAGTAGCGCCGTCCGCTCCCGCCGGGCCAGTCGCGCCATCGGCACCGTCAGCACCTGCAGGGCCCGTCGGACCCGTCGTACCAACTCCGGTCGGGCCTGTCGGACCCGTCGCGCCGTCCGCGCCGTCTGCGCCAGTCGGGCCAGTCGGGCCGGTCGGGCCGGTCGCGCCGTCAGCGCCAGTCGGGCCAGTCGGGCCAGTCGGGCCAGTCGCACCGTCGGCTCCCGCCGGGCCAGTCGCGCCATCGGCACCAGTCGGGCCAGTCGGGCCATCCGCGCCGGTCGGGCCCGTCGCGCCGTCGAGGCCGTCTGCGCCAGTCGGACCGGTCGGACCAGCCGGACCGGTTGCACCATCGGCGCCGTCAGTACCGGCGGGACCCGTCGGACCCGTCATACCAACCCCGGTTGGGCCAGTCGCACCGTCCGCACCGGTCGGGCCAGTCGGACCCGTCGCACCGTCAGCTCCCGCCGGGCCGGTTGCACCGTCAGCGCCTGTTGGGCCGGTCGCACCATCGGCTCCGGTCGGACCGGTCGCGCCGTCGGCACCTGCAGGACCCGTCGGACCTGTCACACCAATTCCGATTGGGCCGGTTGGGCCAGTCGCGCCGTCCACACCATCCGCACCCGTCGGACCAGTCGGGCCGGTAGCGCCGTCCGCTCCAGCCGGGCCGGTCGCGCCGTCAGCGCCTGTCGGGCCGGTCGCACCATCGGCTCCGGTCGGGCCAGTCGCGCCATCTGCTCCAGTCGGTCCAATCGGACCCGCCGGGCCGGTCGCTCCGTCCGCACCGTCTGCACCTGTCGGGCCGGTCGGACCTGTAGCACCGTCGGCTCCCGTCGGACCAGTCGCACCTACTCCGGTGGGACCCGTCGGGCCGGTCGCGCCGTCCACGCCATCAGCACCAGTCGAGCCGGTCGGACCAGTTGCGCCATCAGCACCAGTCGGGCCGGTTGGGCCAGTGGCACCGTCCACGCCGTCTGTGCCGCTCGGGCCGGTAGGGCCATCGGCTCCGGTTGGGCCGGTTGCACCGTCCATACCCGTCGGACCAATCGGGCCGGTCGGACCCTCGGCTCCGGTCGGACCGGTCGCGCCAGGCTCCCCGTCCAGGCCGTCGGCGCCCGTTGGACCAGTCGGGCCCGTCGCGCCATCCACACCATCGGCGCCCGTCGGGCCGGTTGGGCCCGTCGCGCCATCCTCACCGTCCACGCCATCAGCCCCGGTCGGACCGGTTGGGCCAGTGGCGCCGTCGGTCCCGGCCGGGCCCGTGGCGCCGTCGGCACCCGTGGGACCAGTGGGGCCGGTTGCTCCGTCCAGGCCCTCGGCACCCGTCGGGCCAGTGGGGCCGGTCGCGCCGTCCATACCGGCTGGGCCTGTCGCGCCGACGGCTCCGGTGGGACCGGTCGGGCCCGTCGTACCGTCCTCGCCATCGACTCCTGCGGGACCAGTGGGGCCCGCCGGACCAGTCGCACCGTCGATGCCGTCTGCGCCTGTCGGGCCGGTTGGACCAGTGGCGCCATCCTCACCGTCCACGCCATCGGCCCCGGTTGGGCCGATCGGACCGGTAGGACCGGTCGCGCCATCCGCTCCCATCGGACCGGTCGGTCCGTCCGCACCGGTTGGGCCCGTGGCGCCGTCGGCGCCCGTTGGACCAGTGGGGCCGGTAGCGCCGTCCATGCCGTCAACGCCATCAGCGCCCGTTGGGCCGATCGGGCCGGTCGGACCAGTCGCGCCGTCCTCGCCATCGACCCCCGCAGGACCAGTCGGGCCCGTCGCGCCATCCATGCCGTCTGTACCTGCAGGGCCAGTCGCGCCGTCGGCGCCTGTGGGACCAGTTGGGCCCGTCGCGCCGTCCACACCATCGGCTCCCGTGGGGCCAATCGGACCCGTCGGGCCAGTCACACCAACCCCGGTCGGACCCGTCGCACCGTCCGCGCCTGGGGGGCCCGTCGGGCCTGTCGCGCCGTCCACACCACCGGAACCTGTCGGGCCGGTTGGACCCGTCGGGCCAGTCACACCGACTCCGGTCGGGCCCGTCGCACCGTCCGCTCCAGTGGGGCCTGTCGCGCCGTCGGCGCCTGTTGGACCGGTCGGGCCGTCTTCGCCATCGGCTCCTGTGGGGCCAGTCGGGCCAGTGGCGCCGTCCTCGCCGTCCTCGCCCATGGGGCCGGTTGGGCCAGTGGGGCCGGTGGCACCCTGAGGGCCAGGTTTGCAGGGGCAGCACTTGTGCTTCTTGCAGCACTTAGGTTTCTTGCAGCACTTCGACTGCTTGCAGCATTTATGCTTGTTACAGCAGTTCTTCTTGCCGCAGCCGCCGCCGCCATGTTCGGACGCTTGACGGCTTTGCGTTGGTTTGTCAGTGACGTGCTTCCTCTGATTGGTTGCCGAGGAAGCAGAAGACCTCTGGGAGACCAGCGGCTGGATCAACGTAATCAAAAGCAGCGTAGCCACGATCACCGAAACCCTGACGATGTGTCTTCGCAGCAAGATCCAGTAGAACACGCGGTCACTCCCCCCGGTGGACGTGGGTGCGCTCAATGAAGTCCTATGCGCGGCCCCGTTCTCATGTGCGCTCTCTGCAAGAGCCCGCCTGCAACGCGGGCAGCAGAGAGCGAACTGCTTCTGACGGTCCCCTGATCGCGATCAAACATGACTGCGGAGCGTGTATCTTGTAGCTTTTTGCAAGTTTCCTTAGCGCGCGTTGAAGAAGTCCCGATGATGTTGGCCGAATTCGGCTGGCCGGGTGACGTCCCACTAGGGTGTTGCCGAGTTAGTGCGAGCAAGCCACCGTTTGGCGGATATTTGCCTGGTTCGTTCCGCACCAACGCCGCAATGTTGCCGACGAGCGAGATAGGCGAAGCCGTCGCTATCTGCGCTTTCGGCGACAAACCTTCCTATTTTTGCGATCACCCAAAAGCTAGATAGTTCAGGGCGCTCCCGGGATGATTCTTGCGATGAGGCGGTTTGGGGTACTGGACCACCATTTGAGCAACGGGACTCTTTGTTCGGCGAGGAGATGGGGCCTGGTTCCAGCTGGTGCGGTGAGGCTCGTTATCGGCGTTCGGGGCATGGGGTGTTAGGAAACGATGCTGACGTAAGCGCGGCTCGATGGCTGGACGGAAGGTGTGAGCTGGCTGGTCGGCGTCCATGGTCGACTTCCGAGCTAATTCATGGACGCCATTAGTGGGAGCGGCGCCATGCGACCCAACCGCCGAAGCCGGGCTTCCGGGCGGAGGTGATGTGCCAGTTCGGCGGCGCAGCCGGCCAGCTTTGCGGCAGTGCGGTGCCCGGGTGCCAAGGGACGACGACAAGCGTCAAGTCAGCCGGGAGCGGAAAGCGACCGGACCGGTCGATCGGGACGAGCCCGTGACGGGACTCGAATGCGTGCAGCACCCATACTCGCCAGCCGAGGCCAGGAAAGTTCACCCCTACCTTGTCGTCGGCCCGCAACTCGCTATTCAGGCTGGCGACCGAGGAATACCGCTGGTCCCAGTGGCCGACGATGTGACCGCTGCCGGCCAGCACGGCGGTGATGTTGAGGATGGCGATCATCCCGGCGACGCCAAGAATCGCGCGTTCGCCGCCGTAAGCGATCAGTGCGGCGGCTCCTGCCAGGAGCAGGAGTGCGGTGACGGTGGCGGGCCACAGGCGGAATTCATCCCAGTTCCACGTGAGGAAACTGATCTCGGCGAAATCAGTGGAGAGGAAGAAGTCCTTGGACAGGCGGTTGCCTGCGTGCAGCCATACGAAGGCGGCGGTGAACAGCGTGATGCCCGATGCGATGGGCGCAGCTCGGAATGCGGTCACCAGCGGGGAACGGACGACCAGGATGGTGGCGGCCATGAAGAGGATCGGGGCGATGCAGGTCAGGTAGCGGCCATAGACGAAATTGGCGACCGTGTTCTCGTCCGGAGTCGCGGCCGAAGTGGCGAGTGCGAGGCCGAACGTGCAGATGAGGGTCAGGGCGGCGGTGACGCGCGTGCCGCGTGAGGTGCGATCGCGGATTACGGCGATGACCAGGGCGACCAGCCCTATCCCGGCTATCCCCCAGGTCGAGACGATCAGGTACCACAGTTTTCCGGCGGTGAGCGAGAGCGTCCAGCCGAGTCCGGAGATGCTGGTGAGCCGGTCGACCAGGAGGCCTTCCAACCCGTAGGTGCCGCGGGGATACAGCTGCGAGCGCAGCCAGTCGTTGAGCTGGATTCCCGCGATGGTGGTCATGATGAGGAGCCAGGCCGTGACCGTTATGCCGCGCCGGTCCGCCCAACGCCGCCACCACGCCACGCCCAGCGTTCCCGCGAACACGATGACGATGACGAAGCCGCGTATGTGGACCCAGGAAGTGTAGGCCGCGAGCACGCTGGCCAGCGCACCGGATATCTGCCGCCCGGACGTGAGCCAGGAATGCACCAGCAGCAGCCAGCCGAGGACGACGACCGGCAGGACCGCGTCGGTCAGCGCAAACTGGCTGTAGTGGACGTTCGACGGTATGAGCGCGGTCAGCGTGGCCGCGATGTACGCCGGAATTTGGGCCATCCCCAGCCGCCTGAGCGCGAGATATGCCAAGGGAAGTACCGTCGCGGCGAGGAGGGCATTGGTGACGAGGACGGTCCGGTACACCGTGGCTGGATCGTCGCTGATCCAGTTCGCCGGTGTCAGGAGCAGCGAATAGCCGCCGTAGTACAGCGGCCGCCCGGTCAGGTCGCCTACGGATCCGCCGGCGAACAATCGGCCTGCCAGTAGATAGCCGACTTCGTCCGGCACATAGAGCGGGACATGGCGGTCGCTCGCGAGCGCCACCCGGAACAGCACCTGCGCCAACCAGCCGGCCACCAGCAGCACCGGCCACCAGGGCACACGGTTTGTCCCTTTTTCTAGTGCCGTCGCTCGATCACGTAGAGCGGCCGCTTTTACGCGGTCGCGTAGCGCTACGTCTATACCGAACATTATTAGCCCCCGATATTACTCCGTCGCCCACAACGGCTGATGTCCGCTATTCGCCTCGTTCGTCACACCTTCAGGTGCAAGCGTTGACGCTGAACCCTTGCTTCGATCGAGCCCGGGGCCCGGTGGCCGTTGCGTGGGCAACGCTGCAAGTCACAGTATCTATGGGTCGGAGAACTCGGCGCTTCTCTAACCGCTATTGGTAAAATCCATAGAGAGTTCTTCGCCTGCCAAAACCCAAGCCGTTACACCCGATGTGACATAGATCCGGTCGAAACAGGATTCCCAACGGCGACTCTGTATCTGCGGGCCGCGACCCGGTGGCCGGTGCTGCGTTGATGCTGAGAGCGTCGTCGGTCGACGGCGGCGACCTGATCGGGCCTCCTGGTTTGAGTGCCGCAGGGAAGTCGTGCGCCGCAGGGCCGGGAGGGCGGGAGGGCGGGAGGGCGGGAGGCGGTCTTGCGTGGGGACGAGAACCGGGGTCGAGTAGTTCAGGGCCGAGGCGAAGTGGCGCGGGAGTGGGCGTCGACTTCCCCGTCCGGTGCGTGCGTTGATTCCTGCTGAGCAGGCTCGGGCAGGAGGTCCGCCTCATGGCGAAGCCGGTGCGGTGACTACCGGCCGCAGGTCGTCCGATGCCGAGGGGTTCGTGGCCGCGAGCAGGGCGAAAGCGGTGAGGCGAGGGCGACGAGGCACGCGGCGATCAGCGGGCGGCCGGGATGAAGTCGGCTTGGGTGGGGCTGGCCGCTCATCGCAATCAGGGGTCGGCGCGCCTGCTTGGTCGGAAGGCAAGTGGTGGAAGACGAGGGGGCGAGTGGTGGTGAGCGTCTTGGGCACCGCGCGCCGCCAGCAGGTCGCAGGCCCAGCAGGAACTCCTCCGCCGCCTGCAACGATTCGCGCCTGCTCAAGCCGATGGTCCTTGAGCGAGCGGAATAGCTACTTGCGTAGCGCGAGGGCGCGACCACCGTATGGATTCAGCGTCAAATTTGATTTCGCTGGCCACCATTTTGGGGGCTTGGCCGGCTGATAGAGAACTCGCCTCAAGAAGGGACCGGCTTCGGCATTGGCTGCTTCCGGGCGAGACCCGGGACGGTGTTTGGACAGGCCAATGCGGAGGTCAGAGGTCGTTGTTCGTGTGCCTGTCGCTTCAGTGTCAGCGTTCGCGCCTGCCGACGTTAACCGATATGCGATCATCCTCCTGTATTGATCATAAGGAGGACGTATGTCGGAAATGTATCCCCGCCGCCGGTTCCTGGCCACGGGCGGTGCCGCGTCGGCGCTGGCCACGGGCCAGATTCTGGTCGGACCGGCGCTGCTCGGCCAGGACGGCGCGATCGCCGCCGTGCATTCGCACGGTGGCGCCCCATTGCCGCCTGGGCTGTTCACCCTCGGTGTGGCGTCCGGTGATCCGCTGCCCGACGGGTTCGTGTTGTGGACGCGCCTGGCCCCGCGCCCGGTCGACGGCGGCGGCATGCCCGACCGGCGGGTGCCCGTGGCCTGGCAGGTCGCCGAGGACGAGCGCTTCCGGCACGTCCGCGCGCAAGGAGTGGAAGTGGCGCGGCCCGAGCGCGGGCACGCGGTGCATGTCGAGGTCGGCGGGCTGCGGCCGGACCGCGAGTACTTCTACCGATTCCGGGTGGAGCAGGAGGTCTCGCCCGTCGGACGCAGCCGGACGGCGCCGTCGCACCGGGCGGTCAACCGGCAGCTGCGGTTCGCCTTCGCGAGCTGTCACAACTGGCAGGACGGGTACTACACCGCCTACCACCACCTGGCCCAGGAGGATCTCGCGTTCGTCGCGTTCCTCGGGGACTACATGTACGAGTCCGTTCCGCGGACCACGACCGTCCGCACCCACGAGGGCAAGGACGAGCCGTACACGCTGGTCGAATACCGCAACCGGCACGCGCAGTACAAGACGGACGCCGATCTGCAGGCCGCGCACGCCGCGTTCCCCTGGATCGCGACGTGGGACGACCACGAGGTCGACAACAACTGGGCCGACGAGATCCCCCAGGACCCGGACCAGCAGCCGCACGACAAGTTCCTCGCCCGCCGCGCCGCCGCGTTCCAGGCGTACTTCGAGCACATGCCGCTGCGCCGGTCCGCCCGTCCGCGCGGGATCGACATGCGGCTGCACCGCAGGCTCGGATTCGGCCGGCTCGCCACCGTGCACGTGCTCGACACCCGGCAGTACCGCAGTGACCAGCCGGCCACCCTCGCCGAGGCCAACGACCCGGCCCGCACCCTGACCGGCGCGGAGCAGGAGAAGTGGCTGGTGGACGGCATGTCCCGCTCCGGCAGCCGCTGGAACCTGCTGGCCAACCAGGTGATGTGGGCGTCCAACGACCGCAAGGCGGGCCCCGACCAGGTCTTCGACTTCGACAACTGGGACGGCTACCGGGTGCAGCGCCGCCGCATGCTGGAGTTCTTCGGCTCCGGCCGGACGGCCAACCCGGTCGTGCTCACCGGGGACCGGCACGCCACGTGGGTGTGCGACCTGAAGCCCGACTTCGACGACGAGAAGTCCCCGGTCACGGGCGCCGAGATCACCGGGACGTCGATCAGTTCGGGCGGCGACTCCGACCCCGTCGCGTTCCACCGGACGTACGACCCGATCATGGCCGAGAGCCCGCACTGGAAGTACATCGGGAACCGGCGCGGATACGTCGTCTGCGACGTCAGCCCGTCCCGGCTACTGGCCTCGCTCCGCATCGTCAACACGGTGTGGACGCCGGGCGACACGACGATCGCCACCGCCGCGCGGTTCGAGGTCGAGGCCGGACGGCCCGGTATCCACGTGGTCGACCGCATATCGCCCGAACGCGAGGAGCAGACCCTCAAGTCGCCTTCGCGCCGCTACGAGGTCGACGACGACCAGTTCTGACCCGAACCAAGGCCGCCGAACGACCGACGGTTGCGGACGTCCGAGCGGGGTTAGGCTGGAGTGCTCGGGTGTCGAGTGCGTGCGTCGATCGAGTGCAGGACGGCCGCGATTATGAGTGAGCAGGAATTCGTCCCTCCGGGCGTGGATCCCACCCAGATGAGCCACGCCCGGGCCTACGATTACGTCCTCGGCGGCAAGAACAATTACGCGGTCGACCGCGAGGCCGCCGCGCAGGTCATCGCCCTCGCCCCGGACCTTCCCGTGCTCGGCAAGGCGCAGCGCAGACTCCTTCTCCGGGTCACCCGGATGTGCGCCGAGCAGGGAATCGACCAATTCCTCGACATCGGCGCGGGCATTCCTACGGCGCCGAACGTGCATGAGACCGCCAAGGCCGTCAACCCCCATTCCCGCGTGGTCTATGTCGACTACGACCCGCTCGTGACGGTGCACAACTCCGCCCTGCTGGCGGACGGCGACGGCGTGGCCTCCGTCGAAGCCGACGTGCGCGACCCGGACGCGCTCATGGGCGACCCGCGGGTCAGCGCGTTGATCGACTTCGATCGTCCGCTGCTGGTCCTGTTCGTCGGGCTGTTCCATCTGGTCGCCGACGAGCATGACCCCGCGGGGCTGATCGCCCGGTTCCGTGATCGCATGGTTCCGGGCAGCCACATGATGCTGTCCCAGTTCTGCGCGGACGGCAGCGATCCCGCCGCGAGGGCCAAGCTCGAAGAGATCTCCGCGGACTCGCCGTCCCCCATGTGCTTCCGGCGCCGCGAGGAGATCGTCAGGTTCTTCGACGGCTTCCAGCTGATGGAACCCGGCGTGGTCGACGTCCAGGACTGGTGGCCCGACGAACCGGCGATCCCGCAGACCGGGCTGAAGGTCGCCGCCGGCGTCGGCACAAAGCTCTGACCCGCGAACGGCAGGCGCCGCCCCGCGAACGGCAGGCGCCGCCCCGCGAACGGCAGGCGCCGCCCCGCGAACGGCAGGCGCCGCCCCGCGGACGGCAGGCGCCGCCCCGCGGACGGCAGGCGCTGACCCGTGGACGGTGAAGCGCGGTGAGGGCGCTCAGGCGTGGCCGCCGACGGTCACCGGGCCGAGCGTGAAGGTGATCTTGGTGGCCTCCAGGACGTGCGCCACGCGTTCGACCTGCTCCTCCAGGTCCGTGTGCTGCGCCTTGGTGAGGGGGACGAGCGGCTCCGCGGTGACGTCGACGCGACGGCCCGAGCGGCGCTGATGCCACAGGCCCGCGACGACGCCGTCCACCAGCAGGAGCTGGAAGTTGCCGCGCAGCGCCCGTTCGGCGGCGCGTCCCGGATAGAGCAGTTCGGGGGGCTGGTTGCCGACCCGGTAGGCGTAGACGTCGAAATAGGGCAGGAGGCGGACGCCGCGCGGCGCGTCCAGAGGCGCCTCGGTGTCGCCCGCCGCGACCCACGCCCGCGTGCCCTCCACCTCCACGCGTTCCAGGTCGAGGGTCTCGAACAGGTCCGCCGCCCATCCGGCGGGGGCGTTCAGCCAGTGCGCGAACCGGGCGGGCGTCGACGGTCCGTAGGCGTGCAGGTAGGAGCGGACGAGCCAGGCGAGCGCCGCGTCCGCCGGAGCGGGCTGGAACCCGGGGTGCAGGCGCCGCGGGCTGGAATAGGTGACCTTCCGCCCCCGCACGGGCCCGAAGCACATCGCGCCGCGCTGCCCCGCCTGCGCCATCGCCTGCCGCCAGCGCGGCCACAGCGTCTGGAACGCCGGCATGACCAGGTCGCCCGCCCACGGACCGGTGCGCTCCACCACGGCCTCAGTGAGCTCGTCGACGGTCAGGTCCGCCTCGTCCACGGCGGCGGCGATGGCGGCGACGACCTCCTCGGTCTGCTCCGCCGTCATCCGCACGCCGTCCTGGAACGGGCTCGGCGCCGGGGCCAGCGCCGACAGCGCCCCGACCCACATCGGCAGGTCCCGCGCCGGCAGGACGTGGACCGTCCCGCGCGGCCCGTGGGCCTTGACGAGACTCCGCTCCTCCCACAGCGCCCGCCGCACGTCGGCGCGGGTGGCGCCGTCCACGCGCAGCCCGATGCCGAGCTCGGCCGCCGTCATGACCTGCGCGTGGACGCCGCCCATCCCCGCCGCCACCTGCACGCACCCCTCCGTCGACGGGACCGACAGCGCATGCCGCCCCAGCCGCCGCGCACACACGTCCTCCCACGACATCCGCACCGTCGCCACGGGCTCCTCCGCACTCGCCGTCACCACCGGCCCCTCCCACTCGCCGTCACGACCAGCCCCGCCCACGTTGTCGTCACCGCTTCCTCCCACTCGCCGTCACCCCCGGCCTCGCCCACGTTGTCGTCACCACTTCCTCCCACTCGCCGTCACCCCCGGCCTCGCCCACGTTGTCGTCACCACTTCCTCCCACTCGCCGTCACCCCCGGCCTCGCCCACGTTGTCGTCACCACTTCCTCCCACTCGCTGTCACCAGCGGACTCGCCCCTCGTTTTCGTCGCCGGGTCCTTTCGCTCGGTGTCGTCGCCGGGCTGGTCCGGCCTCGTTCGTTCGCATCACCGGCTCCCGCCCGCGCGTCCGTGCACTCGGGGCCGTCCCGTGCCAGCGTCCCCGACGACGTTGGACGCCGTTAAGGCCAGATTTCGTCCTGTATATCTGGCCAGACCGACGGCGGCGAGCGACGTGTCCGGTGATCGTGCCGCCGACGCTCTCCCAGCGAGCACGATCGGCCTCGTGGCCCACGCGCGGTGCGCGTCCTCATGGGGGGATGCGCCTCGCGTCGCGAATGCCAGGTTCCGCATCGAGGACGTACGAATAGCTGAGCGCGGTGACACGGCGCGAGCCGCGGGCATCCTGTCCTGGAACCACGGCTGGACGTCCACCCGCCATCCTGGCGATCATCACCGGACGGCCGCCAACATCGGACGCCCGGGCATCGGCGAAACGCCCGCCACCAGCCGACGGCTCGCCGTCAGCGGACGGCTTGCCACCAGCGGGCGACTTGCCACCAGCGGACGGCCTGCCATTGGCGGACAGCCGGGCAACGCCAGACAGCCAGACAACGCCAGACAGCCAGACAGCCAGACAACGGCAGACGGCCAGACATCGGCAGGCGGCCGGGCGACGGCAGGCGGCGTCCTTGGTTGTTGCGGACCTTGCGAATGGGAGGACGGACATGGACATCGGAATCGGATTGCCCGCGACCATCCCCGGTACCCCGGGCTCGCAGATCGTCCAATGGGCCAGGGCCGCCGAGGATCGCGGGTTCGCAACGCTCGGTGTGATCGACCGGCTGGTGTACGGCAACTGCGAGCCGCTCGTGACGCTCGGCGCGGCGGCCGCGGTGACGGAGCGGATCCGGCTGATGACCTCGATCCTGCTCGTGCCGTTCCGCGGCAACGCCGCGCTGCTCGCCAAGCAGGCCGCGACCGTGAACCACCTGTCGGGCGGACGGCTCGTGCTCGGCATGGCCGTCGGTGGCTACGAGGACGACTACCTCGCCTCGGGTGTCCCCTTCGCCGGACGGGGCCGCCGCTTCGACGCGATGCTGGACGAGATGACGCGGATCTGGGCAGGTGAGGCGCGCGGGGCGGCCGGAGCGATCGGTCCCCGGCCCGGTGTGCCGTCCGACCGGCTCGTGTTCGGGGGTCACGGCGAGCGGCCCTTCGCCAGGGTCGCCGCCCGCGGCGGCGGCTGGATCGCGGGCAGCCGCGGCGTCGAGGCGTTCCGGCGAGGCGCTGAGGCGGTGCGGCGGGCGTGGGCCGAGCGCGGACGCGACGGCGAGCCGCGGCTCATGGCGCAGCCGTACTTCTCTCTCGGTCCACGGGCGCGGGAGGACGCCGAGGCCTTCCTCCTGGACCACTACGCCGTCGAGGGATGGGACGCCGAGAAGGTCGCGTCCCTGGCGCTCACGGACGCCGCGGCGGTCCGGGACGCCGTCGCCGCCTACGAGCAGGCCGGATGCGACGAGCTCATCCTCTTTCCGTGCAGTCCCGACCTGCGGCAGGTGCACCTGCTGGCCGACGCCGTCCTCTGAGAGCGGGCCCCGAAAGCGTGAAATCTGGCGCGGGAGGGTGAAGGCGTAAAGGGCGAAGGCGTAAAAGGGCGAGCGCGAAAGGTCCGGGCGCGAAAGAAAGGCGCGAAAAGAGCGGGCGCGTAAAGGGCCCGCGCCCGGCGCTCCAAGCGCGTAAAGGGCGCGCGCCCAAGGCCCCAGGCGCGTAAAGGCGCCCATCAGGCGCTCCGGGCGTGAAAAAGGCGCGCCTGAGAAGGGCGCGCGTGAAATGGTGGCCGTTCGCGTTGTGACCGGGTCGTGTCCGCCGTGGCGGTGGCCTTGGTGCTGCTGTGAGCCGGCCGGCGGGGTGGCCGGCTCACAGCAGACCGGGCCGCGTCCTTCTGGGTGAAGGCGCGGCCCGATCGGTCCGGATCAGGCTCCGGGGCACTTCTTCCAAGCGAAGTGGTAGATCGTCTTCACGCTGCCGTCCGTGGAGTCGAACGACATGAAGCTCGTCCCCTTGGAGCTGCCCTTGTCCACGCGCAGCTCGGTGTTGACGTTGAGGTTCCGCTCCTCACCGCATGGCTTCCACACCAGCTCGGCCACGTCCGTACGGTCCGTGAACTGCCAGTTGTTGGAGTACGGGCCCTTGACGTTGTGGCTGATGGGCGTCGTCTGCGACAGGCCCTGGAAGTAGTAGTTCGCGCGCTCCATGCCGGAGGCGCCCTTCTCCAGGGACGCGAAGCCGCGGTAGTCGGCGCTGGCGATCGCGTAGGTGAAGCCCTGCGGGATGTGGACCTGCAGGCTGAGCTGGCAGTTCTTGCGGAAGTCCGTCGGGTTGGAGTTCCCGCCGGCCTGCGCCAGGTAGTCGCTGTAGGTGACCGTGAACGACGTGGCGTCACTCGACGGGGCCACGGCGGCGGTCCCGGCGGGGCAGCCGGAGCCGTTCACCGTCTTGACGTCGATGGTGATCCGGTCAGGAGCGGACAGTGCGTTCGCCGAGGCCGTCGAGGTCATGCCCGCCGACAGCGTCACTGCGGCGAGGCAGGCTGCCGAAGCAGTCAGTCCTTTGCGCATGGATTTCTCCTTGGGGGTTTTGCGCGGGGTCATGCGGGGTTGCTAGCACTTCTTCCAGGAGAAGTGGTACGTCGTCTTGATGCTGCCGTCCGTCGAGTCCATGGCGATGAAGCTGGTCTTCGCCTTGTCGGTGCCGACGGTCGCGCGCAGCTCGGTGTTGATGTTGAAGTTCCGCTCTTCGCCGCACTTCTTCCACACCATCGCACCCACCGGAATCTTGTCGGTGAACTGCCAGTTGTTGTCGTAGGCGCCGGGGATGTTGTTGGTGACCGTCCCGGTCGGCGAGTTGCCCTGGAAGTAGTAGCTGGCCTTCTGGATGGCCTTGGCGCCCTTCTCCAGGAAGGCGTATCCGCGGTAGTCCGTCTGCGCGATCGCGTAGGTGAAGCCCTGTGGGACGTGCACCTTCATGCTGATCTGGCAGTTCTTCCTGCCGTCGGTGGACGTCGAGTCGCCGCCCGCCTTCGCCAGGTAGTCGCTGTAGGTGACCGTGAAGGCCTCCTTGTCATCGGAGATGGCGACCGCGGTAGTGCCGAGCGGGCAGCCCGAGCCGTTCACGGTCGCGATCTCGATGGTGACGCCATCGGGCCCGCGGGTGAGCAGGGGTGAAGACGCGGCGGCCGGTGAGACGGACGCCGCGGTCAGCCCAAGCGCCGCGGCGGCCGCGGCGGTAATGGCGATCCCTTTACGCATGTGATTCCTCTTCGCTGGGAGTGGACGCATTTTTCTTCGGCGACCGAAGAGGCGAGTGCCGGCAAATCCGGATTAACCGGCACTCGTCAATGGACGTTGATCCAGGATCTGAATGGAGCGTAACTATCGCGCCATGGGCTGTCAATCACCGGTTTTTAACTTTTCTTGACCTGGATTCAATTGGTTGACAAGAACGCACCTTCAAGCTTGATCATCGATTATCGAATGTCAACGACAACCTTTTGACAAGGACCGTTCCATTAAGGCGCGCGGCATCGATAAACGTGCCGGACGCGGCCGTGTGCGGACACGCTCCGGAGTCATGGCGGCGCGTCCACAGCCGTCCATGCGAGTCGCGCGAGCCGCGCTCGGAGGTCTTCGGGGGTGTCCGCGTCCACCGCGTCGACCTCGTTGATCTGGTCATACGGCAGCGGACCACGCAGCGCCCACCAGCGACGCCGGTCGGTGACCAGGAATCTCCACTGCGGAAAGTCACGTTCCAGTTCGGCTTTGACGGCCGCGTCCGCTGTCTTTCCAGTAGAACGCATGACTGTCTCTCTTCGTATATTTCTCTTCGCGCATTGCGACGGATACGGCTCATTCGTGGCGCGATGCGGCCAATATGATTCCCCGCCGAAGCGGCGCCGTTGAAAGCCCCCGCCGCCGCGAAGCGGGCGCGGCGGCCCGCCCTGTGGATGGAGGTGGGCCGCCGCGCCCGGAACCGGACGGCTAGCGGGTCACTGGCCGATGGTCCGGTCGATCCAGCTCCGGTACCTGGTGATATCGCTGTACGCGCCGAAGCCGGACCCGTCGGTCGGCTTGTTTCCCGCGGTGCAGGTGCCGATGAGCTTGCCCGCGTCGTTCAGCATCGGTCCGCCCGAGTCGCCTCCCGCGGTGTCGCCGTCGTTCTCGATGCACAGAGAGGCGCCGAGCACGTTGCAGCGGGAGTCGTAGATCGTCCCTTCGGAGTACTTGAGCACGTCCGAGAGCTGGGACCAGTCGGACCGCGTGTAGCCGTACCCGTAGACCCGTTCCCGCGTGCCCGTGGTCGCGTCGCCGGAGCCGCCGAGCGCCGGGTACTGGGCCTGGACGTCCTTGTCGATCCGCAGCAGCGCGATGTCGGACCCGGACGGCTCGCTCAGCTGCTGGGTGACGTTCGCCGTCTGGCCTCCGCTCTCGCGTTGCAGGGAGCCGACCCGGACGGAGAGCGAGCCGCCGATGCAGTGGTCGGCCGTCAGGACCCAGTGCGCCGCCACCAGCGACGCCGTGCACGCGAAACTGCCTCCCTTGTACAGCGCGGCGATGTACGGGGGAGCCTCGGTGGCCTTGTGGCCCCCGACGATCGGCAGCTTTCCGCTGTTCCGCGCCGTCCCCGGGGCGCTCGCCCGCGGTGGGAGGGCGGGGGCGTGAACAGCGTTGGGGTGGGGGTTCTCACCGGTGGGCCAGCCCGGTCCGCCGGCCACCGCCGCCGGCGACGGCGCCGCGAGAACCGCGGACATGACCAGGACGGCACCTCCGGAAAGCACGGCGATTCGCCCGGACGTTCTTTTTAGGCGGGGCATCCGATCCTCTCTTCCGCATCGTGATCGATGTTCACCACACGATCGAATGGAAAGCGGACCAGAACAATCCGGGAAAGGGTACGCGACCCTACCCATCTATTGTCACCGGATTCACAGGGCCACTAATCGCACACCAATTTCGTCGCTCGGACCATTCGGGAAGCCGATGCCCCCGATGACTCGCCCGGCCACCGGGATTTCCCGGGCGGGTCGTCGTCGACGTCGTTCGCCGCGTGGCCGGCGCGCTATCGTCCGGCCGGGACGTCGGAGTCCCCGGCGAGCCGGTCACGGTCGTTCACCTCGCGGCGGGCGCGCTATCGGCCCGCCGGGACGGTCGAGGTCCCGGCGAGCCCGGTCACGGTCGTTCACCTCGCGGCGGGCGCGCTATCGGCCCGCCGGGACGGTCGAGGTCCCGGCGAGGCCGGTCACGTTGAGCAGGCGGTTCGGCGAGCCGCTGCCGGGATTGCTGATGACCCCGGTGTCGGCGGCCGCGACGAGCCCGTCATGGGCCTGCGCCGGAGTGGCGCCCGGGTGCCCCTCCAGGTAGATCGCCAGCGCGCCCGCCACGTGCGGGGACGCCATCGACGTGCCGCTCATCGTGGCCCTGCCCGTGTCGGACGAGTGGCTCGCGGAGACGATGCCGCTTCCGGGTGCGAACACGTCCACGCACCGGCCGTAGTTGGAGAAGCTCGACCTGGAGTCGCCGCTGGTGCTGGACGCGACCGTCACCACGTCCGGCACGTCCGCCGGAGTGCTGCCGCACGCGTCGGAGCTCTCGTTGCCCGCGGCGACCCCGAACTGGACGCCGGCGGCGACGGCGGCCTTCGTCGCGTCGCGGATCGCCTGCGGCTCGGCGTCGTCGCCGCCTGAGGCGAGGCTCATGTTGCCGACGGACGGCCCCTTGGCGTTCTTCAGGACCCAGTCCAGGCCCTCGACCGTGTCCCTGTCGGGTGCGTTGCCGGTGCAGTCCAGCACCCGGACGGCGACGAGCTTGACGCCCTTGGCGACGCCGTACTCCTTGCCTCCGACGGTCCCGGCGACGTGCGTGCCGTGCCCGTTGCAGTCTTGCGCCTCGGCGTCCTCGTCCACGAAGTCGTGTCCGTAGGAGGCCCTGCCCTCGAACGTCCGGTGGCTGAGGCGGATGCCGGTGTCCACGACGTACACGGTGACGCCGTTGCCGGTGGCCGGATAGGTGTAGGAGTCGTCGCTCCTGCCGTCGACGCGGTCGAGGCCCCACGACGGCGGGTTCGGCTGGGTTCCGGCATCGGCGGCGCGCACCATCAGGGACTGCTGGACGTACCGCACCCTCGGATCGGCGGCGAGCCGTGCGGCCTGGCCGGCGCTCATCTCGGCGGCGTAGCCGCGCAGCGCCGCGCTGTAGACGGTCTCGACGGAGCCGCCGTAGCGGTCCGTCAGCTCCTCGGCCTGCGCGGACACCGCGGCCTCGGCGCCCGCGGCGAGAGAGGTGGCGCCGTGCAGGGCCACGATGTAGTGACCCTCGATCGCGCCGGCGGCTCCGGCGTTGAGGACCGCCCCCCTGGCGGTGGCATGCCCACCCGTGGCGGTGGCATGCGCACCCGTGGCGGTGGCATGCGCACCCGTGGCGGTGGCATGCGCGGGCGTGGCGGTGGCATGCGCGGGCCCGCTGAACATCACGGCGCCCGCCAATGCGGCAGCGGCCGCGAGCCCTGCGCATCGGGCCGCCGGCCCAGGCCGTCTCTTGCAGAGGGGACGATTCGTGCGGGGGGAATTCATCCTCGCTACCTCCTGTGCTGGTACGTCGCCACGACCGGCTCGGCAGTGGCGCCACCACGATGAGGCGCGACGAATGAGCTAACAATCCGGGAAACCCTAGGTAGACCTACGTATTGCCACCGCGCCCCCACCCACGCACAGCCCGCAGCATGGCGGCCCCTCCCTTTTGGGTGGGGCCGCCTTCTGGGGACTGTCAGCAGTACTGGTCCTGCTTGCCGATCGCGCGGTAGGGGCAGTCCGCGTAGCCGGTGAGGGCGAGCACCGCCGCGCGGTTGCGCGTGGTCTCGCGGACGATGACCTCGTCCGGCGGGTAGAAGTCGGCGTTCCGCGGATACATCTCGAACGTGTACGAGAAGATGTCGTGCTCGGCCCACATCCAGTCGTTGACCGAGCCGTCGGTGATGTACAGGTCGCTGGACTGCTGCGGGGTGTAGCGGTTCGTCCCCGCCATCTCCCGGCCGATCGTGGCGAACGTCCGGTTGGCGTCCGCGCTCATGTCGGGCCCGGTGTCGTCGTAGGTGTGGCCCATGGGCCACAGCACCAGCTCGCTGTAGGTGTGGAAGTCGATGTGCGCCTTGATCTGCTGCTTGCCGCCCACCACGCGGCCGCGCACGAAGTTGGCGACCGCCTTGGTCTCGACGCCCGCCTCCGGCGCGGGCCCGCGGTACGTCTCGGCGCCCGGGGTGCCGGACGAGCCGCCGCAGCAGCCCCACTTGTAGGCCCAGTTGCGGTTGAGGTCGATGCCGATCGCTCCCGTGACGGGCTGGCGGTTGTGGCGCCACATGCGGTACCGGCCGGTCGCGATGTCGTACTCCAGGCCGTCCGGGTTCACCGAGGCGACGATCCAGATCTCCCGGCCGTCGACCAGCTCGGTGATCTTGCTGTCGGAGCCGTGGCCGTCGGTGAAGAGATTGGCGGCGTAGAGCGCCATCTCCGGGGTGAGGTGTTCGCGGGCGTGCTGGTTGGCGGTGAACAGGACTTCGGGTTCGTCCTCGTCCGTCGCGACATTGTCGCTGATCTTGATGGCCGGGATGTCGCGGCCCTCATGGGTCCTGCCGACGGTCGCGCGCTTCGCGATCGCGGGATGCTCCCGGACGATCTTGTCGAGCTCGGCCACGATCTCCTGGTAATCGTGATAGAGCGCGTCCTCCGGCGGATATCCGAGTTTCAGGGCGAGTTCCTCGACCCGGTGGCCCAGTTTCCTGATCCGCTCGGCCTGGGCGGGCTGCCCGGTGATCACCACGTGGTCGCTCTTGACCTCGTCGATGGAGACCCCGGTGCCGGCGATGACCGTCCGCTCTTCGCGGGTGTCGGGGCCGGTCACCTTGTAGCGATGCGGGATGGGCTCGCTCTGTTCGGGCGCCTTGCCGTACGACCCGTACGACCCGTAGGAGCCGTTCGGGCCGTTCGTGCCGGCGAACGCGGAGGGGAGCGCGAGCGAGGCGCCGGCCAGCAGGGCGGCCGCGGCCAGCGCGAGGGGGCGTTTTCTCATCGGGAATCTCCGTTGCTTTCCGTGAAGCACGACTGCTTTCCGTGAAGCACGAAGGCGCGCCGGCGGGAGACCCCCGGATGTGCGGCCCGGCCCGCCTTACCATTCCCCGTGATTTGCCTTGTTGTGATCATCGAATGATGAAAGAATCCGTGCCGCCCTGTGGAGGGCACACGTATTGTTACGGCGGCCGCGCACGCCGGGCAAGGTCACGAGACCCACAAATTATTGACGCTGTCAGGTAGTGCCAACGGCCGGATCAGAAAGGCGCGGGACGCCGACCACAATGTGACAGCCGCGAGAGAAGTGCGAACGGCCGGCATTGACCGGGCCGGGCCCAGTAGGGAGGGTTCTGGGCCCGGCCCCCTCAGGAGAGATCGGTCAGGACCGGTGCGCGGCGGGATCCCGTGGTCGCATCCCAGGGAGCCGAGGGCCGGGAGCCGGATGCCCTGCGGAAGATGCGACCACGGGACGTCTGGACCGTCAGCCGAGGGCGGTCACGTTGAGCAGCCTGTTCGGGGAACCGCTGCCCGGGTCGCCGACCTTGCCGGATTCGGCGGCGTTCACCAGCGCGTCATGGATCTGCTGCGCGGTGGCGCCCGGGTGCGCGGCCAGGTACAGCGCGGCGGCGCCCGCCGCGTGCGGCGACGCCATGGACGTGCCGTTCATCGTGGCCGTTCCGCCGCCCATCCTGGTGGAGACGATGCCGCTGCCCGGCGCGAACAGGTCGAGGCAGCGGCCGTAGTTGGAGAAGCTCGACCGGGCGTCCGTCTGGGTGGTGGAGCCCAGCGTGATGGCCGCGGGCTCCCGCGCCGGGCTGGAGTTGCAGGCGTTGGTGGACTCGTTGCCCGCGGCGACCGCGAACGCCACCCCGTCCTGCGCCGCGCCGCGCACGGCCTCGTCCACGCTGGCGGAGGCGGGGCCGCTGAGGCTCATGTTGCCGATCGCGGGGCCGGGGGCGTTCTGCGCCGCCCATTCGATCCCGGAGATGACGCCGGAGTACGGGCCGCTGCCCTGGCAGTCCAGGACCCGGACGGCGACGATGGCCGCCTTCTTGGCGACGCCGTAGTCCTTGCTGCCGACGGTGCCGGCGACGTGGGTGCCGTGGCCGTGGCAGTCACCGGCGTTGTCGTCGTTGTCGATGAAGTCGCGGCCGCTCTTGGCGCGTCCCTCGAAGTTCGGGTGCGAGAGGTCCGTGCCGGTGTCGGCGACGTAGACGGTCACGCCCGATCCCTCGTTCGGGTAGGCGTAGATCCTGTTCATCGAGCCGTCGATCCGGTCGAGGCCCCAGGACGGCGGGTTCTGCTGTTCGCCTGCGGCGTGTGCGAGTACGTCCGCTTCGACGTAGCGGACCTCGGAGGCGGCGGCCATCCGGCGGGCCTGCGCCTTGGTGGCCTTCACGGCGAAGCCGCGGAAGACCGTCGAGTACACCTGGTCGATCTGGCCGCCGTAGGCGGTGACCAGGCCCTGCGCCTCGGCGCGGACGGCCGCCGCACCGCCCGGGCGGGCGGACGGCGCGCCCTTCAGCGCCACGATGTAGCTGCCGGGGATCGCGCCGGGCGCGGTCTCGTTGCGGATCTGGGTCTGGGCGGTGGCGGGCTGCGACCGGCCCGTCTGCCCGATCTGGCTGGTCTGGCCCGTCTGCCCGGCCCAGCCGGTCTGGGCGGCGTTGGCGGGGCCGCCGGACAGCGCGAGTGCCGCTGCGAGCGCGGTGCCGAGGCCGAGCGTGCTGAGTCGTGTCCTGGTCAAGTGCATCCCTCTGCTCCTCCGTGGGGGTCGCCTGAGCCGGGGAGCGGGCTCAGGCCGGGGGCGAGGTTCACCTTCGTCCGCCGGGCGGCGGCTTACAATCCGTGCTGCGGTAGGTAGCGGTACGCAATCATCTCCGGGGCGGCGTCACCTGGGGCTGACCTCGGCTCGCGAGCTCACGTTGAGCTTGCGCAGCACCTTGGCGACGTGCTGCTCGACGGTGCGCGTGGACAGGAACAGCGCGTCGGCGATCTGCCGGTTGGTGTGGCCGAGCGCCACCAGCCGGGCCACCTCGCTCTCGCGCGGCGAGAGCTGGTCGCCGTAGCCGCGGCGGCCACGCCGCGACGGCAGGACGACGCCGTGGCCGCGCAGCACCCGGCGGCAGCGCGCGGCGTCCCGCAGCGCGCCGAGCGCGGTGAACTCCTCCGCGAGCAGGGCGAGTTCCCTGGCCTCCCGGTCTTCCGGGACGGCGCCGTCCCCGCGCGCGGTGATCCGGCACCGGGCGGCGGCCTCGGCGGCGCGGGCCGCCTCGTACGGTTGCGGCAGCGCGGTGTAGGCCGCGCGGGCTGCGCCGAACGCCTCGATCGCCTCGGCGGCGCGTCCGGCGGCGACGGCGAGGACGGCCCGGCAGGCGGGCAGCGCGGCGGCGGCGAGCGGCGCGTCCCGTCCGGCGATGCCTTCGGCGAACTCCTCGGTCACCTGCTCGGCCTCCGTCCGGGCCCCGGCGCGGACCAGGGCGGCGACGGCCATCGGGGCCAGGTCCCCCGCCCACACCCAGATGCCCTTCCGGCGGATCCGGGCGATGCCGCGCTCCGCCTCGGCGCGGCCCTCGTCCAGCTCGCCGCGCGCGACGCGCAGCCGCGCCATGGCGCCCGAGGCGGTGGCGAGGACCGGGCCGGGCGTGTTGCCGGGATCGGCGAGGCCGGCGGCGTTCAGCTCCGCGGCGGCCGTGTCCCAGTCGCCGAGCGCGGACGCCAGCAGCCCGAGGACGAGATGCGCGTCCGACGCGATCCCGGACACGCCGTGGACCGCCTCCAGCGTCCGCCGAGCACGTTCGGCGAGCCCGTCCCAGCGGCCCGCGTACCAGTCGAGGCGCAGCGCCGTGCCCTCCACGATGCCCTCGAAGAAGGCGGCGCCGCACTCGGCGGCGAGGCGTCCGCCCTCGGCGCGGAACCGCTGCGCCTCCGCGTAGTGACCGAGCCAGCTGGCGGCGTCGGCGAAGTTCCCGCAGGCGCGCGCGGTCTGCTGCCGGTCGGTGTCGGCCCCGGCGCCGCCGATGAGCGCCTCGGCCCGCTCCCAGACGGCGGAGTCGCCCGCCGACATCAGCAGCGCCAGATGGTTCCCGCGCACCGCCGTGCGGACGGCCGGGTCGGTCTCGCCCGCCACGAGCTTCTCGGCCCGCTCGATCCACCGCTGGTAGACGGGGTACGGCCGGTCGTCCCAGATCGGCATCGCGAGCGCCGCCATGCCCCGGGCCGCGAGCGCGGGACGCTCCCGCAGCTCCTCGACGGCGGCCTCGATGCAGATCCGGCCCGCCTCGTAGTCGCCCATCTGGTTGCGGAGGAGCAGCCCCACGTTCAGCCTGATCTCGCCGCGCACGGCGTCGGGGACGTGCTCGTCCCGGACGACGGTGCTCAGCAGCTCGACGGCCCGGCGGTGGGTCAGCCCGAGCACCGCGTCCCGGCTGAGCTCGACCGCGATCCGCGCGCGCTCCGCGCCGCCGAGGCGGGCGTCGGACAGCAGTTCCTCCAGGAGTTCCACGGCGACGGCCAGGTCGCCCATCTCGCGGGCGGCGACGGCGGCGGCCTCGGCGTGGCGCTGCCACTCGTCCAGCAGGCCGGCCTCGCGCGCGTGGTAGGCGAGCTGGACGAGCGGCTGCGGCTCCTCGTCCGCCAGCGCCCGCATCGCCCGCCGGTGCAGGCGGCGGCGGTCCGGGCCGGGCAGCGCCGAGTAGACGGCCTGCTGGGCGAGCGTGTGCCGGAAGCCGTACCTGTCCTGGCCCCACTCGTGCAGCACCCCGGCGACCAGCGCCTCCCGGACGGCGGACGAGCCGTCCCCGCCCCCCGGATCCATGACGGCGCCGATCAGCGCCTCCCCCGCGGGCACGCGCAGCACCGAGGCCGCGCGGACGGCGTCGGCCGCCGCCGGCGACAGCAGGCTCATCCGGTCGGCGATGGCCTCCTGGAGGAGCGTCGGGACCCGCAGGCCGTCGAGCGCCTCGCCGTCGACGGCCGTCCCGTCCGCGACCGCGCCGGGCAGGGCCCGGACGACCTCCTCCACGACGAACGGGATGCCCGCCGTCCGCCGGTGCAGCTCGCCCGCGAGACGCGTCGTGATCTCCGACCCGCCGGTGAGGGCGGTGAACATGCCGCGCACTCCGTGGACGTCGAGCGGCTCCAGCGGGATGAGCACGGCGGTGGTCCCGGGCGGGTGCCGGTAGGCGCGGCCGAGCGGGAGCCGCGCGCCTGGCAGGTCCTCGCGGCGGTAGCTGAGCACCGTCGTCAGGCCGGCGGGCGGATCGTCCACGAGGAACCGGAGCAGGTCACGGGTGCCGTCGTCGGCCCAGTGCAGGTCCTCCACGACCATCACGGTCTCGCCGAGCGCGTCCAGCAGGGCGCGGACGGCGCGGAACAGGCGGTGCTCGCGGGCGCGGACGTCCTGCAGCGGCTCCGGCGCGGGCGGCAGCCGGTCCGCGAGCTCGGGCAGGTAGGGGCGCAGCGCGCCGCAGACGGGGCTGAGCCCGGCGATCCGGCCGCCGTCCAGATGGCGCAGCAGCTCGAAGACGGGCCCGTACGGGAACGGCTCGCGGAGCGGATGGCAGTTCCCGGTCAGCACCTTCCGGCCGCGGGCCAGCGGGTGCCGGAGCGCCTCGTGGATCAGCCGGGTCTTGCCGATCCCGGCCTCGCCCTCCACCAGGGCGATGGCCGGCGGTCGCGTCACGGCCTCCAGCAAGGAGTGCAGCTCTCCCGAACGGCCGATCAGAACGGGCGCTGCCGGGGTGCGAATGAGCGGGGGATTCACAGGCGACTCCGGCGGGTGCGGCCGCGGCGGCCAGCGTGACGGGACGACACCGGCAGCGTGACGGAGCGGCACCGGGCTGTCACCGCGGTGCCGTCGAAGCTAAGCCTTCCGGACGGCCGCGACAACCCCGGCGGCCGAATGGCTTGACCGCGAAACCGTGTGTGTCCGGCCGGTCACCCAGTAGGTTGGTCGCGCAACGCTGGGCATTGCCGGGTATGTCGTACATGGGCCGTTTGTGGCGGCGCCGGCCGAGAGGAGTCACGGTGCGTCTGGGAGCGCTGATCGCCGGACGGTACCGGTTGGTCAAGGGGCCCATCCGCGGCGGCACCGGCGAGGTGTGGCACGCCGAGGACACCCGCCTGCCCCGCACGGTCGTGCTGAAGCGCGTCCAGTCCCGCGACGACGGCACCGGCGCCTTCGACCGGTTGTGGTCAGAGGCGCGGGCGCAGGCGAGGTTCGGTCACCCGCACGTGGTCACGCTGCACGACATCGTCGAGGAGGAGGCGGACGGGCAGGTGACGTCCTGGCTCGTCCTGGAGCATGTGCCGGGCGGCAGCCTGGACGCCTGGCCGGTGATGTCCCCGGAGGCCGCGGCCGGCATCGGCGCGCAGATCGCGTCCGCGCTGGACGCCCTGCACAGCCAGGGCCTCGTGCACTGCGACGTCAAGCCGGGCAACATCGTCGTCACCGCAGACAAGACGGCCAAGCTCGCCGACTTCGGCGCCGCCTACCGGCTCGGCGGCACGGACACGATCACGCCGAACGGCCCCGTCAGCCACACTCCGGCGTTCGCCGCGCCCGAGGTCCTGCGCGGCCATCCGGAACCGGCGTCGGACGTGTACTCCCTGGGCGCCACGCTCTACGCGCTGGCCGTCGGCGAGCCTCCCGGCGCCGCGCCGCGGCTCGACGGACTCGGGCCGCTCGGCGGCGTCCTCGAAGCGCTGATGCGGGCCGCGCCCGGGGAGCGTCCCGGCGCGGACGAGGCACGCCGGATGCTGGCCGAGATCGCGGGGAAGGCGGAACCCGAACCGCCGGGCCACTCCGCCCCGACCGACAACGGACCGGGCACCGAGCAGGGGTCGCGCACGGGGTGGGGCCGTCCGGCGGCGTTCGCGCGGCGGCACCCGCTACCCGTCGCCGCGGGCGCGGTGCTCGCGGTGGCGGCGATCGCGGCCGCGCTCATCCCCCTCGGCGGCGGTGACGAGGCGCCCGCCGAGCAGAAGAAGCCCGTGTCGCTCATCGGCGACCCGCGCACCGCCGACCCCTGCGCGCTCGCCGCGCCGGCCGCGCTCGGCAGGTTCGGCAAGACCGACCTCGACAACGACTACGGCAACTTCGACCGGTGCGACGTGCTCGTGACCGTCGGCGAGGACAACGTCGTCGACGTCAGGATCGGCATGGCCAGCGGCTCGGAACCGGAGACGGGCGGCGGCCCCCCGCGGACGATGGGACGCGTCCAGGTGTTCCCGGAACCGCCAGAGGAAGGCGAATGCGGCCGGATGATCGTCCTGCCGTCCCCGGACGGCGGCACCACCATCTCGATCGACGCCCGCCAGCCCGACGAGCCGCCGGCCGGGGCCGCGCCCGCGCCGTTCTGCCCGATCGCCGACACGGCCGTCGCGTCCGCGGTCGCGGTGCTGAACCGCGGCCCGATCCCGCGCCGGACGCCGCCGTTCCCGGCGGAGTCGCTCGCGCACAAGGACACCTGCACGATGCTCGACAACGACGCGCTCGACGTCGTCCCGGGGATCGACGCGCGCGACCCCGAGGTCGACTACGGCGGCTGGGGCTGCAAGTGGCAGAGCACGACCCAGAAAATCCACGTCGAGCTGCGGTTCGACCGGGGCCAGCCGCTCACCGCCGAGGACGGCAGCCCCACCCAGCTCGGTGGGGAGCGCGCCTTCGTCAAGCCGGACGGGGAGGGCGACGGGACGTGCCTCGTCCGGGTCGTCCACCGCACGTACGCCGACCAGCACGGTGACGACGCGATCGAGATGCTGTTCCTGGTCGTGCAGGGCAAGCCGCCAACGAAGGAGCTGTGCTCGATGGCGACGAGCCTTGCCGGGGCGGCCGCGAAACAGCTCCCGGCCGCCTGACCCCGGCCCGCCGCGCGCCCGCGCCGAGGCGTCAGCCGTCGATGAGGGCGAGGTCCTGGGTGCGGAGCCTGGTGTGGACCAGGAGCGCGACGATCAGGTTGTGGTTGAGCGCGTTGCCGATCGGCGGCGGGATCTCCTCCTCGCGGAGCCCGCCCACGTACGGGCTGAGCCGGGTGCGCACCTCGGTCACGATGCGCGCGGCCTTCCGCCAGTTCCAGTTCTCCGACGGGCGGAGCAGGGCGATCTCGTCGGCGACCTGCGCCCAGGTCAGCGGCTGCGGCCACGGCTCCTGCCGCAGGTACCGCTGCGCGAGGCAGACCAGTACGAGCCGCTCCTGGTCGCTGAGCTGCCACGGGTGAGGCCGCTCGCCGTCCGGATGGTTCGGGTCGTAGGTCGCGAGCTCGTGCACGTCCACCGGGCCGGACGACGCCTGACCGGCCGCGATCCGCACTTCGAGCAGATGCTCCTGCCCCGGCGCGACGATGAACAGCGGCGTGTACATGACCGGCAGCTCCGCGCGGTGCCCGCCGAGCACCAGCCGCGCCCCGGGGAACCGGATGGCCAGCTTGCCGACGTTGTAGAGCACCCAGCGCGAGTGCTCGCGGGTGATGATGCCGTGCTGGCGGCTGACGCGCGTGTCGTCCCCGCCGACGCAGACGTGCACGTCCGGCGCGCACCGTCCGAACACGACGTTGAACCTCGCGTCGGGGGACACCCGCATCCCCCCGTTCGTGCCCTTGACGAACAGCGTCCCGGGCTCGGCCGGGGGCAGGCCGGTGGCCAGGCTCCCGATCTCCTCCGGAAGGATGTCGACCTTGCCCGGCGGCTTCCGCATCATCGTCGACATGCGACCCGTTTCCCTTCTGCGTGCGCACCCGCGATCAGCGTAACCCGGCAAAGCGGGAGGGGTCCCGCGCGCGGCGTGGCAGGTCTCAGTAGACGCCTTCCGCGCCCAGGTTGGTGCCCACGCTCCCCTGGCCGCCCATGAGGTTGTTGCCGTCCACTTCGACGGTGAAGCTGCTGCCGCCGGACGGGGCGCGGTACGCCAGCTTCCAGGTGATCCGCGGAGGCCAGAGGGGCATCGGGACGGTCTTCCGCCACGGCAGTTTCACGTCCTCCAGCTTCGTGGTCCTCTCGTTGACCATGTAGGTCAGCGAGGAGACGGTGCCGCTGCCCTCGACGTTGAAGGTGATCTCGCCGCGCGTCCCCGTCGGGGTCGGCGAGGCGGAGGCCGACGCGGCCGCCGAGGCGGAGGCGGCGGACGAGGGCCCGGACGTCGACGGCGCGGCCTTCGCGCCGCCCCCGTCCTCTCGCATGACGGACCAGAGGACCGCCGGGAGCGCGATGCTGACGAGCAGCGCGACGACGGCCGCGGCGCCGACCAGCAGCCCGCTGAACCGTCCCAGCCCGCCCGGGTTCGTCGGCGTCCCCGGCAGGCGCGAGGGCATGGTGCCGGGTGCCGCGAACGGGGACGATATGGCGGGCCCGGTCGAGGCGGCGAACCCTGGTGGCATGACGGGCCCCGACGGCGCGACGGAGCCTGGTGACGCGGCGGGCGCCGTGGGATCGGCGGGCACCGTGGGATCGGCGGGCACCGTGGGGTCGGCGGGCGCGGGCGGTTCGAGCAGGGGACGCGGGACGGGCGGGTTCGCCGCGGCCGACCGGCGCCTGGCGATCTCGGCGGCCACGGACGGCGGCAGCGACGCGACCCCGCCCTCCTCCCCCGAACCAGCGTCCTCCCCCGAACCGGCGGCGAGGCCGGAGGCGCGTCCGGCCAGGCGGGCGGCGAGGTCCGCGGCGGTCGGGCGGCGGTCGGGGTCGCGCTCCAGGCAGGACTCGATCAGCGCGCGCAGGCCGGCGTCGTCGATACCGTCCAGGTCCGCCGCCTCGGACTGGACGCGGCGCAGCTTCACATGCCATACGCCGTCGCCGAACGGCTCCCGGCCGGTGGCGGCGAACACCAGCGTCGACCCGAGCGAGAAGACGTCGCTGGTCGCGCCGATCGGCTCCCCCGCCGCCTGCTCCGGCGACATGAACCCGGCGGCCCCGGCCCGCGTCCCGGGGCGCGACACCGACGACGCCTCGATCGCGCGGGCGATGCCGAAGTCGATGACGCGCGGGCCGTCCGCGGTCAGCAGGACGTTCGCGGGGCTCAGGTCCCGGTGCACGACGCCCGCCTCGTGGATCGAGACGAGCGCCTCCGCGATCCCGGCGGCGAGCTCCCACACCGCGTCCGCCGCGAGCGGCCCGGACGACCGGACGGCGTCGCGCACCGACACCGACGGCAGGTACTCGGTCACCAGCCACGGGAGCTCCGCCTCCGGGTCGGCGTCGATGACGGCGGCGGTGAACCCGCCGCCGACCCGCCGCGCGACGGCGGCCTCGCGCCGGAACCGGTCGCGGAACTCGTCGTCCGCGGCGAACTCTGGGTGCACCATCTTGATCGCGACGGCGCGTCCGGCGGCGGAGCGGCCGAGGTAGACGACGCCCATCCCGCCCGATCCGACGCGGGCGAGGACGCGGTAGCGGCGTCCATCGGTCTCGACCGAGCGCGGGTCGTCCGGCTCAAGGGGTCGCACGTGGTCCTCCGTCGGTGCGCGGTGTGGCGGGCGGTGGCGCGACGGCCCGGACGTCGCCGTTCGCCGTGGCGATGAAGACGAGTCCGTCCGCGGTCACGGGCCGGGTGCGGTTGGGTTCGTCGCCGTCGTACGTCCATTGGACGCGGCCGTCGGCGACGCTCAGCGCGTACAGGACGCCGTCGGTGCAGGAGACGTACAGCGTGGGCCCGGCGAGGCCGAGCGCGGTCGCCTGGCCGCGCGGGTCGTCGGTCACCCGGCCGAGCAGCGCGCGCGACCACAGCTGCCTGCCGGTCGCGCTGTCCAGGGCGAGGATCTCGCCGTCGCCCGCCTCGACGTAGCAGCGTCCGCCGCCCGCCTGGCTGCCCCAGCCGCCGACGTTCGGCCGCCGCCAGGCGGGCGCGCCGGTGTCGACGCGAACCGCGTGCAACGTTCCGAACCGGTCGACGGCGTAGACCATGCCGTCGCCGACGACCTGGAAGTCGGGGTAGTCGACCGGGTGCCTCCACCTGGTCTTGCCGGACGCGGCGTCCAGGCCGACCAGGGCGTCCCGCGCCAGGACGATCAGGAGGTCGCCCACCCCGGAGACCCCGTACCGGCCGGGGAGCTTCGACCGCCAGCGCCGCCGTCCGGTGGACCGGCTCACCGCGGTGAGCTCGTCGAGGCCGAAGACGATGACCGAGTCGGTGATCGCCAGCTCGTCGGTGGGGCCGTCCTCCTCGAAGGAGACGTCGTACGTCCACAGCGTCCTGCCGGTCGCGGTGCGGACCGCGCAGAGCTGCCGGCCCTCGGCCTGGCTCAGGTAGGTGACGGCGCCTTGGGGAGTGGCCTGCATGCCGCCGTCGCGCGTCCATTTGATCTTGCCGGTGCGGGGGTCGAGGGCGTGCAGGATCTCGTTGCCGTCGTCGCCGTTCGCCAGGACCATCCCGCCGCCGGCGGCGACCTCCAGGTACCTGTCCTTCTTGCTGACGTGCCGCTTCCATCGTGCGATGCCGTCGGGCGGCGGGCCCTGGGGCGTCGGCGGGGCGCCTGAGTTGCGCGCCGCGCCAGGGGCGCGGCTCGGGTCGCGCTCGTCTGCCCTGGTCAGGCGCCAGATGAGCGTGCCGAGGCCGCTCATGGTCAGCAGGCCGGCGCCGGCGCCGATGAGGACGGCCCGCCGTCCGGTCCCTAGGGGCGGCGGCTGCGTCTTCGGGCCGTCGCCCGGGCCGTCGCCTGGGCCTTTGACTGGGCCGGTGTCGGTGGTCGCCACGCTGTTGAGCGCGGGGTCCTGGGCGGCCGGGGGCGGCGGAGGCTTCGACAGCGGGGCGGCCTCGGCGGTGCGGCGGTCGATCTCCTCCGCGATCGCCGCGGGCAGCCAGCGGGTGCCGAGCAGGGACGGCGCGCCGTCGTCCGGCGGTCCGAGCAGGTCGAGGACGCCCGCGGCCGACGGACGGCGCCCGGGTTCGAGCCGCAGGCACGCCCCGATCAGGTCGAGCAGCCAGGGCTCGGTGATGCCGCCGAGGTCGGCCTGCCCGTTCAGGACGCGGAGGTCGCGGGTCTCCAGCGGCCCGTCCCCGAACGGCTCCTTCCCCGTCGCGGCGTACGCGAGCGTCGCGCCGAGGACGAAGACGTCGGCGGCCGGGTCGGCCTTCTCGGCGCGGAGCTGCTCGGGCGCCATGAACCCGGGGGTGCCGACGGGCGCGTTCGCGCGGGTGATGGTCACGGCGTCGTCCGGCCGGGAGATGCCGAAGTCGATCACCCGGGGGCCGTCGGCGGTGAGCATCACGTTGCCCGGTTTCAGATCGCGGTGGACCACGCCCGCGCGGTGGATCTCGCCGAGCGCCTCGGCCAGCCCGGCGGCGAGCGGCCGGACGGCGGACGGCGGCAGCGGCCCGAACCGCGACACGGCCTCGCGCAGCGACAGCCCGGGAAGGTAGGCGGTGGCGAGCCACGGGGTCGGCGCGTCCGGGTCGGCGTCCAGGACGGGCGCGGTGAACACGCCGGTCACCCGGCGGGCGGCGGCGGCCTCCCGGCGGAACCGGGCGGCGAACCGGGGCTCGCCCGCGAACCTCCGCTGGATCACCTTGATCGCGACGGTCCGTCCGCTCGGCGACCTGCCGAGGTACACGACGCCCATCCCGCCCGCGCCGAGCCGGCCGAGCAGCCGGTACGGGCCCACCCGGTCGGGGTCGGCACGCTGGAGCGGTCGCACCGCCGTCCCCCTCCCGTCTCCGATCAGTCGCACGATAGTCGCGGAGAGTGCTCCGGGACCGGTCCCGGCGAGACGGCAGTGTAATCGCGACGTGACCGACGAACGCGGACAAGACGGCGTGCCGGGCGAACGCCCACGTCCCCGGCGGGGACCGCTGCGCTGGTGGCGGGTCAGGTCGCGCACCGCGTCCGGCGAAAGCGCGGGCGGCGAATCCGGCGAGGACGTCCTGCGGCTCCGGCGCGAACTTCGGGAGGCGCGCCTGGATCTGGCCGCCTGCGAGCGGGCGGCGGAGCGGACGCGCACCGAGCTGGCCCGCGCCCGCGACACCGCGGGACGGGACGCGCGGCAGCGCTCGCGGGCGGACATGGAGCAGCTTGTCGCGGCGATCAGCACCCCGCTCGCGCAGCTCATGACGCAGGCCCACCTCCACCGCACCGGCACTGCGGAGGTACGGGCCGGCGACGTGCTCGACGTCGCGAACCGCCTGGTGCGCGGCCTGCGCGAGGCCGGGGTGGACGCGGTCGGCGAGCCCGGCGCGGTGGAGCCGTTCGACCCGTCCCGGCACGACCCGCTGAGCGCCGCGGCGACGGGGACGGTCGCGGCGGGACGGCCCGTCGTGGTGCGCGTGCCGGGCCTGCTGTACGAGGGCCGGATCGTGCGCAAGGCGGGCGTCGAAGCCGAAACGGCAGAAGCAGAACAGGAGGGGACGGGCTGATGGCGGGGCGGCTGGGAATCGACTTCGGGACCAGCAACACGGTCGTCGCCGCCTGGGACGAGGCGACCGGGCAGGCGGCGTCGCTGCACATCCCCGACTATGGGCGGTTCTTCGGCAACGGCGACGACAAGGTGCCGGTGGTGCCGTCCGTCATCCACTACACGGCGGACGAGCGCCGCCGCCTCATCGGCGACCAGGTGCTGGCCGCGAACCTGTACGACGCCGAAGGCACCTTCCGCTGGATGAAGCGCTACATCGCGAACCGCAGCCCGATGAAGGTCGCGGCGGGCGGCGAGCGGCGCCTGACGCATTTCGCCGCCGGGCGGGACTACCTGTCGGCCGTCCTCGGGTTCGCGGCGCTGGAGGCGGCGGCCGAGGGCGAGGAGGTCGCGCTGACCGCGCCGGTCGAGTCGTTCGAGCACTACGAGGACTGGCTGGCGGAGGCGGCCGAGGCGGCCGGGCTGCCCCGGTTCCGGCTGATCGACGAGCCGTCCGCGGCGGCGCTCGGGTACGGCGCGCACATCCAGCCCGGCAACGTCTACCTGATGTTCGACTTCGGCGGCGGCACGGTGCAGGCGGCGGTCGTCCGGGTGCAGGACGAGGACGACCGCGCCACGTCCGGGCGCGCGTGCCGCGTGCTCGGCAAGGCGGGCGACGAGCTCGGCGGCGCCACCATCGACCAGTGGATCTTCGAGGAGCTGCTGGCCCGCGGCGGCCGCGCCGACGGCGACGCCGAGGTCCGCCGGATCAGCCGCGCCCTGCTGGTCGAGTGCGAGCGCGCCAAGGAGGCGCTGTCGGACCCGGCGCGGGACCACGCGGAGATCAGCGTCCTGGACCCCGGGACCGGCGCGGTGCTCGGCGTCGACCTCGTCCGCTCCGGCGACGGCGGCGACGGCTCGCGGACGGTCGGCTTCGAGGAGCTGCTCGACAAGCGGGAGCTGTTCTCCCGCATCGACCGGGTGGTGCGCCGCGCGCTGCGGGCGGCAGCGAACCGCGGCTACGACGAGGACGACCTGGCCGCCGTGCTGATGGTCGGCGGGAGCAGCCTGATCCCGTCGGTGCGCCGGACCCTGGAGCGCATCTTCGGACGCGACCGCGTGCTCAGCGACCGCCCGCTGGACGCCGTCGCGCGGGGCGCCGCCGCGTATGCCGCCGGGACGGACTTCTACGACCACGTCCAGCACGACTACGCGGTCCGCTGGTACGACCGCGCGGCCGGACGCTACGAGTACCGGGTCTGCGTCCGCGCCGGGACCGCCTACCCGACGACCGAGCCGGTCGACACGATGACGGTCCGCGCCACCCACGACGGGCAGCGCGAGCTCGGCATCGCGATCTACGAGCTGGGCGGGGGACGCCGCGGCGCGGCGGCGGACACCGAGCTGGTGTGCGACCCGTCCGGCGCCTGGCGGGTCCGGACGGTGTCGCCCGACGAGGAGGACGGCCGCAGCCGGTTCTGGATCAACGAGGGCAACCCGATGTTCCTGACGGCCGACCCGGCGGCCGCCGCGGGCGAGGCGCGATTCCGGATGGAGTTCGGCGTCGACGGCAACAAGCGGCTGCTGCTGACCGCGCACGACCTGGTGACGGGACGGGTGACGCACCGGGACTACCCGGTCGTGAAGCTGACGTGAGGAGCGAGGATGGAACTCCACGAAATCGAGGTGACCATCGATCCGGACGGGACGACGCGGGTCGAGGTCCGCGGCGTACCGGGGGCGGGCTGCCTGGACCTGACCGAGGGCCTGGAGGACGCGCTGGGCGGCGAGGTGGTCGAGCGGGAGCTGACCCCCGAGGCGCGGGAGGTGCTGGAGCGGCGGACCGAGAGCCGGGTCCGGCGGAAGCCGGGCGCATGACCCGCGCACCACGGCCGTCCCAGCCGCCCGAGCCGCCCGAGTCGGCGCACCCGCCGGAGCCGGCGCACCCGCCCGAGCCGGCGCACCCGCCCGAGCCGGCGCACCCGCCGGAGCCGCCGCGCCCGCCGCGGCCGCTGCGGATCCACGCCTTCGAGCCGTACAGCGAGGCCAACGGCCCCGGCGTCCGCGCGGTGGTGTGGCTGCAGGGCTGCACGCTGGGCTGTCCCGGCTGCTTCAACCCCGAGACGCACGCCCGCGGCGGCCACGAGGTCGGCGTGGACGAGCTGTTCGCGCACATCGCCGTGCTCGGCGGGCGGATCGAGGGCGTGACGATCAGCGGCGGCGAGCCGCTGCAGCAGTTCAGGCCGCTGCTGCGGCTGCTGGCGCGGATCCGGGCGGAGACGTCCCTTTCGGTGCTGGTGCTCACCGGCTACGGCTGGGACGAGATCGTCCGGATGCCGGGCGCGGCGGCGCTGCGCGAGCGCGTGGACGTGCTGCTCGCCGGACGCTACGAGCGGGACCTGCATCTCGGGCATGGGCTGCGCGGGTCGTCCAACAAGACCGTGCACCTGTTCACGGACCGCTACACGCTCGCCGACCTCGACGCCGTCCCGGACGCGGAGGTCATCATCCGCGCGGACGGCACCCTCGCGATCACCGGCATCGACCCGCCGCGCGACGAGTGAGGGGCCGGTGACGACGTTCTGGCGCGGCATGGGCCGTCGTGGGAAGGCGCGGCGGCTGGCGCGGCGGCTGGCGTCCGAGGGCTCGCCCGGTGAGGCGCAAGCGCTGGCCCGTCTCGCCGCTGACCCGGACCGGCGCGTGCGCGCGACCGTCCGGGACGCGCTCACCGGGCTGGACGATCCGGCGAACGTCGACGCGGTGTGCGACGTCCTGATCGAGACCGGTGGCGAGGAGCTGGCCGCGCTGGTCAGGGACGCGGGATTCCTGCCGTCCCGCCCGGAGCGGCGCGCGCTGGTGCTGTTCCTCACCGGGCGGTTCGACGACTACGCCGAGCTCGACTTCGACGGCGCGCTGCTGACCGCCGCGCGGAACGTCGCCGGCGACGGGCTGCGGGCGCGGCTGGCCGCGCGGGCCCGCGAGTCCGCGCGGGTGGAGTGGGTGGCGTCGATCGCGGGGGCGCGGGGCGGCGCGATGTCCGATCCGGAGTGGGAGGCCGCGATCGGGATCCTGACCGCGTCCGGCCGCCACGACGACCTGTGGCGGCTGGTGACGCAGGCGCCGCCACCGTGGAGCGCGCGCATCCTCCGCGAGCTGGACGACCGGGAGTGGCGCCCGTCCGCCGACGACGAGCGAGCGGCGTTCGGCGACCTGGTCGCGCTGGCGCGGGTCTGCACCGACGCCTCCGCGACCGGCGTCATCACCGGCGACTCCGTCGAGCTGGCCGCGCACACGAGGGCCGTCACCGCCCTGGCCGTCACTCCGGACGGGCGCCTGCTGGTGAGCAGCGGGCGCAAGGGCGATGTGCGGCTGTGGCACCTGCCGTCGGGGGCGCCCGCCGGCACGATCGACCATCCCTACGGGGTCCGCGATCTGATGGTCTCCCCTTCCGGGGACCTGCTGGTGACCTGCGGCTCGGTATCGGTGCGGCTGTGGAAGCTGCCGTCCGGCGAGCCGGCGGACCCGGCGACGCTGTCCAACCCGAACGTCTCGGTCTACGCGTCAAGGCTCGCGATGACACCGGACGGGCGGATCCTGGTGAGCAACGCTCACCACTACCTGATCATCTGGCGTCATCCCTGGGACGATCACCGCAGCGAACTCCTCTGCAATCCCTCTTACCGTGCCCCCATCGCCGTCACCGGGGCGGGCGGTGGTCTCGCCTTCTGCTGCGAGGTATCCGGCCGGGTGGTGATATTGAGACCGGATTCGGTGACTGATTCCTATCTCCCGAACCGCCAGGGCAGATACGTCACCGACCTGGCGGTGACGCCCCGCGGCGACCTGCTCGCCAGTGCCGGTCACGACGGGACCGTCCGGTTGTGGCGGCTGCCGTCCATCGAGCCCGCGGGCGTCCTCACCGGCCATGAGAACCCGGTGGAGCAGCTCGCGGTCACGCCGGACGGCAGGATGCTCGTCAGCGGCGACCGGCACGGATCGGTGCGGTTGTGGCGGCTGCCGTCCGGCGAACCCGCGGGGACGCTCACCGGGCATGAGGCCCGCGTGTGCACGCTGGCGGTCAGCGCGGACGGCGCACTGCTGGCCACCGGCGACCGGGACGGAACGATACGGCTGTGGCATCTCCCCTCGGGCGACCCGGCCGGGATCCGGTCCGGCCACCCAGGTGGCGTCGGCAGGCTCGTGTTCAGCCCGGACGGCACCCTGCTCGCCTGCGCGGGGCGCGAGCGGTTCGTCCGGCTGTGGCGGTTGCGCCATCCGGCGCTGCGGGCGCTGCTGCGAACACCGGTCGCCGACCTGGACCAAACGACCGCCGAGCGGCTCGCGGACCTTGTCGGCGACCACCCCGACCGGACATGGGCGGCGCTGATCTGCGCGCTCGTCCGCCGACATCGCCGGCACGACGTCGAGTTGGAGGACACGGTGACGGCACCGGAGCCGTCCGACGTTGAGCTGGACTCGCCGTGAGCGACGTCGGCGACCTGATCGCCAGGCTGGAGGGAGCCCGTCGCTGGGGGCGCAGGCGGGCGGCACGCCGTCTGGCCGTGATCCGGACGCCGGAGGCGGTGCGCGCGCTCGCCGTCGCGCTCGCCGCCGGACGGGACGAGCGCACCGCCGCGATCGCGACCGGCGCGCTGACCGGCCTGGACGACCCGGCCTGCGTCGACGCCGTCTGCGAGGTCATGATCGCGGACGGCGGCGACCGGCTCGCGGACCTCGTGCGCGCCGCCGGGTACCGGCATTCGTCCCCGGCCGACCAGGCGCTGCTCCTGTTCCTGGCCGGCGACTTCGAGGAGTACGCCGAGCTGGACTTCGACGGCTCCATGCTCGCCGCGGCACACGTGGCGGCCGACGAGGGGCTGCGCGCGCGGCTGGCCGACCGGGCCCGCGAGTCGGCGCGGATGGAATGGGTGGCCGCGATCGTCAGCGCACGGGGCCCGGAACGGCTCATGTCGAGGCGCGAGTGGGAGGCCGCGGTCGAGACGCTGACCGTGCGGGAACAGTGGGCGCGGCTGTGGCGGCTCGCCCAGGACGCCCCGGCGCCGTGGGCGGCGCGGATGCTCCGCGTCCTGTCCGAGCGGGAATGGCGGCCGCGCGACCACGCGGAGCGCGCCGCGTTCGAGGAGCTGGCCGCCTTGGCGACGGACTGCCGTGGAGAACCCGGCGAAGGGCTCGCCGACGCGCCGACGATGCTCGCCAGATACAAGGGACCGTTGAACTGGCTCGCCGTGACACCGGACGGTGCGTCCCTCATCGGCGCCCGCTACCAGACGGGCGTCCAGGTCTGGGACCTGCCCGCCGGCGACAACGCGCGCGTCCTGTCCGGCAGCTGGGGGTCCGAGTTCATGCTCTTCCCGAGCGGGAACCTGCTGGCGGCCAGAGGTATGGACAAGGTGCATTTGTGGCGGCTGCCCTCCGGCGAGCCAGTGGCCTCGCTGGAGATTCCAGTCCAAGGGGACACCATGGGCACCGGGTCCAACGAGACCTACCACGGCATGAGCGCGACACCGAACGGCGAACTGATCGTCCGCGTGGACGGCGAAATGCTGTACGTGTTCCGGTCGCCGTGGGACGGTGCCCGGCAGATCCGGCTGTCCGGGAGGACGGCGTACATGGCGGCCGAGATCATCGCGGTGGCCGGCCACGTCGTCGACTTCGACAGGATCGTCCGGGCCTACGATCTGGCGACCGGTGCGGAGACCGCCGCGCGAAGCGGCGACACGCGCAGGATGCGCTGCGTGGTCGCCACCCCGGACGGGACGCTCGCCGCGATCGCCTTCCAGGACGGGACCGTCCGCCTGTGGCGGCTGCCGTCCCTTGAGGACGCGGGCGTCCTGTCCGGTCATCAGGGCCGGGTGCAGGACCTTGCGGTGACCCCGGACGGAACCATGCTCGCCAGCGCGGGCAAGGACGCGACGGTCAGGCTGTGGCGCCTGCCGTCCGGCGACCCGCTCGGCGTCCTCAACGAGCACGGCACCCGGGTGACGTCCCTGGCCGTCGCCCCCGACGGCTCGATGCTGGCCGGACGCGGCAGAAACGGGACGGTCCGGCTCTGGCGGCTGCCGTCCGGCGAACCGCTCGGCGTCCTCAACGAACACGGCACCCGGGTGACGTCCTTCGCGGTGACGCCCGACAGCGGGGTGCTGGCCGGTGGGGACCGCCGGGGCGGCATGCGGCTCTGGCGGCTGTGGCATCCGGACCTGACCGCGGCGTGCGGTGTCCCGGCGGCGCGGCTCGACCCGTCCGCCGCGGAACGCCTGGAGGCCGCCTGCGCGGACCGGGCGCCCGAAGAGCGGGACTGGGCGCGGCTGATCGCGGCGCTCGCGCGGTGGCGGCACCGCCACGACGTGGAGGTGGGCGACGCCGACGCGGAACCGGCCGCCCCGACCGACATCGAGATCGACCATGAAGGAGACCGTGCGCATGGGCATTGACGCCGAACTCGACCTCTTCCTGCGGGCCAGGTACACGCTGGTGGTGATCGTCACCGTGGAGGAGGAGCGGGCGCTCCGCGCGATCGCCGAAGTGTGCGCGCGAAGCCGCCGCCCCTGCCTGGCCTGGGACCTGGCGGACGGCTTCGAGACCCTCACCGGCGAGATCGGGTCGAAGCCGTCGGCGCGGGACCCGCTGGCGGTGATCGAGCAGGTGGAGAAGCTGGACGGCGACATGGCGTTCGTCCTCAAGGACTTCCACGACTGCTGGACGAACCCGCAGGTCAAACGCAAACTCCGCAGCGCGGTGCAGCGGCTGAAGTTCACCCGCAAGTCCGTCATCGTGACCGCGCCGACCCGGGTCGTCCCCGACGAGCTGAAGGACGAGGCCGTCATCGTGGAGCTGCCGCTCCCGGACGCCGACCAGCTGGACGAGGTCCTGACCGGCCTGACGAAGACACCCGGCATCAAGGTCGACCTCACCCCCGCCGGGCAGGAGAAGCTCGGCCAGGCCGCGCTCGGCATGACGGCCGCGCAGGCGCGCCGCGCGTACGCGAAGGCGATCGTCCGGGACAACGCGCTCGACGACCGGCACATCGAGGCGGTCGTCCGGGACAAGAAGGAGGTCATCCGGGCCAGCGAGGCGCTGGAGTTCCATCCGGTGCACGAGACGCCGGACGACGTCGGCGGCCTCGACGTCCTGAAGGACTGGCTCCGGCTCCGCGAGCGCGCCTTCACCCAGGAGGCCCGCGACTACGGGCTCCCGGCGCCGAAGGGCATCGCGCTGATCGGGATCCCGGGCACCGGCAAGAGCCTGACCGCGAAGATGATCGGCGGGCTGTGGCGGCTGCCGCTGCTCCGCCTCGACGTCGGCGCCCTGTTCGGCTCCCTCGTCGGCGAGGCCGAGGAGCGCACCCGCCAGGCCCTCCGCCTCGCCGAGACCGTCGCGCCGTGCGTCGTGTGGATCGACGAGATGGAGAAGGCGCTCGCGCACGGCGGCGGCGACTCCGGCACCAGCACCCGCGTGTTCGGGACGATCCTGACCTGGATGCAGGAGAAGACCACGCCGTGCTTCGTCGTCGGCACCGCCAACGACGTCAGCAGCCTGCCGCCCGAGGTGCTGCGCAAGGGCCGGTTCGACGAGATCTTCTTCCTGGACCTGCCGACCGCCGAGGAACGCGCCGAGATCCTGGCCGTCCACCTGCGCAAACGCAACCGGCTCCCGGGCGACTACGACGTCGCGGAGCTGGCGAGGCGCGCGGAGGGCTACGTCGGCGCCGAGCTCGAACAGGCCATCGTGGACGCGATGTACGTCGGCTTCAACCAGGACCGCGAGTTCCGCACCGCCGACGTCCTCGCCGCGCTGGACCGGCAGGTGCCGCTGTCGGTGTCGCAGCGCGAGACGATCGCCGCGCTGCGGGCCTGGCTGCGGGAGGGCCGCGCCCAGTCCGCGTCGTTCGCGGAGGCGTTCGAGGCGGAGCAGCGCTTCGTCGTCCCGCTGGAACCCCTGGAATCCCTGGACGACCTCCCGGAGCCCTACGACCTCCCGGAGCCTTACGACCCTCGCGATGGCTGACCACGTTACGGAGGAGCAGATGTCCCACTTCACCACCCTCGCCACGAAGATCACCGACTCCGACGCCCTGTGCGCCGCGCTCGCCGACGTGGGCTTCGACGACGTCGAGGTCCACGACCAGGCGCAGCCGCTGTACGGGTACCGCGGCGACCGGCGGGTGGACGTCGCGCACGTCATCGTCCGGCGGAGGCACGTCGGCCGCGCGTCCAACGACATCGGTTTCGTGCGCGGCTCCGACGGCCATTTCATCGCAGCGATCAGCGAGTACGACCGCCGGAAGTACAACGAGGCGTGGCTGGGCAGGGTCACCGCCAGGCACGCCTACCACCTGACGACCCGGACCCTCGCCGACCAGGGCTTCCACCTCGCGGACGAGACCACCGACCGCGACGGCACCGTCCGCATGGTCCTGCGCCGCGTGCAATAGCCAGGCTTCACGGTTCGGTCAGGGTTTGCGGCCGAGCCCGCAGGTGGCGTCCACCTCGGGCGCCTCACCGAACGGGGTCGGCTCGGCCCGCCACCGGGACGTGGTGACGACACCGGGCTCCAGCACGTCGAGACCGGTGAGGAAGGCGGCGATCTGCTCGGGCGTCCGCGTGATGTACGGGGTGGAGCCCCGCTCCACGGCGATCCGGTTCCCCTCGTCGCGGCCCGCCCCGTCGATGACGCCGGTGCCGTCGTTGAGCGCCATGAAGCTGCCCGAGGGCAGGGCCCCGACGAGCCGCCGGACGATCTTGTACGCCTCGTCGTCGTCGACGACATTGCCCATGATCCCGAACATGATGAGCCCGATGGGCCGGTCGAAGTCGACGGTACGGGCGGCCTCCGCGAGGATCCGGTCCGGGTCCCGGACGTCGCACTCGACGTAGTCGGTCGCCCCTTCAGGACGGCTGGTCAGCAGCGCCCTGGCATGGACGAGGACGAGCGGATCGTTGTCGACGTACACGACCCGGCATTCCGGGGCGATCCGCTGCGCGACGTCGTGCGTGTTCTCGTGCGTCGGGAGCCCGGTGCCGATGTCGACGAACTGCCGGATCCCCTCCTCCGCGACCAGATGGCGGACCATGCGGCTCAGGCAGGCGCGGGAGTGCCGGGCGACGTCGCCCACCCCCGGGAACGCCTCCGCGACCTGCTCGCCGACCTCCCGGTCGATCGGGTAGTGGTCCTTCCCGCCGATCCAGTAGTTCCACATGCGGGCGGGGTGCGGGCGGGTGATGTCGATATCCGCGGGCTCGTCTGGAGACATGACGCTAATCGTCGAGGAGCAAGCCACCACCCGCAAGGCATGGGCCCGAAACCCCCAGCGGCCTCCGGGCGGGGGTTCAGGAGTAGAAGGTGACCAGGTCGCAGTAGGGGATGTCGTCTTCCATTCCGTCGGCGAATTCGTTGAAGTGCACGACTTCTTCGGCCGCGGTGATGATGGTGCGCGCCAGGGCCGCGTGGTCGGGGTTCCTCAGGCGTTCCGTGATCGCCTGGTAGGACGTGAGGAGGCCGGCGGTCTGCTTTCCGGGCAGGTGGCCGATGGCCGGGAGGTCCGAGGGGTAGGGCGTGCCGGTGAACGGGGACTGGTACATGAAGCCGAGCGGGGTGAGGTCGCCGGGGACGCCGAGGTCCCGCAGTTCCTGACTGGCTTCGTCCAGGAACTGGGCGCCCAGCCTCATCGGCCCGAAATCGAACCGCTTCGATTCGAGCTGGTCGATCACGATCTCCCAGGCGTGGCCGTAGGCGTTTCCGGCGTCCGGGTCCTTCGGGCGGTCGTGGAGGATGTCCTCCACCGCCTCGGCGACCGTCCGTGAGGCGTTGACGTACCCCTCCGCGTCAATGGCGGAGGCGCGCGCCCGCGCCTCTTCGGCGAGCCAGGTATTCGTCGGCCGGACGAAGTCGTCAAGCGTCGCGAGACTGACGCTGTACAGCCTGAGCTGTGTGCTCACGATTTCCTCCTCATTCGGCAACGACCATTCTTAGCATCTCCGTCGCCTTGGAGGTCGGGTCTTCGGGGCTTGCGGCCGCGCGTCGAACGTTAGGCCTGGTGCCATTCCGGGACGGTGCCTGGGTCGTGGAGGCGGAGGTCGGGGGCGGCTTCCAGGGCCTTTTCCTCGCCGCCGGGGGTGTAGGTGACGATCAGGCGGAGCGGGCGCCAGGCCGTGTTGTACGTGGAATGCCAGACGCCCTTCGGGATGTGCACGGCGTCGCCCTCGCGGACGGGGAACGGGTCGCCGTCGTCCACCATCTGCATGGCCTCGCCGGAGATCACGTAGATGACCTCCTCGGCGGTGGGGTGGTTGTGCCGCGCGTGGCCCCTGCCGGGGTTGACGATCACCTCGCCCAGGGTGCTGCTCGCGCCCGCCACGCCGGACGGTGTGACGAGCCACTTGATCGAGCCCCAGTCGAAGGCCATCGTCGTCACGTCACCGGGATTGACCAGCATCAGATCTCCAGGTTCTTGAAGGCGGCCACCTGCTGTGTGATGGCCCGCTCGGTCGGCAGCCGTTCGACGGAGGAGGCGCCGAAGAAGCCCACGACGCCGTCGGTGCGGGACAGGACGTAGGCGGCGTCGTCCGGCTCGGCGATGGGGCCGCCGTGGCAGAGGACCAGCACGTCGGGACGTACGGCGGCCGCCGCGTCCCGCATGGCCTGCACCCGGGCGACGGCCTCGTCGAGCGTGAGGGCGGTGCCCGCGCCGATGCTGCCCTTGGTGGTGAGCCCGACGTGCGGGACGAGGACGTCCGCGCCCGCCTCCGCCATCGCCCGCGCCTGGTCCTCGTCGAAGACGTACGGGGCGGTGACGAGGTCGCGCTCGTGCGCGAGCCGCACCATCTCGATCTCCAGGTCGTAGCCCATGCCGGTCTCTTCGAGGTTCTGCCGGAACACGCCGTCGTAGAGGCCGACCGTCGGGAAGTTCTGCACGCCCGTGAAACCCATGGCCTTGAGCTGGTCGAGGAAGACCGGCATCAGGCGGAAGGGGTCGGTGCCGCACACTCCGGCCAGGACGGGGGTGTCCCTGACGACCGGCAGGACTTCGGACGCCATCTCCACGACGATCTGGTTCGCGTCCCCGTAGGGCAGGAGGCCGGCGAGCGATCCGCGTCCCGCCATCCGGTACCGGCCCGAGTTGTAGATGATGATCAGGTCGACGCCGCCGCCCTCGGCGCACTTGGCGGACAGCCCCGTGCCCGCCCCCGCGCCGATGACGGGCCTGCCCTCCGCGACGGCCGTGCGCAGCCTCACGAGGACGTCGTGACGGTTCATGCGGACCTCCCCGAGTTCATTCGGACCTCCCCGAGATGAGCCGGTGCAGCCGGTCGGCCATCGCGCGGCCGAACTCCGGATCGTTGATGTTCAGGTCGAGACGTTCCGTTTCCACGGCGTCCCGCAGGGCCGCGAAGCACACCTCGTCCGCTTCTGGATCATGGAAGGGCAGCCCGGGCGCGTCCAGCGCCGACACGCCCCCGAGCGGCAGGAACAGGACGGTCGGGCCGGTCGCGGCCGCGAGTTTCGCCGCCACCCTGCGGCCCAGTTCCGCCATCTCGTCCGGCGTCGTCCGCATGAGGGTGACGGTCGGGTTGTGGACGTAGAGGTTGCGCCCCGCGAACCGCTCGGGGACGGTGTCGCGCGGCCCGAAGTTGACCATGTCGAGCGCTCCGGGCGCGACGACCTGCGGCACGCCATGCCGTCCTGCCGCCGTGAGGCGGTCGGGTCCCGCCGAGAGGACGCCGCCGACGAGGTCGTCCGCCAGCTCGGTCGTGGTCAGGTCGAGGACACCGGTGAGCAGCCCGCTCTCCACAAGGCCCTCAAGGGCCCGGCCTCCGGCGCCGGTCGCGTGGAAGACCAGGACCTCGTAGCCGAGCTCGTCCAGGCGCTCCCGCGCCGCGTCCACCGCCGGGGTCGTGACGCCGAACATCGACGCCCCCACGAGCGGACGCTCCCCCGCCGCGGGCGGCACGTGCGCCTTCGCCATCCCGGCCGCCGCTGCCGCCGCGTTCCCGAGGATCAGCCGCGACACCCTGTTCACGCCCGCGATGTCGACGACGCTGTACATCATCGTCACGTCCTTGGCGCCCACGTAGGGCGTCACGTCCCCGGACGCCATGGTGGACACGATCAGCTTGGGCAGCCCGATCGGCAGATCCCGGACGGCCCGCGCCGCGATCGACGACCCGCCGCTGCCGCCGACCGCGAGCACGGCGTCCACCCGCTCCAGCCGGGCGAGCACGACCGCCGCGCCCTCCCCCATGACCGTGACCGCCGCACCCCGATCGCCCGCCTCGCGCAGCGCCGCCAGCGACGCCCCGCCGGCCCGCGCGACCTCTTCGGCGGAGACGTCGGCGTCCGTCTGCGGCGGCCCGGTTCCGGCGTCGACGAGCACCACGTCGCAGCCCAGCTCCCGCACCCGGTCGCGCAGCCACGCGTACTCCGCGCCCTTGGTATCGAGCGTCCCCACCAGCACGACGGTCGCCATACGCCCCTCCCATCCCGATACCGATTCCCCCGACGGCGAGGGAGCAACCGGCGTCAGCCGGGGGTGGGGACGGGGGTTTCGGTGGTGATGCCGTCTTCCAGGTTGAGGACGCGGTCGGCCTCGGCGAGGAGGGCCTCGTCGTGGGTGGCGACGATGACGGTGACGCCCTCGCTGGAGACGACGGCGCGCAGCAGCGGCATGATCGCCGAGGCGGTCTCGGAGTCGAGCTGGCCGGTGGGCTCGTCGGCGAGGAGCAGGCGGGGGCGGTTGGCGAGGGCGCGGGCGATGGCGACGCGCTGACGCTGGCCGCCGGACAGCTCGTACGGGCGCTGGGCGGCGTGGTCGGCCAGGCCGACGAGGCCCAGCAGGACGCGGACGCGCTCGTCGCGTTCCGCCGGGGGCGTGCGGACGAGGCGCAGCGGGATCTCGACGTTCTCCGCGGCCGACAGGACGGGGATCAGCCCGTGCGACTGGAAGATGTACCCGATGTGGTCGCGGCGCAGGGCGAGGAGCTCGTCCTCGCCGAGGGCGCCGACGTCGCCGCCGTTCACGCGGACGGCGCCGCCGTCCGGGGTCTCCAGGCCGCCGATGAGGTTGAGCAGGGTCGTCTTCCCCGAGCCGGACCGGCCCTTGATCGCGACGAGCTCGCCGGCGGCCACGGTGAAGGACGCGCCGCGCAGCGCCTGGACCTCCACGTCCCCGGTCCGGAAGGTGCGGGTGAGCGCCTCCACGACCACCATCGGCTCACTCATCGCTCTCCCTCCGGTCGGGCCAGACGCCGACGTGGTCGGTCTCCAGGTTCAGCCGGACGCGGTCGCGCATGTCCAGGGCCGCGGTGAACCCCTTGGGGAGCTGGACGCGTCCGACGCGGTCGAGCACGGCGTACTCCTCGGCGGTGCGGGTGCCGTCGTCCGCGGAGCGGCGGCGGACCTCGCTGCTGGTGCGGCCGTCGCGGATGCCGATCGTGCGGTCCACGCGCTCGGACACCTGCGGGTCGTGGGTGACGACGACGGCGGTGGTGCCGAGCTCCTCGTTGACGCGGCGGAGCGCGGCGAAGACCTCGGCGGCGGTTGCGGTGTCGAGCTCGCCGGTCGGCTCGTCGGCGAGGACGACGTGGGGCTCGTTCGCGACGGCCACGGCGATGGCGATGCGCTGCTGCTGCCCGCCGGACAACTCCTGCGGGCGGCGGCTCGCGCAGTCGCCGACGCCGAGCATGCCGAGCAGTTCCGCGGCGCGGGTGGCGCGCTCGCGGCGGGACCGTCCGGCGAACCGCATCGGCAGCTCGACGTTCTGCGCGGCCGTCAGGTACGGGAGCAGGTTGCGGGACGTCTGCTGCCAGACGAACCCGACCTGCTCGCGCCGGAACCGCAGCCGCTCCTTGGACGCCATCGTCAGCAGGTCCGACCCGGCGACGCGGGCGACCCCGGCGGTCGGCACGTCGAGCCCGGACAGGATGTTCAGCAGCGTGGACTTCCCGCTGCCCGACGCCCCGACGATCGCGACGAGCTCGCCCGGATCGACGAGCAGGTCGAGCCCCTGGAGCGCGACGACCTCGATCCCGTCGGTCTTGTAGATGCGGACGAGGTTGTCGCACACGATGTGCGCGCCCTCGCCGTAGACGGGGCCGCGCTCGGCGGCGCGCCGCTCCAACTCGGCGAGGTCGGGTGCGTCGGTACTCATGAGTCCCCCGTTCTCAGGACGGTTCCGGGGCGGGCGTCGAAGGCGCGGTCCACGGCGACCGCGGCGGCCGCCGCCAGCAGCAGCGTCCCGAGCAGCCCGAGCAGCGCGGGCAGGCTCGGGACATGGGCGGTGACGGCGTAGCCGCCGGTGTAGGGCCCGAGGTCGACGGCAGGGCCGGTGATCTCGGGCAGCAGCAGGCCCAGCACCCAGCCCGCGCCGACCGCGCACAGCAGCACGGGCGCGATCTCGACGAGGGCGAGGCCGCGGCTCTGCCGCCTGCTGAGGCCGAGGGCCCGCAGGTGCGCGACGGTGCGGCCGCGGGCGCGGGCCCCGACGACGAGGACGAGCAGGACGGCGAGGAGCCCGAAGGCGCCGCCGATGATCGAGCCGTCCCGGAACGTGTCGCGGACGACGGACACCAGCGGCGTGCCGGTCATGGAGCGCAGCACGTCCTGGCGGATCTGGACGCCGCGTCCGGGGGCGGCGGCGCTGAGCCGTTCGGCGTCCAGGCCGCTCCCGGACACGAAGACCTGCGACGGGAAGCCGGTCGAGCCCGCGATGGCCTTGTACGGGACGATGACGAACGCGCTCCCCCGCGGCTGCCCGGGGAAGTGCTCGATCACGCCGGGCGACTCGACGCGGATCGGGTCCATGCCAGCGCGGCTGAGCGTCACGCCGCCGGGGCCCATGGTGCGGACGGCGAGCGGCGACGCCAGTGCCCCGGACGACCTCGGAACGCCCGGCACGGCGGGCGCCAGGTCGCGGTAGGCGGCGAGGTCCACGCCGACCACCGTCATGGGCGCCGTGTTCGACTGGGTCGTCACCTCCGTGATGACGCGGGCGCGCACGGCGCCGGTCACGCCGGGGACGCCGCGGATCCGGTGGAGGCGCGCGTCGTCCATCGGCCCGGCCTCGATGCGGGCTTCGGCGCCGACCTCGGCCCAGGACGCGCGTTCCTGCCCGTTTCGCAGCGCGGTGTCCACGGTCGCGGTGAAGCCCGCCACGGTGGCGGCGAGCAGCAGGACGACGAGCGGCAGCGCGCCGACGAGGCTCTGCCGGGAGGCGCGGGCGACGCCGATGAAGGCGACCGCGCCCCGGCGCCGCCGCAGGAACGGCCCGGCGCCGCGCAGCAGGTACGGGTAGACGCGCAGGACCAGCACGGCGAGCGCGGCGCCGAGCAGCACCGGGACGGCGGCGATCAGCGGGTCGGTGCCCGCGGTCTCCCCGCGCTGCCGCAGCAGCACTGCGCCGATCACGGCGAGCGCGACGAGCATCGCGTCCAGGACGAACCGCCGCCGGGACGGCCGCGCCGAGACCAGGTCGTCCCGGCGGCCCGACGACGACCCCACGCCCGCGTACCGCTCCCGCAGCACCATGACGATCGACACGACGAGGACGGCGACGACCGGCGCCGCGACCGCGTAGATCGAGCTGGGTTGCGGCGGCCCGGCGTCCAGCAGGCGTCCGGCGGCGTATCCGAGGGCGGCGGACGGGACGACGGCGAGCGCCGTCAGCCCGGCGGCGGGCACGGCGAGCTGCCGCAGCGACGCGCCGCGCGCCCGCATCGTCCAGAGGACGGGTCTGAGCCGTTCGCCGAGGAGCCCGGCGGCCAGCAGCAGCACCCCGGCGGCGACGGCGGCGAGCCCGCCGAGCGCCAGCCCGAGGACGGACTCGGCGGTGCGGAGCCGGTCGGCGAACGCGTTCAGCCGGTCGTCCAGCGCGGCGACGACGGAGCACGGGAAGATGCCGGTGCGGCCTCGGACCGCGGAGCGGAAGGCGTCCATCTCGCCGGCCGTCGCGCGCGCGTCGCCCGCCTTGATCGCTTCCGGGCGGACCGGGAACCGCCAGCTGAAGGTGAAGTACCAGCCCGGCGTCCGCGCGAGCCTGGCGTACCCGGCACCGTCGATCAGCGCCGTGCCAGCGTCGGCCTTCAGCCCCTCGGCCCCGCCGACCGACTCGCTCGTCGAGTGCAGGATTCTGGCGCGCGGCGTCCAGTACGGGTCGGCGGCGTTCACCGGCGCGTACAGGCCGGTGATCTGGACGCGCAGCGTGGTGCCCTCGGGCGCGCCGCCCGCCGTGATGCGGTCGCCGACCTTGTAGCCGAGCTGGTCGGCGTACTTCTTGGAGACCATGACGCGCAGGTCCTCGCCCGGCTTCAGGTCGAAGTTGTGCGCGGGCGCGCCCGCGACGACCCGGACGCGTCCCCAGGCGCCGACGTCCCAGCCGAGGTAGAGGAGCCGCGGCCGGATGAACTGCCCGTCGACGACCATGCGGTCGCCGGTGGCGGACGCCTCCGGCTGCCCGGTCACCGCGCGCAGCGACGACGGCATCAGCTGCTGCCAGGTGAGGCCGTGGGAGATCAGCCCGTCCTCGCTCGGCACGGCCGTCGTCGCCGCGAGGTCCGCCGCCCTGCCCTCGACCCGGACGTCGGCGCCCGATCCGGCGGCGGCCGCCGCGCTCCGGTCGTAACCGGCGGCCATCCGGGCCGGGAGGACGACGGCGAGCAGCGCGGACACCACCGTCAGCACGGCGAGGGCGACGACCGGCGCCCACTGCGCACGCACAAGCCCCCTCATCGTTCCTCCCCTACGCGCAGCCCGGCGCCGAGGTTGCGGCGGCGCAGCATCCGGATCACCGGCGGCAGGACCAGGCCGAGCACCGCCGCCACCCCCGCGACCATGCCCAGCACCACGGGCCAGTGGACGACCAGTTCGGCGGGCGGGTACGGCTCGGCGGCCTGCACGCTCAGCACGACGTGCGGGACGACCAGCCGCGCCACGACCAGGCCGAGGAGCGTCCCGCCGAGCAGGCCGATCACGACCAGGTACGCCTGCTCGATCGCGAGGACCCCGGTGACCTGCCGGGGATGGACGCCGAGCGCCCGCAGCACGGCGAACTCGCGGGTCCGCTCGCCCGCCGTCACCGCCGCGTTCACGACGAACGCGATGACGGCGAACGCGAGCGCGGCGGCGAAGCCGAGCACCAGCGCGCCCTGGAGCGCCGCGCCGAGCGGGGCGTCGCGGAGGCGGGAGCGCAGCTCGGCGCGGTCCGCGGCGATCTCCCCCCAGGCGGCGTGGCCGGTCAGCGCCCGCGCGGCCGGGGCGGTGCGGCCGTCGCGCACGGACGTCCACCATTCGCCGGGCGCGATGCTCGCCGGGGCGGTGCCGTTCGCGGTGAGCCGGGCGCCGGTCAGCGTCGGCAGGTCGACGAGGACGCCGGGCTCGCCGGGCGGGACGCTCGGCAGCGCGGGCGCGATCCCGAGCACCTTCACCGGCTGCTCTCCGTCGACCGTGCTGACGGTGACCGTGCCGCCGACGCCGACGTTGGCGCGGCGCGCCGTCTCCTCGGTGATGACGCCAGGCACGAGCGGCTGGAGGTCGGTGTTCGTCCCGGCGGCCCTGCCCCTGGACGGCGGCGCCGTCCCCGTGATGAGCATGGCGTGGACGCTCCCGATGGCGCCGGAGAAGGTCGCGTCCCCGGCCCACGACGGAGGCGGCGGGATGGCGAGCTTCGTCAGCGCGCCCTTCGCGGCGTCCGCGGTCGCTATCGGCATCGCCTCCTGCGGCTGGACGAACGCGTCCCAGCGGGCTCCGGCGGTCGGCGCCGCGTCCCCGGTGCCGTCGCCCCGCACGTGCAGGAGTTCCAGGTCGAGCTGCCCGGAGAAGGGGTTGTCGTCGTAGGAGTAGTGGACGCCCCGGACCGACAGCGGGTAGGTCAGGGCGCCGCCCGGCCCGGCCAAGGCGGCGGCGTCCAGCGCGAGGGTGTGCGCGCGGCCGTCCGCGACGATGCCGGGCAGGGTGGCCCGCTGGGCCAGCCCGTGCGCGTCCCCGATGGTCACCGCCACCTTGTAGGGGTGGTTCGCAGGCGGCTTGTAGTTCAGCTGGTTGGGGGGCACCGGCCCGGCGCGGCTGAGCCGGACGTCGAACAGGAGCCGTCCGGGCTTGCCCGGGACGGTCAGGGCCGGAGCGGCGGGACGTGCCTTGGCGAGCTCGTCCAGCCGCAGGTCGTCCCGGAGGCCGGGCTGGACGCGCAGGATCGGGCCGAGCGTCCCGGTGTCGGCGGCGAGCAGCGTCGCGGGGGCGTTGCCGAGGTCGGCGTCGGTGCGCAGCACCGCGGTCGCCGCGGTGACGCCGGGCAGCGCCGCGACGCGTCCGCCCTGCCCGAGAACCGCCGGGGCCTGCGGGCCGGTCGCGCGGGTGACGCGCAGGTCGGCGGCGGCCTGGAAGTCGGCCTGGTCGGTCTGCGAGCGGCGCCAGGTCGCCATCGTCGTCACCGACAGGACCCCGACCGCCATCGCCATGACGAGCAGCAGGACGGGCCCCGCGTACCGGAGGCGGCGCCGTCCGACCTGCCGGGTGCCGAGGGCGGGGACGAGCCCGCGCCCCTTCGTCGCGGCGCGTTCGGCGATCCGGGACGTCACCGGCACCAGCCGGAGCAGCAGCACCCCGCCGGCGAGCAGCGCGAGCGCCGGTCCGGACACGATGAGCGGGTCGATCCCGGACGTGCCGCCCCCGCCGCCGGTGCCGTCCGCCCCGTACCGGGTGAGCTGCCAGACGGCGAGCCCGGCGACGAGGAGGAGCGCCAGGTCGGCGCCTGATCCGCGCAGCCTGCCGGTCCGGCCGATCCCGGCCTGCGCCTCGACGAAGGTGCGGTTCGCGCCGCGCATCGTGGGGACCGTCAGGGCGACCGCGCAGATCAGCGCGGTCGCGACCGACACGATCCAGAGCGGGGCCGCGGGCCCGGCGTCCAGCCGCAGCCCGGAGTCGCGGACGGTCGGGGCGTGCGCGGCGAGCCGCAGCAGGGGCGGCGCCAGCAGCGGGCCGAGCACCGCGGCCGGGAGGACGATCAGCAGCCCTTCGGCGAGGCCGAGGCGGGCGAGCTGCCGCATGCCCATGCCCCGGGTCCGCAGCAGCGCGACCTCGCCGCGCCGGTGGTCGGCCAGCAGCCGGGCGACGAGCAGCCACGCGACCCCGGCCAGCAGGATCAGCTGGATCACCGGGATCAGCATCGTGGAGCGCGCCACGAGAATGGCGTCGTCGAGTTGCGCGGTGAGTTCAGGCAGCCCGGTCACCACGGAGAACTGCGCCCCGCCGCCGGCCTCCTTGAACGTCTCCTCCGCCTTCGCGACGCGGTCGCCGAGGGGCCCGAGCTCGCCGGACCCGACGCCGCGCAGGTCGGGCAGGACCGTGAAGCGGGCGTCCGCGCCGGTCCCGGTGAAGCGGGCCGCGAACACCGCGGGCGGCACCACGAACGGCCCGTACGTCGTGTAGTCGAGCTTCTCGACGCCGGTCGTGATGAGCCGGTCGCCCTGCCAGAAGTAGCTCTCCGGGTCGGGGACGTCGAACAGCCCGACGACGCGGACCCTGACGACCGACTCCTTGTCGACCCGGCCGCGAACGGTGAGGACGTCGTCCACCCCGGTGCGCATGGCGCGGGCGGCGGCGCCGGGCAGGGCCGCCTGCACCTCGCCTTCGCGCGCGGCGGCGGGGTCGGCGCCCGGCCAGCGTCCGCGCGTCAGCCGCGCGTGCTTCTCGATCCCGGTGTAGGTGCCGAACGCGGTCAGCTCGGGGTGCTCGCTCTTCTCCTGCCCGGGCAGGGTGTAGGAGTCGCTGCGGACGCCGACCGAGACCGCGAGCGGGACGTCCTCCCCGTACATCCGCTTGAGCGCCTGGTCGACCTGGCCTCGCACCTTGTCGAGCCCGCCCGCGGGGACGTGGGTGCCGACGGTGATGCCGACCGACTCGAACGTCGCGTCGGCGAGGGTGCGGCGGAGCCCTTCGCGGGTGACGGATCCGGTGTAGCCGACGAGCGCGGCGAGGACGGTGGTGGCGAACAGCGCGGTCGCGCACGCGGCCAGGATGAGCGTCCTGTCGCCCGCCATCCGCCTGAGTACCAGCCCCCGTCGCCTCACGACCGCTCATGATCATTCAAGGCCGCGGGCGCCACAAGGGGTCGTGATGATTCTGTGCCGTTTCGCAACGCACTCGCAATAAGGACAAATTACCTATTACGGACCCAGATCGAGGGCCCCTCCGGCGGGACGGCCTCGGCGCGCCGCAGGATCTCCGCGGGCTCCAGCGCCGCCCCCGCCTCGAACGCCGCCGCGAACGCCTCGGCGCCGAGCGCGCTCCGGGCGCGCTCCTCGGCACGGTCGGCCTCGGCCTGCTCGCCATGCCCGGCGCGGACGCCGGTCGACTCCCTTACGGACGCCGCCCTGCCGAGCGCCTCGGCCGCGTCGCGGGGCCGTCCGGACAGCGCCAGCGCGCAGGCCAGCCCCTCCAGCGCCGCAGCCGTGTCCCGGGGCGCCTCCAGCCGGAGCGCCACGGTCAGGGCGTCGCGCTGGTAGACGAGGGCGGCGGACGCGTCGCCGCGGGCGACCGCGACCTGGCCGAGCGCGCTCTGCACCAGCGGCAGGTACAGCGGCGGGAACTCCTCCGGCGACGCGGCCCTGAGCAGAGGTTCGAGGCGGTCTTCGGCGTCGTCGAGCCGTCCCTCGGCGCACGCCGCCAGCCCGAGACCGATCTCGGCGAACGTGACCGCACCCACGTGGCCCTGCTCCACGGCCATGCGCAGCGCCCGGCCGAAGAGCCGCCGCGCGGCGGACGGGTCGCCCCGCAGATGCGCGATCCAGCCGCGCCACGCCATCCGGACGGCGGCGTCCGGCCACATGTGCAGCTCCTCGGCCATCCGCTGCCCGTCGACCTGGAGCCGTTCCGCCCGGTCGTAGTCGCCGGTCAGCTCCGCCAGCCCGCCGAGCCACTCGACGGCCTGGAGCTGCCCCCACCGGTCGCCGAGCTCGCCGAACAGCGTCGCCGCCCGCTCGGCGTCGCGCCGCAGCGCGGCCGGGTCGCCGTGCGCGTGCGCCTGCTTGGCCCGCAGGACCAGCGACGCCGCCTCGCCCCACCGGTCGCCGCACGCGCGGAACCCGGCCAGCGCCTCGGCCAGCGTCGCCGCTCCGGCGGCGGTGTCCTCAACGTCGAAATGGGCGAACGTCAGGAACCAGCGCGCCCAGGCCCGCAGGCCCGGGTCGCCGGACGCGTCCACGAGCCGCAGCGCCTCGTCGCGGGCCGCCGGGTCGCCGCCTGCGCCCTTCAGGACCGCCAGCCCCGCCCGCCACGTCAGCGCCCGCGCCCGCGGGCCGGGCGGGCCGCCGTCCAGCGCGAGCGCGGCGTCCAGCGAGCGCAGCGCCTCGGTCAGCCTGCCGCGCAGGAACCAGTACCAGGCCAGCGCGTTGACCAGCCGCAACGCCTCCTCTGGCGCGCGGGCGGCGACGGCCGCGTCCAGCGCGGTGCGGACGTTGGCGGCCTCGGTGTCGAGAGTCCGCAGCCAAGTCGCCTGGTCGTGGCCGTAAAGGTGGCGCTCGGCCCGCTCCGCCAGGTCGAGGTAGTGGCGGCCGTGCGCCCGCCGGACGTCCTCGTCCTCCCCGGCCTCGGCCAGCCGCTCGGCGGCGTACGCGGCGACCGACTCCAGCAGCCGGTACCGGGGCGGGCCGTCCGGCCGCTCCGCCATGACGACCAGCGAGCGGTCGACCAGCCGGACCAGCACGTCCAGGACCTCCGCCGCGGGGACGTCCCCGCCCGCGCACACCGCCTCCGCGGACTCCAGCGCGCAGCCGTCGGCGTGCACGGACAGCCTCCGCAGGACGGCCCGCTCCGGCCCGGTCAGCAGGTCCCAGCTCCAGTCGATCACCGCGGTGAGCGTGCGCTGCCGGGCCGGAGCGCCGCGATGCCCGGACGACAGCACCCGGAACCGGTCGTCCAGCCGGGCGACGAGGCCCTCGACGCCGAGCGTCCGCACCTTCGTCGCGGCCAGCTCCAGCGCGAGCGGGATCCCGTCGAGACGGCGGCACAGCTCCCCGACCGGCCCGGCCGTCGACGCGTCGAGCCTGAACCCCCGGGACGCCGCCCCCGCCCGCGCCGCGAACAACCGCACCGCGCTCGCCGCGCTCGCTCCGCTCGCCGCCGAGTCGTCGCCGTCGCCGGGGACGTCCAGCGGCGGGACGGCCCACACCACCTCGCCGGGCAGCCCCAGCGGCTCCCGGCTCGTCGCGAGGATCCGCACCCCCGGGACCCGGCGCAGCAGCCGCTCCGCCAGCTCGGCGGCCTGCTCGATCACGTGCTCGCAGTTGTCCAGGACGAGCAGCAGCCGGCGGGCGCCGAGCGCCGCCGCGAGCCGGTCGAGCGCCGCCTCCGGCGCGCCCGGCGCGTCCCGGATGTCGAGGAGCGCCGTGACGACCTCGGCCAGGTCGGGCACCGTCGAGCGCTCGAACCCGGCCAGCTCCGCCATCCAGACGCCGTCGCCGAACGCGTCCACCAGCCCGGCGGCCGCCTCCACCGCCAGCCGGGTCTTGCCGACGCCGCCCGGCCCGGTCAGCGTGACCAGCCGGTCGGTGCCGATCCTGGCGCGGATCTCCCGGACGGCGTCCTCGCGTCCGATCAGCTCGGTCGGCGGGACGGGCAGGTTCGACCGCGGCCCGGCGCGCTCGGGCGGCAGCGGCGCCTTCAGCGCCTGGTCCTGCCGCAGGATCGCGCGCTGCAGGCCGGCCAGCTCGGCGCCGGGGTCGAGGCCCAGCTCGTCGGCGACCGCCGTCCGGTGCCGCTCGAAGCTCTCCAGCGCCTCGCTCTGCCGGCCCGCCCGGTACAGCGCCAGCATGTGCGCGGCCCGCAATCGCTCGCGCAGCGGATGCGCGGCGACCGCGTCGCCGAGCTCCCCGGCCAGCGCCCCGTGCTCGCCCAGCAGGAGCCGCGCCTCGGCCTGCTCCTCCAGCGCGGTCAGCCGCAGCTCTTCGAGCCGCGCGGACGCCGCCCGCGTGAACGGCTCGTCGGCGAAGTCGGCGAACGCGGGGCCGCGCCAGATGCCGAGCGCCTCGGCCAGCAGGGCCGCCTTCTCCTTCGGCTCGCCCGCCCGGCGCGCCTCGTCCACCAGGGCCTGGAACCGCCGCGCGTCAACGCGCCCGCCTCGCTCACCGCCCGGCTTGCCGTCCCGCTCCCCGCCCGGCTTGCCGTCCCGCTCACCGCCCTGCTCGCCGCCCTGCTCGCTGCCGGGCTTGCGGCTTGGCTCGCGGTCCGGCTTGCCGTCCGCGTCCAGCAGGTATCCGGCGGGGCGCGACACCACCAGCGCCCGCGCGCCGGGCTCCGCGTCCTCCAGCACCCGCCGCAGCTGGGACACCTTCACCGACAGCGAGCCCATCGGGTTCCCCGGCGGCGCCTCGCCCCACAGGTCGTCGATCAGCCGGTCGGCGGGCACCGGACGTCCCTCGTTGACCAGCAGGTCCGCCAGCAGCGCGCGGACCTTCAGCCCGGGCACCGGAACGAGCTCGCCGTCGTCCGTCCAGACGGCGAGCGGTCCGAGCACTCCGAAGCGCACCCTCCGACCCTAGCCGCGCCAGCCCGCGAAAAAGGACGGTAAGAATCCGGTAATAGGTCCGGTGCACAGTGGTTCCAGCTCGCCGGAAGGCGAACGATCGACAACGGAGGACACCATGCGCAAGATCATCAGCTCGACCTACATCTCGCTGGACGGCGTCATCGAGAACCCGCAGAACTGGACCTCGGCCTACTTCCAGGACGAGGCCGCCGCCTACGCCCGCGACCTGCTGTTCTCCTGCGGCGCCGTCCTCATGGGACGCGCGACGTTCGACGGCTTCTCGCAGGCCTGGCCCGCGATGGAGGAGGCGACCGGCGACTACGGCGTCCGGATGAACAACCTGCCCCACTACGTCGTGTCCGACACGCTGAACAAGCCCGGCTGGGGCGACACCACGGTGATCCGGCGGGCGGACGCCGTCGCGGAGATCACCAAGCTGAAGGAGCAGGACGGCCAGGACATCGTGCAGTACGGCTTCGGCCCGGTGTCGCGGACGCTCGTCGACAACGGACTGCTGGACGAGCTGCGCCTCTGGATCCACCCGGTCGTCGTCGGCACCGGCGACCCGGCGGAGCTGCTCACCCGCCCGGACTTCTCCGCGACGTTCGAGCTGGCGGACACGAAGTCCTTCAAGACCGGCGTGATCGTCGCGACCTACACCCCCGTCGCGAAGTAGCGGCGCCGTGCCGGGCGGCCGATCGTCGGCGCGGCCTGTGGGCCGATCGTCGGTGCGGCCGGTGGCCGGGCACCGGGCGGCGCCTGCCTGCGGAGCGCCGCCCGGCTCCCCACCGCCCGGTCTCAGGGAAGCTGGTCGAGCACGCTCTTCAGGATGCCGGGCGTCCGGACGGGCGGCTCCGCCTGCAGGCCGAGCCGGTTCAGGACGTCCCGGTACCTGGCGATGTCGGCGGCCCGGTCCGGGTAGAGGGCGCCGGAGAGCTGCTCCAGGTAGACCACGTCGGGCAGTTCGGGCTCGGCGAACCGCAGCAGCGTCACCGGCCCGCACTCGGCCGCGTGCCCGCCCGACGCGAACGGCAGGATCTGCACGGTCACGTTCGGCAGCCACGACATGTCGATCAGGAAGCGGAGCTGCTCGCGCATCGTCTCGGCGCCGCCGACCGCGCGGCGCAGCGCCGCCTCGTCCAGGACGGCCCACAGCTTCAGCGGGCCTGGGCGCTCGAACACGCGGTGGCGGCGCCGCATCCGCAGCTCGACCCGCCGCTCGATCTCGTCCGCCGGGGCCTCCGGGTGCCGGGCCATCAGCAGGGCGCGCGCGTAGCCGGGGGTCTGGAGCAGTTCGGGGACGTCCTGGACCTCGTACACGCGGGCGACCACGGCGCCCTGCTCCAGCCCGAGATAGGGCTCGAACCAGGCGGGGACCATGTCGCCGTACTCCTGCCACCAGCTGGGCCGGTTCGCCAGCTCGACGAGGTCCAGCAGCGACTCCCGGCGGGCGGGGTCGGTCACGCCGTAGAGGCTGAGCAGGTCGGCGACGTCGCGTTCCTTGAGGCCGACGCGGCCCAGCTCCATCCGGCTGATCTTGGAGTGGGAGCCGCGGATCTCGTAGCCGGCGTCCTCGGTGGAGATCCGCGCCGCCTCGCGGAACCGGCGCAGCTGCGACCCGACCAGCATCCGCAGCACCGTCGGGCCCGCCGTCCGGTGCTCCCGCGCGCGCCGCTGCGGCGGGACGACCCGTGCCGGCCAGGTCTCGGCCACGTCGTCCTGGTGCTCGCTCGCGCTCATGAACGGGACGCCTCCTCGCCGCGCAAGAACCTTTCTCTTCGGAGAAGTTACTCGTAAATCCCTGACTTGCCCAGCTATCCCGATTGTCCGGTTTCATGGCAATCTCGGCGGATGCGCCGGACCGCCGCGCGCGCATGCCCCTTGACCTGGGACGATACGGCTTCGAGAAAATCTTGGAAGAAGTTCGGGCGGCGATGTCGATCCGGCCGGCCCTTCTTCGACGCGTCAGTGAAGGGCCGGGAGGGACCGGCCCGCGAGACACAGGAGACCGCGATGCGCTTCTTGATGATGACCACGGACGACAACTCGGGCGACACCCCGCCGGACGAGGCCATGCTGGCCGAGATGGGCAGGTTCATCGAGGAGACGTCCAAGTCCGGGGTGCTGCTGGCGACCGGCGGGCTGGAGCCGCACGGCGTCCGCATCGCCTCGTCCGGCGGCAAGGTGACCATCACCGACGGCCCGTTCGCCGAGGCCAAGGAGTCCGTCGTCGGGTTCGCGCTGGTCGAGGTCCGCAGCCGGGAGGAGGCGATCGAGCTGTCCAAGCGCTTCTACTCGATCGTCGGGGACGGCGAGGGCGTCATCAAGCAGGTCTTCGGCCCCGGCGACCCGTTCCCCGGCGCCTGACCCGCCGGTGCCCGACCCACCGGTGAGCCCACGGTCCGGCCGCCGGTGAGCCGCCGGCCGGACCGCCCGTGAGCAGGCGCTGAGCTTGCGCGGCGGCCGCTGCGGGTGCTCTCATCGGCAGCGTGACGACAGCCCACGAGCCCGGCGCGGACAGACCCCGCACGGACAGGTCCGCCGCGGACAGGTCCCGCGCGGACAGGTCCGGTGCGGACAGGTCCGGTGCGGACAGGTCCGGCGTGCACGCGAGCGTCGACGCGGTGTGGCGGCTGGAGGCCGCCCGCATCATCGCCGGCCTCGCCCGGATGGTGCACGACATCGGACTCGCCGAGGAACTCGCGCAGGACGCGCTGGTCGCCGCGCTCGAACAGTGGCCGGAGTCAGGCGTCCCGGACAACCCGGGCGCCTGGCTCATGGCCGTCGGCAAGCGCCGCGCCATCGACCGGATCCGCCGCCGCCAGAGGCTTGAGCACAAGCTCGAAGAGATCGGCCGCGACCTGGAGACCCAGGCGCCGCCTGAGCTCGACGTCCCCGACGACGAGCACATCGAGGACGACGTGCTCCGCCTCGTCTTCACCGCGTGCCATCCCGTCCTGTCCACGCAGGCCAGGGTCGCGCTGACGCTGCGCATGCTCGGCGGCCTGACCATCGAGGAGATCGCGCGGGCGTTCCTCACGTCCGAGCCGACCGTGGCGCAGCGGATCGTCCGGGCGAAGCGCACCCTGGCGGACGCGGGCGTCCCGTTCGAGGTCCCCGAGGGGCCGGACCGCGAAGCCCGGCTGGCGTCCGTCCTGGAGGTCGTCTACCTGATCTTCAACGAGGGGTACGCGGCGACCGCCGGCGACGACTGGGTCCGGACGGACCTGTGCCAGGAGGCGCTGCGCCTCGGCCGGATCCTCGCCGAGCTGGCGCCGGGCGAGCCGGAGGTGCACGGGCTCGCCGCGCTGATGGAGATCCAGGCGTCCCGCACGCGGGCGCGGACCGGGCCGTCCGGCGAGCCGATCCCGCTCGCCGACCAGGACCGCGGCCTCTGGGACCGCCTCCTCATCTACCGCGGGTTCGCCGCGCTGCTGCGCGCGAAGGCCATCGGCGAACCGCCGGGGCCCTACGTTCTACAGGCCGCGATCGCCGCGTCCCACGCCCAGGCCCTCACCGCCGAGGACACCGACTGGACGCAGATCGCGTCCCTCTACGAGATCCTCGCGAGCGTCGCCCCGTCCCCGGTCGTGGAGCTGAACCGGGCGGTCGCGGTCGGCATGGCGCACGGCCCGGAGAAGGGCCTCGAACTCGCCGACACCCTCGTGGACGAGCCCGCCCTGCGCGGGTACCACCTGCTGCCCAGCGTCCGCGGCGACCTTCTCGCCAGGCTCGGACGCGTCGACGAGGCCCGGACGCAGTTCGAGCGCGCCGCGGAGCTGACCCGCAACGCACCCGAACGCAAGATCCTCCTGGACCGCGCCGCCGCCCTCGCCAACCCCACGCGGCACTGACCCGATCGCCGGGGTCAGCCGACCGTGGTCCGGGCGGACGCGTCCGGCTCGGGTGGGACGGCGACCGGCCGGGACGGCTCCACCCGGAGGATCGTCGCCACCCAGTCCGGCAGGTACCAGTTCCACCTGCCCATCAGCGACACCAGCGACGGCAGCAGCATCGACCGGACGACCGTGGCGTCCAGCAGGATCCCGAACCCCAGCGCGGTCGCCATCACCTTCAGGTCGGTGGCGGGGCTCGACGCCAGCGCCGCGAACGCGAGAAAGAGGATCAGCGCCGCGCTGGTCACCAGCCGCCCGGTGCGGCCGATGCCCCGCACGATCGCGGTCGTGGTGGACCCCGACGCGTCGTACTCCTCGCGCATGCGGGCCAGGATGAACACCTCGTAGTCCATCGACAGCCCGAACAGGAACGCGAACACGGTGAGCGGAACCCAGAACGTGACCGCTCCCGTCTCGGAGATGCCGAAGACCACCTCGGACCCGTAGCCCCGCTGCCAGAACACCACGACCAGCCCGAACGTCGCCCCCATCGACAGCAGGTTGAACAGCACCGCCTTCAGGGGCAGCAGCAGCGACCGGAACGCCCGCACCAGCAGGACGTAGGTGAGCAGCGCGATCAGCGCGAGCATCAGCGGGAAGTTCCCGTACACCGCGTTGAGGAAGTCGATCTGCGCCGTCCCCGTGCCGGTGACGCCCAGGACGCCCGGCGTGTCCTCGGCGCGGTCGATGACGTCCTCGACCGTGCCGACGGTCTTGGAGTTGACCGTCTCCTCGTCCGGGATCAGCACCACGACCGTCTTGCCGTCCCGGTTGCTCGCGGCGTCGCCGGGCACCAGGGCCCGCTCGATCCCCGGCACCCCGCCCAGCTCGGCGGCCACCGACTTCGCCGCGCCGGTGGACGTGAGCACCTCGATCGGGGTGAGGCTGCCGGTGGTGACCCCGCCGCGCTCCAGGGTGGCCAGCGCCTCGTGGGCGGGCCCGCTCCCGGCCAGCGAGTCGCTGGAGGCCATCCCGATCCTGATGCCGGTGAAGGCCCCGACCAGCGCCAGCAACGCCACGACCGACACGCCCGCCGCGATCCGGCGGCGGCGCACCATCAGGGCCGCCCACCTGCTCCACGACCGGCTCGCCGAGTCCTCGCGGCGGACCCGCGGCCAGTCCCACCTGGGGCCGACGCTGCCCAGCACCGCCGGGGTCAGCGTGAGCGTGGCCGCGACGCTGGCCAGCGGGATCAGCGCGCCGCCCACCCCGACGCTGCGCATGAACGGGACCGGCAGCACCAGCAGCGCCAGCAGCCCGATCGCGACCGTCACTCCGGAGAACACCACCGCGCGCCCGGCGGTCCGCGTCGCGATGACCACGGCCTCATGGTTGTCCGCGCCCCGATGGCGTTCCTCCCGCCACCGCGTCACCACCAGCAGCGAGTAGTCGATCGCCACCCCGAGCCCGATCAGCGCGATCAGGAACTGCACGAGGGCGGAGAACGTGCCCAGCTCGCTCAGCGGCAACAGCAGCAGGAACGTCGCCAGGATCGACGCGGCCGCGATGATCAGCGGCAGGAACGCCAGCATCGACGCGAACACAAACGCCAGCACTGCCAGCGCGCCGACCGACCCGATGAGCACCTCGATGAGGACGCCGGGCCCCTCCGACTCCGAGCCCGTGGCCAGGGCGGTCTCGCCGGTGACGCCGATCGTCGTGCCCGGCGGTTTGGCGGTGTCCAGCGCCCGGCGGATCTCGTCGGTCGGGAGCTTGGCCGTCGCCGACGTGTCGTACTGGAAGAACACCATCGCGTAGGCGGTGCGGCCGTCCTCGGTGACGAACGCCGGATCACCGGTGTTCGCCTGATCCAGCACCCGCACGTTCGGGACCTTGGCCTGGACGTCGGCGAACGCGGCTGCCACCTCGGCCTGGTCGCCCGCGACCGTCCTGCCCTCCGGGAAGCTCACCGTCAGCAGGTAGGGCGCGGTGTAGCCGCCGTTGCCGAACGTCCTGGTGATCTGCTCGGCGGTCTCGCTGCCCGGTTCGCCCGGCAGCGAATACTCGGTCGTCATCCGTTCGGTGACCGGACCGGCGGCCGCTCCCCCGGCGACGGCCACGACAAGCCAGAAGACCATCACGAGCCTGCGATGGGCCAGCATGAATTCAGCCCAGCGACGCATGACGCTCCCCTTCGGATCGACCATGCCCCCACCGGCGGCACACGCCTTCGTTCATTTCTCGTGCTCCCGTGCGTGCTCGTCACAACGACGCTTTTCGGATGGTCATAGCTACTGACAACCCGCGAAACGAGAGTGTGACGATGAACGACGAGGAGTATCTGGCCGCGCGTTTCGAGGGGCACCGGCCCCACCTCCGGAAGGTGGCCTACCGGCTTCTCGGATCGCGGAGCGAGGCCGACGACGCCCTCCAGGAGGCGTGGCTGCGGATCAGCCGCTCCGGCGCCGACGATGTGGAGAACCTGCCGGGATGGCTGACCACGGTCGTCGCCCGGGTCTCGCTCAACATGCTCAAGTCCCGGACCGCACGACGCGAAGGCTCGCTGGACGAGGACCCGCCGCCCGCCGAACCGGCCGCCGACGGCGGCGAGCACGATCCGGAGGGCCGGGCGCTGCTCGCCGACTCCGTCGGCCTCGCGATGCTCGTGGTGCTGGACACGCTCACCCCCGCCGAGCGGCTCGCGTTCGTGCTGCACGACGTCTTCTCCGTGCCGTTCGGCGAGATCGCGCCCATCCTGGAACGCAATCCGGCCGCCGTCCGGCAGCTGGCGAGCCGCGCCCGCCGGCGCGTGCAGGGCGCGTCCGCCGAGCGGGCCGCCGACCCGGCGCGCCAGCGCCGCATCGTCGACGCGTTCCTGCTGGCGGCACGGCGCGGCGACCTGTCCGCGCTGATCTCCGTCCTGCACCCGGACGTGGTCCTGCGCGCCGACCGGGCCACCGTGGACGGGGGCCTTCCCGGGATCGTCCGGGGCCCGGCCGACGTCGCCGGCACCTTCTGCGGCCGCGCCCAGGCGGCGCGCGTCGCCTTCATCGACGGGATCCCCGGGCTGGTGTGGGCGCCGGGCGGACGGACGCGCACGGTGTTCGCCTTCACCGTCGTCGACGGGCAGATCACCAAGATCGAAATGATCTCCGACCCGGACCACATCGCCCTACTGGAGATCCAGACGGCACCAAGCAACTGAACCGACCGACCGAACCGATCGAACCAGCCAGACCAGCCGAACCGACCGAACCAGCCGGCCCGGCCGAACCAGCCGGCCCGGGCCACCTCTGTCGGAACATGTCCGAAACGGTGTTTGCTACTTAAACGAAGGCCGTAGCTCGGAGAGGAACCCCGGTGATCGATCGCTCAGACGTCCGCGCCGCCGGCGCCCGGGTGGCGGGCCATGTCCGCCGCACACCGGTGCTCGCGGTGGATCCGGCGCCGCTCGCGCCCGCCGCGCGCATATGGCTGAAGCTGGAGCTGACCCAGCACACCGGGTCGTTCAAGGCGCGCGGCGCGTTCAACCACATCCTCGCCGCGCGGGACGAGGGGCGGCTGCCGGACGCCGGGATCGTCGCGCCCTCCGGCGGCAACGCGGGCCTCGCGTTCGCGTACGCGGCGTCGCGGGCGGGCGTCCCGGCCGAGGTGTACGTGCCGGAGACCGCGCCCGCGGTGAAGGTCGCGCGGCTGCGCGCGCTCGGCGCCGCGGTCGTCCAGGTCGGCACCCGGTACGCCGAGGCGCAGGACGCCGCGACCAAGCGCGCCGCCGACACCGGGGCGCTGTTCTGCCACGCCTACGACCTCCCCGAGGTCTGCGCCGGTCAGGGCACGCTCGGCGCCGAGATCCTGGAGCAGACCGGCGGGGAGATCGACACCGTCCTGCTGGCGGTCGGCGGCGGGGGACTGATGGCGGGCGTCGCCGCCGCCCTGGAAGGACGCGCCCGCGTCGTCGGCGTCGAGCCCGAGCTGATCCCGACCCTCGAACGCGCCCTCCACGAAGGACGCCCGGTCGACGTGGACGTCTCCGGCGTCGCCGCCGACTCGCTCGGCGCCTCCCGGCTCGGCGAGATCGCGTTCTCCGTCGCGTCCCGGACCGGGGTCCGTCCCGTCCTCGTCACGGAGGAGGCGATCATCGAGGCGCGCCGGTTCGTCTGGGACGAGTACCGCCTGGTCATCGAGCACGGCACCGCCGCCGCCGTGGCCGCACTCCGCTCCGGCGCCTACCGCCCGTCCGCGGACGAGCGCGTCATGATCGTCCTCTGCGGCGCCAACACCAACCCATCCGACCTGCTCTGACCCCACACCCCTGACCACCACGCCCTCGCCGCCACGCCCCTGACCGCCACGCCCCTGACCACCACGGCCTCGGCGCCACGGACCTGCGCGCCACGGACCTGCGCGCCCCGCCCCCGACCGCCACGGCCTCGGCGCCACGGACCTGAGCACCACGCCCCTGACCGCCACGGCCTCGGCGCCACGGACCTGCGCGCCACGGACCTGCGCGCCCCGCCCCCGACCGCCACGGCCTCGGCACCATGGACCTGAGCGCCACGGGCCTGCGCGCCACGGGCCTGCGCGCTACGGGCGCAGGTGGGCGGCGAGGGTGCGGGCCTCGCGGACGACGGCGGACGACCCCTTCCGGGCCGCGAGCTCGGTGATCTCGGGGATGGGGCCGCGTGCGCCCGACCAGCGCGCGGTCTTGAGTCCGAGCGCGATCAGCCGGTTCAGCCCGTGCACCGGACGCTCTCCCGGCCCCGGGCACAGGACGGGCAGGGCGGCGGCGACGGTGTCCCAGACCGGGGCGTACGCGCCGGCGTCCGCCGCCCGTTCGAGGGCCTCGATGATCCTGACCGGCTGGATGTCGCCGTCGAGCGCGAGCCGTCCGAGGTGGCGTCCGAACTCGGCGGTGGGCAGGTCGCCGCAGGCGGCCATGGTGAGCAGCGCCGCGTCGGCCTCGTCGTGGCGGCGCAGGACGAGCTGACGCGCGAGGAAGTGCCCGACGGCCTCGGCGAACGGCCCGTCCCCCGGCGTGAGCCGGACGAGCTCCCCGACCGATGTCCCGTAGCTGAACGAGAACCTCCCATGCCGCAGATGCGGCAGCATGTGCGCCGCGACGACCTCCGGATGGGACGGCAGCAGCCGCGGCCACGTCGCCTGATACAGCCCGTGATCGTCGTAGACGTACTTGGGCGGGGCCGTGAACACCGCGTCGACCAGCGGCAGCCCGGTCGGCGGCGCGCTGATCACCGCCTCCGGACGGTCGTCCTCAAGCGGCCGCATCGACACCTCCGGCACGGGAAGCCCGCCCTCGGCCAGCCAGTTCGCGGCGGTCAGCCCGACCGGCGAGGTCAGCGCGGCCGCGCGCCGGACCGCCTCGGGCGCGATGTCGCGGGGCAACCGCAGCAGCGCCTGCTGGAGGTCGGCCGGACCGGTCTCGGCGCCCGCGATCTGGAGCGCTTCCAGGCGTTCGACGAGCGTGACCGGGGCGAGGTGCCCGGTCGGCTCGGTCGGGGTGGCGAGGAGGAGCGGCGGCGGCGCGCCCCGCTCGACGGCGGCGCAGATCTCCGCACACCGGTGCAGGTAGAGCAGATGCGGGGCGGAGAAGTCCCGGGACGACGGGAGCCTGCCGCGCCAGTCGGGAGGCACCGGCGCCGTGCCGGTCAGCAGGCGCCCGGACGCCACCAGCCATTCGTGGGGGTGCGTCCAAGGCGCGCCCGACTCCAGGCCCGGGAAGAAGTTCGGATGAAGGACGGGCGCGAGCGCGGCGCGGACGGCGTCCGGGTCGTCATGGGCGAGCCGGACGAGCCCGGCCATCGTCCGTTCGGTCCCGGCCCAGTCGAAGCCGATGTCGTTGACGGCGACCGCCAGCTCGGCGGCGGTGGTGATCGGTGGCGGAAGCGCGGGAAGCGGGTCCCTGGGCGGAGGCGCGGCGAGCGGGGGCGGCGCCGGTTCCGTGTCCGGTTCGGGGACGGCGACCTCGCCGCCGAACCGCGCGGCGACCTCGGCGCCGAGGTCCGGCGGGAGCACCGGCACGGCGCCGGCGATCGGCGCGGGGTCGGTCGCGGCGGGAAGTTTGAGCGCGACGCGGACGGCGCGCTGCTGGACGCCGTACGACTCGTGCGCGAACGCCTGGACGAGAGCCGCCGCGCAGTCGTCCGCCAGCGCCGGCCGTCGCTGGAAGGTCTGCTCCAGCCACGACAGCCCCGACCTCACCAGCCCGGACTCGGGGCGGAACAGCACCCCGTCCAGCGCCTCCACCACCTGCCGGGACGGCAGGCCGGGAACCTCCCGGAGCAGCCCCAGCGCGAGGTCGGCGACCGGGCCCGGCGCGGCGGGGAGCAGCCGCACGTAGTCGAGCGCGTGTTCGCGGATCTCGCGTTCCCTGGCGGCCGGGGCGTCCGGCATGAGCAGGCCGTGCAGCCGGACGAAGAACCGCAGGTCGGTCGCCGTCCCGCCGCGCAGGAACCGGCGGACGCAGCCGCTCAGCAGCATCCGCCGCCCCACCTCGCCCCGCTCGGCCAGCGTGGCGAGGGTCCGCGGCCAGGACGAGCTGTCGCGCAGCCGCCGTCCGACGCCGTCCGCCTCGAAGACGCGCGGCAGCAGGAACGGTAACAGCGGGTCTTGCGCGCGGGGCGGCGCGGACGCCACCCAGCCCACGACGAGAGGGTCGTGATGGGGCGGCTCGATGCCCGTCTCGGCCAGCAGCGCCAGCACGAGGTCGAGCCCGAGGTGCCGCGGGCCGCGCAGGCGGAGCGTGAGGCGGCGCGTCAGGTCGGCGAGCCACGCGTCGTCGCGGTCTTCCCAGAGGTCGAGCAGCAGATCGGTGTCGTCGTGGTCGCCGAGCCAGCGGGAGTTGAACTCGCGCCGGTTGAGCCACACCGCGACCGCTGACGCGCCGGTCAGCGTGCCCGCGCCCGCGGCGCGGAAGGCGGGCGCGTAGTCGTCGATGCCCTCCCAGGGCTCGCGCCGCGCCCGCACCTGCTTGACGTGGCCGGGCAGGGCCTTGGCGACGGCGCGGCGTCCCGCGGTGTCGAGGGCGCGGACGGCGTCGGCGACGGCTTCCGGCTTCCGCTCGTCGATGAGGGCCGCGACCGTCTCCCACGCGCGTGCGCCGTCCAGGTCTGGTAACTGCGTTGCGCTCGGCATGCCCCGGACGCTAGAGCCCCCCACTGACAGTTTGGCGCCGCGTCAACCCCCGAGTCGGCACCGCCACCCGCCGCCGCCATCGGCGTCGGGCGTCGGCGTGGGGTGTCGGCTCAGCGGTTAATGCGGAGCGACTCCAGCGGCATCGGCCGGACGGGACGTTCCGGCCCGGTGGACCGGGTCCCCGGCCCGCTCCCGCAGAGCGCCTCCACCACGTGCGCGCCGAGCGCGCTGTCGATCGGGTCCGGGACGGGAACACCGTTGGCGTCGAGCTTCTGGTACTTCGAGAGGTTCAGCGCGAAGGAGATCTGCCGCGTCCCGGCCGCCGACGACAGCGACTGGGTTCCGGCCCCGAAGACGGAGCCGTCGTGGCCCCAGAACGTCCCGCAGGGCAGGTCGCTCGCGTAGAGGCCGAGGCCGTAGTTCATCAGGACGTTGCCGTCCTCGTCCTTCACGGGGACGGTGCGTTGCATCTCCGCCAGCGCGCCCTTGCCGATGAGTCCGCCGGTGAAGAGCTTGCGGTAGAAGAGGTTGAGGTCGTCCATCGTGGAGACCAGTGCGCCCGCCGTCCACGCCCAGCTCATGTTGAACGTGCTGTAGTCGCGGGGTGGTTTCACATGCTGGTAGAGCGACTCGTACATCCGCGAGTGCGGCTCGTCGATGCGTGGACCGGACGGAAAGTACGTCTGCTTCAACCCCGCCTTGCCGATGACGTTCCGGGCGATGTACTTCTCCGCCTTCGTCCCGGTCACTTTCTCCAGGAGCCGTCCGGCGATGGCGTAGTTGGTGTTGGAGTAGGACCAGCGCTCCCCCGGCTCACCTACGCGCGGTGTCTGCATCCCCCACTTGATGAGCTGCTCGGGTGAGAGCTTCCGGAGGCGGTTCTCGTCCAGGCTCTTGGGAGAAACTTCCGTCAGCGAAGGGAACGCAAGGGCGACGTAGTCGCCGATGCCGCTGGTGTGGTTGAGAAGCATCCGCACGGTGACCTGCTTCCCCGGGCGTCCGGGGAACACGTCGGGCAGGTACTGGCCGACCGGTGCGTCGAGCGCGACGCGTCCCGCCTCGACCTGTTGAAGGATCGCCGTCGCGACGAACGTCTTGGTGATGCTCCCTACCCGGTGCCGCATGTGCGGCGTGACGGGCCGCTGGGTCCGGACGTCCGCGACGCCGGACGCGCCGTTCCACGTGCTGTGCCCGTCTCGCACCGACGAGAACAGCCCGTACATCCCGGCCTCGTGCGTGGCGTCGAGCGTGGCGCGCAGCTTCGCTGGATCGGACGGCCCGGCCGACGGACGCGCCTCGGCCGCGGTGGTGGCGGCCGGTACGGGTTCCGGCCCGGCGGACGCGACCACCGCGGCCACCGCCGCCGTCAGCACGACCGCGGCGCCGGTGGCGGCGGCCCATGCCGCGCCGGCGCCCGTGAGCGGCCCCCGCCGTCCGAACCGCTTCGCCATCGCCCTCATCTCCAGTCGCCGGAACGTCCAGAGAGAGTCTCCATGAAGATCATCCACAGTGTCATCCGACTACGGAAGGAAATCGCCTCCTCCCGCAGCGTGTCCCACCCGGGCCGTGGGTTCGGGCCCGTCCGGGTCGCGGGTTCGGGCCTGTCCGGGAACCCGGGTTCGGACCTTCCCGGGGGCGCGGGTCAGTGCAGCGGGTCAGTGCAGCGGGTCAGTGCAGCGGGTCAGTGCAGCGGGTCAGTGCAGCGGGTCAGCTCAGCAGATCGGCGAGGGTCTCGCGCCGCGACGGGTGGCGCAGCTTGTGCATCCCCTTGGACTCGATCTGCCGGATCCTCTCGCGCGTCACCCCGTAGACCTTGCCGACCTCTTCGAGCGTCTTGGGCTCGCCGCCGGACAGCCCGAACCGCATCGAGATCACGCCCGCCTCCCGCTCGGTCAGCGTCTCCAGCACGGCGTCGAGGCGTCCGCGCAGCATCGAGGACGCGACGACGTCGGCGGGGTCGCCGCCGTCCGGGTCCTCGATGACGTCGCCGAGCTCGCCGTCGCCGTCCTCGCCGAGCGGGGTGTGCAGCGACAGCGGCTCGCGGGCCTGCCTGCGCAGCCACTCCACCTTCTCCGGCGTCACGTCCAGCTCGACGGCCAGCTCCTGCGACGTCGGCTCCCGGCCGAGGTCCTGCATCATCCGCCGCCGGACGCGCGTCATCCGGTTGAGCACCTCGACCACGTGCACGGGGATGCGGATCGTCCGGCTCTGGTCGGCGAGCGCGCGACTGATCGCCTGCTTGATCCACCACACGGCGTAGGTGGAGAACTTCAGGCCGCGCCGGTACTCGAACTTCTCGACGGCGCGGATCAGCCCGAGATTGCCCTCCTGGACGAGGTCGTTGAGCGGCAGCCCATGGCCCATGTAGCGCTTGGCGAGCGAGACCACGAGGCGGAGGTTCGCCTCCACCATGTGCTCCTTGGCGCGGCGCCCGTCGACGGCGATCCACTCCAGATCGGCACGGTCCTGAAGGCTGAGGTCGTCGCCGCAGGTCTCCAGGCGTTCGCGGGCGAACAGCCCGGCCTCGATGCGTTTGGCCAGGTCGACCTCCTGCTCGGCGGTGAGCAGTGCGGTGCGGCCGATGCGCGAAAGGTAGTCCTTCATCGGGTCGACGAGGTTCACGGTCGCGCGCGGGATCCCACGGGGGGCCGCGCGGCGCGCGTCGGTGGCGTTCAGGGCGGTGTCCTTTGTTCGTCCAGCCGGGAGGGAACGGGTCACCCGTTCTCGGTACCCGATAGCCTTGCGACATAAACTTAGGACGGACCTAGAGATGTGTCAATGACAAACTTGGGTCGCATATGAGATGATGGCGGCATGGGACTCCGGGAGATGAAGAAGCAGCAGACGAGGGAGAACATCTCGCACGAGGCGACGCGCCTCTTCCTGCGGCACGGCTTCGACCGGGTGACGATCGCCGACGTCGCCGCGGCGGCGCAGGTGGCCAAGATGACGGTCACCAACTACTTCCCGCGCAAGGAGGACCTCGCGCTCGACCTGCACGAGGCCTTCGTCCAGCGGCTCGCCCGCACGGCCGCCGACCGCGCGCCGGGCGAGTCGGCGCTCAGCGCGCTGCGCCGCGGCCTCCTCCACGCCGTCGAGCGGCACGACCCCGTGATCGGCTTCTCCGGCCCCGGCTTCGCCCGCATGATCACCGAGAGCCCCGCGCTCGTGGCCCGGCTCCGCGAGTTCCACGAGGAACGCGAGGACGCCCTCGCCGCCGTCCTCGCCGAGGAGACCGGAGCGGGCCCGGACGACCCCCTCCCCCGCCTCGCCGCCGCGCAGTTCGCGGCCGTCCACCGCGTCCTGTTCAACGAGACCCTCCGCCGCACCCTGAACGAAGAGCCCGACGACGAGATCGCCGCGGCCGTCACCGCGTCCGCCCGCCTCGCCTTCGACCTCCTGGAGCGCTCGCTGGGCGACTACGCCGTGCTGCCGAAGGGAGACGACCCTTCGGGAACCTCCTCCTGAGCTCAGGTGATGACGAGTAGGAGATCGCCGGCCTGAACCTGGGTCGCCTCCGGGACGGCCAGGCGGGCGACGGCGCCCGCGACGGGGGCGGTGATGGCGGCCTCCATCTTCATCGCCTCGATGGTGGCGACCACGTCCCCGGCGGCGACCTCGTCGCCCTTGGACACGCGGAGGGTCACCGAGCCGTCGAACGGGGCCGCGACGTGGCCGGGCTCGGACGGGTCGGCCCGCTCGACCGGCGGCGCGTCCGACGCGACGGACTTGTCGCGGACGGAGAGCGTCCGGAGCTGGCCGTTCACCGTGCAGATGACCTGCCGGACGCCCGCCTCGTCGATGGCTCCGACCGCCTCAAGGCTGGCGAGGACGCGCACACCGGGTTCGAGGTCGAACGCGACCTCGTGCCCGGTGCGGAGCCCGTAGAGGAACGGGCCCGTGGGCAGGACGGACAGGTCTCCGTAGGCGGCGCGGGCTTCGCGGTAGTCCTTCGCTGGGCCGGGGAAGAGTAGACGGTCCAGCGTGTCGCGTACTTGAGGGCCGTCCAGGGCCTTCTCTTCGGCGCCGTCGAGTTCGGCACGGGCGGGCGTGTATTGGCGTCCTGCGAGGGCCTTGGTGCGGAACGGTTCGGGCCAGCCGCCGGGCGGGTCGCCCAGTTCGCCGTTCAGGAAACCGATGACGCTGTCGGGGATGTCGTAGCGCTCCGGGTTCTCCGCGAAGTCGTCGGGGTCGGCACCGGCCGCGACCAGGTGCAGGGCCAGGTCACCGACAACCTTGCTGGACGGGGTGACCTTCACCAGCCGTCCGAGGATGGCGTCGGCCGCCGCGTACAGGCGTTCGATCTCCTCGAAGCGGTCGCCGAGACCGAGCGCCACCGCCTGTTGGCGCAGGTTGGACAGCTGCCCGCCAGGGATCTCGTGCTGGTAGACGCGTCCGGTCGGCGACGGCAGGCCCATCTCGAACGGCGCGTAGAGCTTCCGGACGGCCTCCCAGTACGGCTCCATGACGGTCAGCGCGTCCAGGTCGATGCCGGTGGCGTGGTCGGTGGAGTCGGTCGCGGCGACGATCGCCTGGAGGGGCGGCTGGCTCGTGGTGCCCGAGAGCGGCGCGGCGGCCCCGTCGACGGCGTCGACACCGGCTTCGATGGCCGCGATGTAAGTGCCGATCTGCCCGCCCGCCGTGTCGTGGGTGTGCAGATGGACGGGCAAGTCGAAACGCTCCCGCAGTGCCCGGACGAGCGTACGGGCGGCGGGCGCACGGAGCAGGCCCGCCATGTCCTTGATGCACAGGATGTGGACGCCCGCGTCGACCAGTTCCTCCGCGAGGCGCAGGTAGTAGTCGAGGGTGTAGAGCCGCTCGTCCGGGGACGACAGATCGCCCGTGTAGCAGAGGGTTCCTTCGACGACCGCGTGCGTTTGCAGGACGGCGTCGATGGCGGGACGCATGCGCTCTATGTCATTCAAGGCGTCGAACACGCGGAAGATGTCGACGCCCGTACTGGCCGCCTCCTTGACGAAGGCGCGCGCGACCGAGTCTGGGTACGGGGTGTATCCGACGGTGTTGCGGCCACGCAGAAGCATCTGGATGCAGAGGTTCGGAGCGGCCTCACGGATCGCGGCCAGCCTGTCCCAAGGCGACTCGCCCAGGAAGCGGAGCGCGACGTCATATGTTGCGCCGCCCCATGCCTCGATGGAGAGAAGCTGCGGAGTCATACGGGCGAGGTAAGGCGCGGCTGAGAGCAGGTCGTAGGTGCGCACACGGGTGGCTAGGAGCGACTGATGCGCGTCCCGGAAGGTCGTGTCGGTGACGGCCAAGGCGCTCTGGGAACGGAGCTGTTCGGCGAACGCGTGTGCGCCGAGCGTGAGGAGCCGGTCCCGTGAGCCTTTCGGGAACGGGGCGTCCATGGCGAGCGGCGGGAGCTTCGTCGCCGGGTCCAGATTGGTGGGCGCCTCACCGTGCGGCTTGTTGACGGTCACGTCCGCCAGATACCGGACGAGCCGCGTCGCGCGGTCACCGCTCGACCGGGCCGTGAGCAGTTCGGGATGGTCGCCGATGTAGGACGTCGTGACGCCGCCCGCGCGGAAGTCCGGCTCGTCCAGCAGCGCCTGCAGGAACGGGATGTTCGACGCCACGCCGCGGATGCGGAACTCGGCGACGGCCCGGCGCGCCCTCCGCACCGCCTCCTCGAACGTCCTGCCGCGGCAGGTCAGCTTGACCAGCAGCGAGTCGAAGTACGGGGAGACGATCGCGCCGCCGTAGGCCGTGCCCGTGTCCAGGCGGACGCCCGCGCCGCCCGGCGACCGGTACGCCGAGATCTTGCCGGTGTCGGGACGGAAGCCGTTCGCGGGGTCCTCCGTGGTGATGCGGCACTGGACGGCGAAACCGCTCACCGTCACCTCGTCCTGCGCGATGCCGAGGTCGGCGAGCGTCTCGCCGCCCGCGACGCGCAGCTGGCTCTGCACCAGGTCGATGCCGGTGACCTCTTCGGTCACCGTGTGCTCGACCTGGATGCGGGGGTTCATCTCGATGAAGACGTGCTCGCCGCGGTCGTCCACGAGGAACTCCACCGTTCCCGCGTTCTCGTAGCCGATCTCGCGGGCGAACCGGACCGCGTCCTCGCAGAGCCGCCGCACGACGTCCGGGTCCAGCCTCGGCGCGGGCGCGATCTCCACGACCTTCTGGTGGCGGCGCTGCACCGAGCAGTCGCGTTCCCGCAGATGGACGATGTGCCCGGCACCGTCGGCGAGGATCTGCACCTCGATGTGGCGCGGCCGGTCCACCGCCTGCTCCAGGAACACGGTCGGGTCGCCGAACGCGCTCTCCGCCTCGCGGCGCGCGGTGTCGACGGCGGCCGCGAGGTCCTCGCGGTGGTCGACGCGCCGCAGTCCGCGCCCGCCGCCACCGGCCGCTGCCTTCACGAACAGCGGGAACCCGACCTCGTCGGCGGCCGCCAGCTCCCGTCCGGGCTCGGGCGTCGCCGAACGCAGCACCGGCAGGCCCGCGCGCCGCGCCGCCGCGATCGCCTCGATCTTGTTGCCCGCGAGGCTCAGCACCGACGACGGCGGGCCGACGAACTTGATCCCGTTGCGCTCGCACGCCTCCGCCAGCTCTGGGCTCTCCGACAGGAACCCGTAGCCGGGGTAGACGGCGTCGGCGCCGACCCGCAGCGCGGTCTCGACGATGCCGTCCACGTCCAGATATGCGCGGACGGGATGGCCGTGCTCGCCGATCTCGTACGCCTCGTCCGCCTTCTGCCGGTGCAGGGACAGCCGGTCCTCGTGCGCGTACACGGCGACGCTGGCGATGCCGAGTTCGTATGCCGCGCGGAGGGCGCGGACGGCGATCTCGCCACGGTTGGCGACGAGCAGCTTCGTGATCACGTGGTTCTCCAGGAGACGGCGGCGCGGGGGCGTGGGGATCGTCGGATACCTACCCAGTTGAACGGCCGCGACAGCCGTCCGGCCCGGACGAGCGTTGTGAACAAAGTGAGAGATCGCAGCTCGCGGGAAAATGCACGATTGTTCACCATCGCGTCCACACCCGTACTGACCGCTTATCACACGATCGGTCGGAATCTCCGAGCCGCACGGTCCTAGACTCGTCACGGCCACCGGTTCGCGCGCCGCTGGAAGGGGTTCGGTGTCCGATCGAGACTGGCAGCACACCGTGCTGCGCGAACTCGGCGCCCTGAACACCGGCCTGGCCCCGCCGACCGACCGTCCACGGCCCGCCTCCCCCGCCGTTCGCGAGACGTCCGCACAATTCATCCCGACACCACCCCACCCCTCACCACCCACCGCGCCGCCACCGCCCACCCCTGCACCGCAACCAACCGCGCCCCAACACACCGCTGCGCCACCCATGGCGCCACCAGCGCCACCACCAGCCGCGCCGCCACCGTCTGTGCCACGGCCCGCCCCAGTGCGAGGTTCTTTCGCGGACGCGCGCGCCGCCGCACCGCCAAGAATCGCGCCGTCGTCGCCTGCTGCGCCGTCGTCGCCTGCTGCGCCGTCGTCGGCTGTTGCGCCGCCATCGGCCGTTGCGCCGCCATCGGCCGTTGCGCCGCCTTCGGCCCCGACTCCGCCGCAGCCCCGCCGCACCGCGGCGGCGGTAGGCGGCTCCCCCGTCCGGCAGGCCCCGGACGACCTCGCGGCCCGGATCGGCGCTCCCGTCCCGTCCTGCCGCCGGATCTGCGTGACGAGCATCAGAGGCGGCGCCGGAAAATCGACCCTCGCCGCGCTCATCGCCGGCGTCATCCGTCACCAGCGCGGCGACCAGGTCATCGCGATCGACGCCGATCCGGGGCTGGGTTCGCTGGCGCTCCGCCTGGGAGTGACGGCGTCCAGTTCCCTCCGCCACCTGGCCGCAAGCGCCCCGCGCACCTGGGAAGAGACGGCCACGCATCTGGAATGTACCCATGACGGCCTGTTCGTCCTTCCCGCAGTGCCTCGCGGAACCGTGGTCGACGAGCTGACCTACGAACACTTCCAGCGCGGAACAGGCCCCCTGCACCGCTACTTCTCCACGGCGGTCATCGACTGTGGAGCAGGGCTCAGCGCAGAGCTCCAGCGCGGCATCCTCGCCACCGCCCATGCGCAGGTCTTCGTCACTCCCTGCACCGCCGACGGCGTGGTCAGCGCGCGCGCCGCCCTCGACTGGCTCGCCGTCAACGGCTATGGCCCGCTCCTGCGCCGGACGGTCATCGCCCTGGTCGCGCACACTCCGAAGCCGGACACCGACCTTGAACGAGCCAGCCAGATCCTCGGCGCCGACGGACTTCCCGTGACGTACGTTCCGTTCGACCGCCGCCTGGCGACCGGCGTCGCTATCAATCCCGAGCGCCTCCGCCCACCCGCCCGCACGGCCGCGACACGCATCGCCGTGGCCGCCTTCGCCCGTTCCTTGGACGTCCCATGAGCCGCGAACTGATCGTGCTGTCGCCGCACCGGCCGGAGGTGGGCGAGAGGTATCTCTTCGACCCGCAGGGCCGTCTCCTCGTACGCATCCAGGAGCCGGTCCTCGTGCCCGTGCCGGGCGAGGTGGAACGGCTCCTCGGGACGCCGTCGCCCACCCCGGTCTGGTGGACCGAGCTCCACACCGCCGCGGACTCACCGGAAGCGGAACAGCTCGCACGCGACTGCGCCGAAAGGCTCGGAGGCACGATATGGCCGTGAGCGGCGGAGCGGACGTCCTCACACCCACCGCGATGGTCTTCCTCCAAGACCGCCCCATCGTCCCGTTGAGCCCGGCCCTCGCGAACGCCCTCCGCGAATGCGAGAGCACTGGCCGCGCCCTGCAGGTCGTCACGTCTCCGAACAGCCGCATAACCCTGCCTTTGCGGTCGTCCAGGGCGCAGTGGGTCGTCCATTCCGACGGCTACTACGAGGGCCTCACCGGGCGCCCGATGCGTTGGGACGGCACCGCGTTCGCCCCGGACGCCAACGCCCGCGACTACGCCCCCGCCTACAGGTCAGCCACGTCCGCACCTGTCGGCAGCCAACTCGTCCTGACGTTCCAGGCCGCCGCCACCGAGAACCGTGGCGCGCGGGTCGAACACCTGATGCGCCTCTTAACGGGGCAGCCCCCGATCGGCTGGGGCACCACCGAACCCTTGGAACACCCCTGGAATCCCTCGGAATTGCCCAGGCAGGACGTCCGCGTCATCGCCGTAGGCGTGTCCGCCATGGCCACCGTGGATTTCTCCGGCGGCGCGGAACTGACGACCGCCACCGTCGGCTACGCCCCCACTGCCGAGCCGCCGATCGCGGATCTGCCGTCCCTGATCAGCGAACTCGCCACTGCGAACCCGATCGCGTCGTTCTTCGCACAGCTCAACCCTGGACGGGCCGATCTCACCACCGAGCCCCGCTGGACCGGCGCCGCCGCCCCTATCGGACTCGCCATCCAGGGCGCGTTCACCGGCGCCCCTGGCTTCACCAGGCAGCGCCTAGGCCCCCTGACGTGGTTTCCGCTGGGCGACGGCCGCTCCCCCGAATACTGGCAACGCCACCAAGACCTCCTCACCCACCTGCGCTCCCAGCAAAACGGCCGTCCCGGGTGAACGCGGCCGTCCCCGGTTAGCGTGACCGCGCGGGCCTTCGGATGCCGGCCCGTCATCGACTGCGGCGGCCGCCTTGCCAGATGCTGACGCCCGCGGCGAGGGCGGCCACGACCAAGCCCACCAGGGAGCCGATGAGGAAACGTGAGCGCGACTCCGCGGGCGCGAACGCGACCCAGGCGACGCAGACGGCGGTCCAGAAGCCGAAGTAGCAGGAGATGAAGACGTAGAAGCGTCTGCTCCAGAAGAAGCGCTTGGGCGGGATGCGCAGGTCCGCGTCCGGGCCGTGACTCGCGGCCTTCGGACGCTTGAAGTACTCGTCGCGGCCCACCGAATCGACCCGTTCGGCCTCCCAGCCCTCGTCGCCGTAGCGGTTGAGCATCCGCCGGTCCTGGAAGGCGTCGGCCGTCCGGCGCCAGGTCTCGTCCGACGGCTCCGGGGGCCGCCCGCCCTCGGACGGGACGAGCCGGGCGGCGAACTCCTCCGGCGTACCGAACTCGTCGTCCGGGTCCGCCCCGGACTCGGCGATGTAGGCGGCGAGGTCGTCGACCGTCCCCGCGACCTCCTCCTCCGGGACCCCGCTGTCGCGCAGCCGTCCTGCCAATTCGTCGAAGTAGGCGGTCGTCATCCGGGAGCTCCTCGGGCGAGCGTGTTGCGCACTGATTCGTCGAACTCAGGCCATAGTCCGCTCTGCTCGGCGAGCGTCGCGCGGCCCTTCTCGGTCAGGTGGTAGTAGCGGCGGCCCGAGCCCCTCGCCGGCGAGCTGCTTGGCGATCTCGTACCCGTGGCCCTCGCCGCCCGTCAGGCTAGCGAGCACCGGCAGGCGGCCGGAACCGGACGGCCCATAAACGGAACGATCACTCGGAATAGCGATAAAGATCTTGCGGTTGCAACTACTGTGCGAAAACCCGCGAGCCGGGTAGCACCCATGTCCACGCCCCATGGAGGTGAACCGTGCCGAGCAGCATCCCCAGGACCCGCAGCAACTCGCAGCGCGAACACGTGAAGACCACGTCGCTGCGCGCCCTCGTGGTCGCCGCGCGACTGGAACGCAATCACGCTCCGGAGGGTCCACCGGGCAACGAGAACGGCCGGGCGGAGCGCGGCGCGAAGCGCCGCTCCCCCGACCCGGCCTGACTCCCGCCCCAACTGCACCCACTCCCAGCCCACCCCCGCCTGACCCCGCCGGTCCGCTACGTATCCGACAGAGGCAGCAGACCCCGCAGCCCGGCCCCCGTTGCACCCGCAACGGGGGCCTCAGCGTTTCCAGACGTCCCGATGCGCCTCTACACGACCCCACCCGCCACGTCGAAGAGGGTGTGTACGGCGGCGCGCGCGCGTTCCCGTCCCAGGCTCTCGACCATCGCCGTGAGATGTTCCGCGCCGAGAACGGCCAGCAGCCCGTGCGCCGTGGCCTCCGCGTCGGGCACGGTCTGGTCGAGCAGGATCGTCAGGTGCCGGTGCCAGAAGCCATAGGCGCCGATGCGGTACCGCGCGCCCGGCGAAGCCGTTTCCGACATGCGGACCAGGGACAGATGATCCAGCACGTAGTCCAGGTACGCGTCGGCGAAGGCGTGCAGACGTTCGGACGCCCGGACGGCCGCGTCCCCACCCCCCGGGCCGAGCGGCGCCGGGCCGGACAGGATCGCGTTCTGCAAGTCACGTTCGCGTTCGTCGAGGAGGGCCACGGCCAGGCCCGCCTTGTCGCCGAACCGGCGGAAGAGGGTTCCCTTGCCGACGCCCGCCGCGGTCGCGACCGCGTCCATCGAGACCGACTCGACGCCGTGCCGGGCGAACAGGGCGGCGGCGGCTTCGAGCACCTTGGCGCGGTTGCGCGCGGCGTCCGCCCGCTCCTTGGGCGGCGGCGTCCGCATCAACTCCAGGTCGACGCGCCTCCCACCAGCCGGACCACGGTCCATCGCCGTCTCCTCCCACATCATTCGGACTGTAGTCCACTTAGCTTCGTGATGCCACCGCACTAGATCAACTACTTTGCGGAGCGCCTACCATCATCTGCCCATAGGCTGGTGCACGGTCTTGTCGACGAACCGGAAGCGACGGGGAGCGAGTGGTGTGACGGACAGGACGATGCCGGACGCCCTTCCACTGCGGTCGGGCGACCCGACCGAGCTGGGCGGGTACGAGATCCTGGGCCGCCTGGGAGAGGGCGGTCAGGGGTCGGTCTTCCTGGGCCGTCCGGCCGGTGTGAGCGAGTCCCTTCCCGCCACGGACCACGTCGCGATCAAGCTGCTGCACGGCGGGCTCGCCGGGGACGACTCCGCCCGCGCGCGCTTCGTCCGCGAGCTGGAGGTCGCCAAGCGCGTGGCGCGGTTCTGCACCGCCCAGGTCCTCGACGCCGACGTGGCGGGCGACCAGCCCTACATCGTCAGCGAATACGTCCCCGGCGCGACCTTGCACCATGTGGTGCGCACGGAAGGGCCTCGCACCGGCGGTGCCCTGGAACGGCTCGCCGTCAGCACACTCACCGCGCTCACGGCCATCCATCAGGCCGGGATCGTCCACCGCGACTTCAAACCGCACAACGTGGTGATGGGCCCGGACGGCCCGCGCGTCATCGACTTCGGCGTGGCGCGCGCGCTGGGCGCCGCCGGTGAGACGCAGAACGTCGGCACGCCCGCCTACATGGCGCCCGAGCATTTCACCGGCGGTGAGGTCAGCACGGCGTCCGACATGTTCGCCTGGGGCACGACCATGGTGTTCGCCGCCACGGGACGTCCCGCGTTCGGCAACGACGAGATGGCCACGGTCATGCACCGGATCCTGACCGGCGAGCCGGAACTCGGCGACCTGGCCGGCCCGATGCGCGCCCTGGTCTCGGCCTGCCTGGCCAAGGAGCCCGCGCACCGTCCGACCGCCCGCGAGGCCCAGGAACGCCTGGTGGGCGCGGGCGCCGGAACGTCGCCGGGCGCGTCGCCCGTCCAGCCGCTGCCCGCGTTCCCCGGGCTCCCGGCCGACCCACCGGCGGCCCAGCACACGCCACCCGGCACGCCCCTGGGCGCGGCGCCAGGCGCGCCGGGTTCGACGGATCCGCACGCCGCCCCGCACGCCATGGCCGGAGCGGTCCTCCCGCCCGACCACGTCACGGACCCGTCCACGCCCAAGCACAGGACGGCCCCGCAGCCCCCTCCCTTCGGCGACCAGCCGCCGCCCATCGGGCACCCCCAGGGTGCGCCCGGCATGCCGCCACCAGTCCCTCCTGGGCCGTCTCACGTCCACGGGCCGGGCGGCAAGAAGCGCGGCCGTCTCCTCCCCATCGCCGCGGCCGCCGCGGTGGCCGCCGTCATCGCGGGCGGCGCCGTGTGGGCCGCGACGAACCAGGGCGACAGCAAGGGAAATGACCAGCAGGTGGCCGCGTCCAATGACGACCGGGGCGCGCAGAGCGGTCCCGGCGCTTCGACCGGCCCCGGCGGTGACGCCCAGAACCCGGCGAACACGAAGCCAGGGCAGCCGAACGGCAACCGGAATCCCGCGGATCCGAACTCGTCCCAGAAGCCGGGCACTCCACCGGACGGGGGCTCCACGCCGTCGAAGGGCGGCGGCGGTGGAGGAACACCGCCCAAGGAGCCGCCTAACAAGTACACCCCGCAGCAGGTGTGCAACAGCGGCGGCCATGGGGGCGGCTACTACGTGCAACGCACCATGAGCGTTTCCGGTGGCACCGCCTACCTGCTGTACAACAGCTCCACCTACAACTGCGCCGTCACGATGAAGACCCGGAATGTCGGGACGAAATCCCCGGTGTCGACCTGGATCCAGAAACAGGGCGGCAGCACGATCTCCGACAGCGGGTCGTTCGCCTGGTACGCGGGGCCGGTGTACGTGAAGGCGCCCGGTGCCTGCGTCCGCTTCGGCGGCAACGGCCGTACGTCCTCCTACGGCAACTGCGGCTGATTCAGCGCGGCCACGCCAAAGGGACGCGCCAAAAGGAAAGGCCACCCTCGCACCGGGTGGCCTCTGCTCTGGCCGGGTGGCCTCTGCTCTGTTGGCGGACGGACGGGTCGACCTTCGGTTCCCCGGAGCCGACCCGTCGCGTTTCAACTGACCGCTAAGACGCTCGCCCTAGGTGGGAACTGTCCACCTGTAGCGTGGCAGGACGGAGGCCGTTCGGCGGTTTCTGACGTTTCAGTTACGGGACGTTTCAATTATGGGAGGCGATGAGATGGTCGAAGTCGCCGTCCTTTGCACCAAGGATGAGCGCTTCGATCTCGGGGCGGGTGTAGATGAGGGCCGGGCCCTCGGGATGACGAGAGTTGCGCATCGCCACCTGCCCGCCGGGCAGCTCGGCGATCTCGACGCAGTTCCCCTGGGAGTTGCTTCTCCGGGACTTCAACCAGCGGGCCCCTTGCAGGTCCGCGGCCGGCATCCCGTTGTCGTAATCGGTTTGGAGCATCATGTCTCTCTGAGAAAATCACCGAGAAGCTCGACGGTGCGTTCCGGGGTCGCACTGTCGACGCACAGGCGTTCCATCGCCTGCAGATAGGTGTCGACGTCGTCGCGCCTGTCCAGGTACATCGCGCCGGTGAGGTTCTCGACGTAAACCACGTCCGGCAGGTCCTGCTCGGGAAAGCGCAGGATCGTGAACGCGCCTCCCTCGGCGGCGTGGCCACCGAACCTGAACGGCATGATCTGGATGGTGACGTTGGGCAGCTTCGACATCTCGATGAGGTGTTCGAACTGGCCGCGCATCACCTCCGGGCCGCCGATGGGACGCTTCAGCGCCCCCTCGTCCACCACCGCCCACAGGCGCGGAGCTTCCGGGCCCGTCAGGCGTTCCTGCCGTCGCATGCGCAGTTCCACGCGCTGGTCGATCTCTTGTTCGGCGGCTCCGGCGTTGCCGAGGCGGATCACCGCACGCGCATACCCCTCCGACTGCAGCAGTCCCGGGACGAACTGCAGTTCATACGTGCGGATCAACGCCGCCGACTCTTCCAGGCCGACATAGGTCTGGAACCAGCCGGGCAACACGTCGTTGTACCGGTGCCACCAACCGGGAGTGTTGGCCTCCCGTGCCAGCTGCAGCAGCGCCTCGCGCTCGGTCTTGTCGCTAACGCCGTACAGCGAGAGGAGGTCGTCCACATCACGTTCTTTGAAGCTGACCCGTCCGAGCTCAAGGCGGCTGATCTTCGACTCCGACGCACGGATGACGTAGCCGGCGTCCTGACGGGTCACGCCCTTCTCCTCACGGAGACGGCGAAGCTGCGACCCGAGCAGGATGCGGCGAACCGTCGACCCGCTTCCCGGCGTCTCTGGAGTCACGCCCAACCTCCCGGCTATTCGGCGGACAGCGAACCTAGTGTGCCACTGGCCTCTGTGTCCTGCGGTTACCTCCGATCACTTGCGTGCGGTCCGCGTCGCCCCACACCCTCACAACGCAGATGCACGTGCATTGGGCCTTGCATTCGCACGCTACGATGCGCAGGATAACGCACGAGACTTCCAAGCCACGGCTGCACAACAAGATCATTTTGCGGGGTCCGGTTGGAATGACGTCACGCCACGCGCACGACGACACGCGGTGGGAGCTCGGCCCGGTCATCGGGCGGGCCGAGCCGCACGACCATGCCGCGCCGTCGGCTCCCGTCCCGGAGTCGTCCGACCTGCCCCCCGGACTGGACACGGCCGTCACGGCCCTGACCCAGCTGAAGGACTCCACGGTCTCGTTCACCGTCGAGCCCGATCCGGAATCGGTCACGGCGGCCCGGCATTTCGCCGTGTCTAGGCTCGTCGAATGGGACGTGCCCGAACTGGCCGACGACGTGGGGCTCGTCGTCTCGGAACTAGTCACGAACGCTTTGCGGCACAGCGGGGGGACGTCCTGCGGTCGGCCGGGCGACGACGTGCACCGCGAGGGCGTGTACGACGACCCGGCCGACCCGCTGGGCTCCGCGCCGCCGGCGATCAGGCTGCGGCTCAGCCACGAGCCGCCATGGCTGCTCTGCGGAATCATGGACGCGAGCGACGCCGCGCCGCGCCGCCGGGAGCCCGACTACATCGCCGAGACCGGACGCGGCCTGCACCTGGTGGAGTCCTTCAGCGCCCGGTGGGGCTGGCGCACCCTGCCCCAGGGAAAGGTGGTGTGGGCACTGTTCCGTGCCTCCTGAGCCGCGCGTAGCGGCGCGCCACAGGGGTAACAAAGAGTTCCCTACTCGGTCCACGAGGAGCCGATCGGCAGAGAGGAGCACCAGTGGACTTCGCCGTCGAGCACCGCGTCGAAAAGGGCCTCACGGTCGTGAAGATCAGCGGTGAGATCGACGTCTTCACCAGCCCCCGGCTGCGGGAAGCCCTGCTCGGCATCATCGACAACGGCGGCGCGCATCTGGTCATCGACCTCGGCGAGGTCACCTTCCTGGACTCCACGGGCCTCGGCGTGCTGGTCGGCATCTACCACCGGCTCCGCGCGCGCGACGGCTCGATGTCGTTCATGGGCGTCAACGACCGGGTACGCCGCGTCTTCCACGTCACCCAGCTCACCAAGATCTTCGTCCTGCACCGCTCTCTGGAGGACGCGATAGCGGCGCACGAGTCCGCCTCCTCCTCCTGACCTGCCACCCCGCGTTTCTGACCCGCCTCCCCTGCGTTTGCTCCCCAACCCCGCCTCGGCTCCCGAGCCGTCCATACCGGACCGCCCGCCCCAGCCGCCGGGTCCTGCGGCCGCCTGCTCCCCCGGCCGCGCCGCTCCTTCCGGCCCAGGTCTTGTCCGCATTTGCCAGTTCTTGGATGGCTTTGTTCACCCCGGTTATCCACAGTTCGAGCGGACGCTCCCGCGGTCACGAGTACCCGGTACGGTGAAGACCGAGATCAAGCCCGCCGCCTGGGCACGTCCCTCCGACGCGCGCGGTGCTGTCCGCCAGCCGACCCATCGAACGGACGGGAGCGCTCCGTGGCAGAACAGCCGCTGCATGAGCACACGCTCGGCAATGGCCTGCGCGTGGTGGTCTGCGAGGACCACGTCGTACCACTGGCCGCCGTGAACATCTGGTACGGAGTGGGTTCGCGGCACGAACGGGCCGGCCGGACGGGCCTCGCCCACCTCTTCGAGCACCTGATGTTCCAGGGCTCGGCGAACGTCGCGGAGGGCGAGCACGCGGCGCTGCTGGAGAGCGCGGGCGCCGCGTTCAACGCCAGCACCTCGTTCGAGCGCACGAACTACTACGAGACGGTGCCGGTCAGCCACCTGGAGCTCGCGCTCTGGCTGGAGGCCGACCGGATGGGCACGCTGCCCGCCGCGCTCACCCAGGCCAACCTCGACAACCAGCGCGACGTGGTGAAGAACGAGCGCCGCCAACGCTACGACAACCAGCCCTACGGGACGGCCTTCGAGCGGCTGTGCGCGCTGACCTTCCCCGAGAAGCACCCGTACGCGCACACGCCGATCGGCTCCATGGAAGACCTCGACGCCACCACCCTCGAAGACTGCGCCGACTTCTTCGCCACCTGGTACGCGCCGGGCAACGCCGTCCTGTCCGTCGTCGGCGACGTCGACCCCGAGGCGACCCTGGCGGCGGTCGAACGCTACTTCGGCGGCCTCCCCGCGGGCCCGGCGAAGCCGCCCGCGCGTCCCGGCGAGCTCGGCCCGCTGTCCGGCGTCCGCGAGGAGGCCCTTGACGAGGAGGTCCCCTCCCCCGCCTACTTCGCGATGTTCACGCTGCCCACCGACGGCGGCGACGACGTCGAGGCCGCCGAGCTCGCGGTCGAGATCCTCGGCGGCGGCTCCGGCTCCCGCCTCTACGACCGGATGGTGCGGCGCGACGAGATCGCCACCGAGGTGTGGGCGGGGGTGACCCGGCTGGCGTCCGGCCCGTCCCTCGCGATCGTGGACGCGATCGGGCCGGAACCGGACAAGATCGCCGCCGTGCTCGACGAGGAGCTCGAACGGTTCGCCGCCGACGGCCCGGACGCCGACGAGGCCGCCCGCGCCACCGCGCAGGCCGAGCGGGGCTTCCTGGAGCAGACCGAGACCGTCACGGGCCTCGCCAACGCGCTCTCGCAGAACGCCACGCAGTTCGACGACCCGGCCCGGGTCTTCACCGCCCCCGGCCGCGCCGCCGCCGTCACCGGGGACGCGATCAAGGAGATGGCGGGCCGCTGGCTCGCGCCGGGCGGCCGCACCGCCCTGACCTACGGAGGCGACTCATGACCAGCGGCCTGGACCTGCAGCCCCGGCCTGTCCCGGGTCCCGTCCCGGCGTGGGCGTTCCCGGACTCCACCGCGGGCCGCGTCCCGGCCGGGCCGGGCACCCTCCGCTGCGACCTGCCCGGGCGGCGGCTCGCCGCGGTCCGGCTCGTCCTGCACGCGGGCGCGGGCCGCGAGCCCGCCGACCTCGACGGCGTCGCGACGCTCGCGGCACGCGCGCTGATGGAGGGCACCGAGCCCGGCGGCGGCACCGCGCTGACCGCCGCGTTCGAGCGGCTCGGCGCCAGCCTGTACGCCGCCGCCGACCTGACCGCCCTGCGCGTCGCGCTGGACGTCCCGGTGACGCGGCTCGACGCGGCCCTTGAGCTGTTCTCCGCCGTGGTCCGGCGCCCCGCGCTGGACGACGCCGACATCCGCCGCCTCGTCCGCGAACGCCTGGAAGAGATCGCGCAGGAGGACGCCGACCCCGGGTCCCGCGCCATGCGCGAGCTCCGCGCGGTGATGTTCCCCGCGCGGGCCCGGGCGTCCCGCCCCACCGGCGGCACCCGGACCTCGGTCGATGCGCTCCAGGGCTCCGACGTCCGCGCCTTCTACGGCTCCGTGGTCCCCGCTGAGGCCACCGCCGTCGTCGCGGGCGACCTGTCGGGGGCCGCCGCCGACACGGCGCTCACAGCCGCGCTGGAAGGCTGGGCCAACACCGGTGAGCCGCTGCCCACCGCCGACCGGATCATGCCGGAGTCGGCCGCCAGGATCGTCGTCGTCGACCGTCCGGGCTCGGTGCAGACGTACCTCAGCTTCGGGCACGGCGTACCCGACCGCTCGCACCACGACTGGCCGTCCCTGATGGTCGCGTCGCACGTGCTCGGCGGCGGGCTGACGTCCCGGCTCAACGCGGTGCTGCGCGAGGAGAAGGGCTACACCTACGGCATGCGGGCCGGTCTGCTGCGGATCCGGCACTGCGGCCTGTTCATCGCGCAGGGCGCCGTCCACACCGAGGTCACCGCCGACGCCGTCACCGACGCGCTGACGGAGCTGCGCGGCATCGTGTCCCGCGGCATCGACGCGGAGGAGCACGGCTCGTCCGTCCGCGCGCTGGCCGACCGGGCGCCCGCCGAGTACGAGACGGCCCGCGCCGTGGCCGCCGAACTCGCCGACGTGTCCGCCAACGGCCTGGGCGCCGACTACCCCAGCGCCTACCTGGCCGCCGTCCGCGCCTCCACCCCGGACGGCGTCGCCCACGCCTACCGCAAGCACATCGACCCCGAAGCGCTGACCATCATCGCCGTAGGGGACGCCGCCCAAATCCGCGAACCCCTGGAAAACCTCGGCTACGCCCCCGTCACCGTGACCGCCAAGGAGTAGAACTCCCCGCGCCCCGTACCGTTCACCCGGTCCACGGACCCGACAAACGTTCAGGTTGGACGAAATAGGCCCGGTGATCCGCTTTACGGGGCGAACCGATGGCATGGTGGACTAGGTCTAAACGAGCGTTGGCCGGGTTCGGTCGGACTTGGTCCGGAACGCGCGGGCTGACATTCGCGGGGAACGTCCTCGCGGTCGGAAGAGGGGAACGGCCGGTGGCCTACGGGCAGATGGCGGGCGGCGGGCCGTCCGTCGACACGATCCTGTCGGAGCCGAACTGCAAGCCCGGCGGCGTCGTGGCGGGCAAGGTCCACTTGCGCGGCGGGGCCGGGCCCGTGGAGATCCGGCACGTGACGCTGGCGCTGATGCCGCGCATGCAGAACGGCTACGGCGGCGAGACCGCGGGGCCCGAGGTGTACCGGGGCGCCCTCACGCGCGGGTTCCGGCTGGACGCCGCGCAGCAGCGCGACCTGGCGTTCTCCATCCCGCTGCCGTACGAGCTGCCGTTCACCACCGTCCTCGGCCACGAGCTGCCCGGCTTCACGATCGGGATGTGCACCGAGGTCGACGCCAAAGGACAGCCCGATCCCGGCGACGTCGACCCCATCTCCGTGGAGCCGCTGGAGTCGCAGCAGTGGGTGCTCGCCGCGATCGCCAAGCTCGGCTTCCAGATCACGAACGTCACGTTCGAGTCGTCCAAGCTGCGGGGCGTCTCCCAGCAGCTCCCGTTCCACCAGGAGATCCACCTCAACCCGCCGACGTCGTACCAGGGACGGATCGACAAGGTCGGGCTGAGCTTCGTCGCCAGCCCGCGCAGCATGGCGTTCGTGCTGCGCGCCGAAGACCGCGAGCGCCCGTCGGACGAGTCGTTCGGCGTCTTCCAGGTCCCGCACGCCGAGGCCGCCGAGACCGACTGGAACGCCAAGATCAACCAGTGGCTGGAGGCCGCGGCGGCGTTGCCTCGCTCGTCCCGTCCCGGCGCTTCCGGCGGCGGGGGCGTCCACGGCGGCGCCCCGACCCCGCCTCCGGGGCAGGCGCCGCTGCCCCCTCCCGGTGGGCCCTCGCACTTCCCGCCACCGCCGCCGGGACCGTCACCGGCGCAGCCCGCCGCCGCGGCCTATGGCGGGCCCGGCGAGTACGGCCACGGCAACGCGCAGTTCCCGCCACCCGCACCCGCGCCCGGCCAGGCCCCCGCCCCCTTGCACAGCCCAGCCCACACACCTCCCCCGCCCGGTCCCGGGCACGCACCACCCCCGCCCGGTCCCGGCCACGCACCACCCCTGCCCGGTCCAGGCCACGCACCACCCCCGCCCGGCCCGGGCCACGCGCCTCCGGCCGGCCCAGGTCATGCGGCTCCCCCGCATGGCCCAGGCCCCGGCTACCAGCCGGGCCCGTCGCACAGCCCAGGCGGCCAAGGCTTTCCGCCGCCGCCTCCGGGCGTCGCACCAGCTCATTCGCCCATGCCCGGGCACGGCGGGCCGCCACCACCGCCCGGCCACAACCCGCCCGGCCACGGGCCGCCCATCGGGCCGCCGCCGCCAGCGCCGGGTGGTCCCGCGCCGTACGGGCCGCCAGGGCATGCCGGTCCGCCTCCGCCCGCTCCGGCGGGTCCCGGGCCCTACCCGCCCGCGGCGCCCGGCCATGTGGGTCCGCCGCCCATGCACGTCCATCACGGTTCGCCGGGCCACCGCGGCCACCATGGACACGGCGTCGCCGCCGCGGGCCTGGTCGGCGGGGCGGCCGCGGCGGGGATCGCGGGAGGCATGGCCGTCGGCGCGGTGGGCGACGCGGCAGGCTACGCCGGGAACGTGGCCGGTTACATAGCCGGCCAGCCCGTGGACGCGTTCGGCAACGCCATCGCGGGATACGCGGGCCAGGCCGCCGGTCAGATCGCCGGGAACGTGGCCGCGGACGTCGCCGGCGGCGTCGCGGGCGAAGTGGCCGGAGGGATCGCGGGCGGCGCCGCCGAAATCCTCGGCGGCCTGCTAGGCGGCCTGTTCGGCTGACCACGCCCGTTCCACAGCAGCACGCCCGCGGAACAGCTCCCGCAGGACGCGGGACTGCGGAACAGAACGTCCGTGGAACAGAGCGTCGTAGGGCGGGCCCCGGCGAACGGAGCGCCCGCGGAGCCGGGCGGCTGTGGGACGGAGTGCCACGGTGGCCGGTACTTCCCAGGTGGGGGTGTTCCTCGTCGGGGAGTCTCCCCGCGGAATCGGCCGGTTGGAAAATGCCGGGCCTTTTGGACGAGATCCGCCGCGCTCTCGGCCAAGCGGCCCGCGGATGGTTATCGTCGTGACCATGACCACCGTGATCCTGGTCCTGATCTGCCTTGCGATCGGCGGACGCGAGCTGTACCTGGCGTCCGACAAGCGGCTCCCTCGCGCGCAGGCGGAGCTGCGCGAACTGCGCAACCAGGTGTCCGAGCTGGCGCGGCGCCACGAGGCGCTCACGGCGGTGGTGGACGAGGCGACGGAGCCCGCCGGAATCCCCATCCCGCCGCCCCCGCAGCAGCAGCCCGAGGCGCCGCCCACCGAGGTCCTCGACAGGCTCGACTCCCTCACCGGAAGGGTGGAGCGGCTGGAGAAGGAGTTCGGCGACATCTCCGGCGAGCTCGCGGGCGTCGATCTCGACCGCGACGCGCAGCACGCCCTGGCCCGTTCGCTGGACGCGGTGGAGCGGGACGTCCTGGAACTGCACCGGGAGATGCTCGACCGCCTCGACCGCGAGGAGGGCGTCGTCACGGGCGTCGTGCTCAGCGAGGAGGGCGAGGCCGAGGCGCTGCTCGCCGACGCGTACGAGCGGTGCGCCGCCGAGTACGGGCTGCGCGTCCGCGTCCGCGACGGGCGTTCCGCGCAGGCCACGGGCGCCTACCGCGGGACGGTCTACCACCTTTCCGGACGCCGCCCGGAGGTGCTCGCGGAGGACCTGCTCTCCTACGTCCGCGGCCTGTACGACCCGCGCGACTCGTCCGCCCTCAACGCGCTGCTCACCGAGCTGGCGGCGCTGCGCGGCGGCGGTGTCGTCCGGTTCGGCCCGTTCACCGCGGTGGCCACGCCGAGCGCGCTGGTCTGCGGCGTCCTCCCGGACGACGGCGCGCCGCCGACCGAGCCGTGGCAGCTCGTGGACGGCCTCCGCGAGCTTCCCGCCGACCGGCAGAGCGACCTGTCCTGGCTGCGCGCCGACGACTGATCAGGGGCGGACGAACCGCGGGGCGCCCTCCGTCCGGTCCACGCCGAACGCGAGCAGGCACCGGGGCACCCGGGCCGCGTCGATCTGCAGGCACAGCCCGAGCCCGAGGTCGGGGTCGACGAGGACCACCCGCCGCAGCGCCCACAGCGCGCTCCGGACCCGGGCCCGCGTCTCCGGGCGCGCCACCTCGTGCAGCGTCCCGGTGACCACCTGGTCGGCGTACCGCCACAGCGCCGCCGAGTCCAGCACCCGGACGCCCGCCGACGCCAGGTTCGCGACGATCACGACGCCGCTGTCGTCGTCCTCCGCCGCGGACGGCGCCGGCACCGCCGCGCCCTGACCCGGCATGTCGCGCGGCGCCCGCGGCCCGCCCACCGCGCGGTGGTACCGCAGCGGATCGAGCGTGTCGATGACGAACGCCCCGGCGTACGGCTTCGACGCCCGTGGCGGCCCCGCCCGTCCACCCAGCGGGGCCCGGACGGCCCGCGCCCTCAGGTGGGCGCTGAGGTCGAACACCATCCCGGCGTCGTCCAGCCACACCGGGACGCCGAGTTTGGCGGCCGCCTTCCGGTCGACGGCGTCCATCGTGCGCCACAGCTCGTCGGTCTGGCGCGAAAGCGTCGCCGCCATGCCCAGGCCGGGGAACGCCCCTTCCAGGACGGCGAGCGTGGCCCGCCACGTGGTGCTGCTCACGAACTCGGCGACGAACGCGTCCGCCAGCGCTTTGCGCCGTCCGGGATCCGACATCGGCCCTGGTCGCGGGGGCGCGTCCTGTGGGGTCGCCCAGCGCGGCCCAGGCACGGTCACGTCCGGCCTGGTCATGGACGGCGGCTCGGCCGCCAGCCCCTTCCCTGGCAGGAAGGGTTCGTCGTCATTCCGTTCGTGGCGGCCTGGCGTTGCGCCGGGGAAGTCCCGGCCCGCTTCGTGCCGTCCCCACGAGGGCGGGGTCTCCGACGACGATGGCGTCGGCGTTCCGGCAGCCGGATAACCGGTCGATTCGTGGGCCGCGGGATCGGCCGGCGGCGGCACCGACGGCGACGCGGCCCCCGTCTCATGCGCGCCCCAGCCCGGCGACGGCTCGCCGGACAACGCACTCCCGAACGACGGTTCGGCTCCAGACCCGCCAGTCGATTCATGCGGCGCCCAGCCGGACAACGGCTCGTCGGTCGCCTCGTGCCGTCCTCGCGACGGCGGGCCCTCCGCCGACGGCGACCACGGCTCCGACGCCGAAGGCTCGCCCGACGGGACGTGCGGCTCCCGCAACTCCCACGGACGCGAGGCCTCCTGCGCCCTCCAGTCCGGCGACTCATCAGCCGAGGGCTCGGCCGCCTCAGGCAGCGACCACGACGCCCCCGGCTCCGGTGACAGAGGCTCAGGTGAAGAGGCGCCTACCTCGCCGGGCGCCCACGAGGACGAAGCCTCCTGAGAAGCCCACCCTGGCGATTCGCCGACCGAAGGCTCGACCGGCTCCTGCGACGACCACGACGCCCCCGGCTCCGACGACGAAGGCTCGGCGGAAGGAGCGGCCGGCTCCTGCGACGACGGCCAAGAGGGCGAAGGCTCCTGCGAGGCCCAACCCGGCGACTCGGCGGCCGAAGGCTCGGCCGGCTCACGTGAAGACGGCCATGAAGGCGAAGGCTCCTTCGAGGTCCAGCCTGATGGCTCGGCGGCCGAAGGCTCGGCCGGCTCACGTGAAGACGGCCAAGAGGGCGAAGGCTCCTGGGAGGTCCAGCCTGGTGGTTCGGCGGGTGGGTCCTCTGACGGCCAGGGGCGCGGGGTCTCCGGTGCGGTCCAGGTCGGCGGCTCGGCGGGCGTGGGGTCGGGCGGAGGGGTGGGAGGGGTGTGGGTCGTCCATGAGGTGTCGGCCGGTGACCCGGTGCCCCAGCTCGACGGTGGCGCTTCCGGCTGCGGCGGGACCGAGGGGGGCTCGGAACCCGGTTCGAGAGGGGACTCCGCCGGAGGTTGGACGGGGACCCAGTCCGACGCGGGCTGGTCGTTCTCGGGGGCGGGGCTCCTGCCCGCCACGCGGACGTCTTCCGGATAGGGGCCGGGACGGGGCGGCGGGGTTTCCTGCGGCTCTGGAGGGCCGGGGTCCTCGGGCTCGTCGGGGCTTGGACGGTCACGCGGGCCGAATCTCACGGGTTCGATCCTGCGCTGAGATCAAGATCATCGGCAAGCTCATCCGTGCCTTTCGGGTGTGCCGTAGAGGGCGGCGCACAGGGCTTCGAGGCCGTCCGGGCGGTCGTGGGCGGGCAGGACGGCGAGGGCGGGCTCCGGGTCCGGGTCGAGGCGGAGCCGGACGGCCACCTCCCGCCGGAGCGGCTCGTCGGCGCCCTGAGCGGCGGCGATGTCCCGCAGGCCCACGGAAATGATCTCGGGGATGTCGACGGTGAGGGGCTGCTCGCCGGCGGGCAGCGCGTCCAGCCAGAGGTCGAGGACGCGGCGGGCGAGGCCGTTGAGGATGCGTCCCCAGGGGTCCACGAGGCCGGACGGGACGTTCTCGGTCAGCAGTTCGGGCAGCCCGTATCTGGCGAGGCCCCTGGTGGCGAAGAAGGAGCCGTGCGGGCCTGGGGTGTGCGGGAGCAGCATCCAGTCGGTGAGCCGGACGGCGCCGTCCGGTCCCGGCAGGGAGCGTTCGAGGTGGCCGAGGGTGAGAATCTGCGGGGTGAACACGTCGACGACGGGCGCGCCCAGCGCGGCGGCGATGGCGCCGGCGACCGTGCGGGCGGCCCATTCGTGCGCGGGCGGGCGGCCCGGACGGTACGCGGCGCGGACGGCGACGAGGTGGGCCGCGTCGTCGACGGCAGCGAGGACGGACGGCTCGGCGCCGTAGGCGGCGAGGAGGTCGCGGGGCAGCGGCGGGAACTGGGACGCGGGGCGCTGGTCGAGGCTCAGCATGGGGCTGTCGAGCATGCCGAGGACGAGGCCGCGCAGCGGCGGTTCGGTGCGCCGCGCGACCTCGTCGTGGGCCAGCCGGGCCGGGTCGGCGATCGGTTCGGCGAGCGCCACGGCGTAGGTGGCGTAGAGCGTCTCGGGGACCGGCAATGTCAGATTCTGACCCAACTGTTCCCCCGCGAGCGGCGATGAGCGGCGACGGTATCGATCAGAGCCCAGGCGGACGGTGGAAACTATCCGTCACAACGGGACATTTGCCTCACAACGCCGCCATCACTCCTTGTCCATGCACGGTCCATGCAGGTCAACGAGGCAGGACGGGGCTCGGCAGATCATGCTCGAACCACACGACCTTTCCCGGCTCGGCGCGGTGCGTGCCCCAGCGCGCGGAGAGGTGGGCGACCAGCTGGAGCCCGCGGCCCGTCTCGTCGGTGGCCTCGGCGTGCCGGAGCCGGGGCAGGTCGGCGCCGTCGTCGTAGACCTCGCAGAGCAGGCTCAGACCCTTGATCACGCGTAGCCCGATGGCACCGGCGCCGTGCACGAGTGCGTTGGTGACGAGCTCGCTGACCAGCAGCTGGACGGTGTCGGTGAGGGGTTCGAGCTCCCACTCGGCGAGCTTGGCCCCGACCTCCGCGCGCACCCACGGGACGGTGCTCGGGTCCGGGTCGAGCTCCCATGCGGCGACGTCGTCCTTGGGGATGCCGTCGAACCCGACCGCGACGATGGCGATGTCGTCGGCGGGCGTGGACGCGGCGAGGGTGTCGAGGAGCGAGTCGCAGGTCAGGTCGAGGTCGGGGGTCGCGTCGGTGAGGCGTCCGCGCAGCTCCTCCAGCCCGAGATCGATGTCGCGGCCGCGGCGTTCCAGCAGGCCGTCCGTGCACAGGACGAGCTGCGACCCGTCCTCGACCTGGACCTCCATCGCCTCGAACGGCTCGCCGCCGACGCCGATCGGCACCCCGGACGGGACGGGCAGCACGCGGCTGTCGCCGAACGCCGAAACCAGGACCGGCGGGACGTGCCCGGCGTTGGCGAGCGTGCATCGCCGCTCGACCGGGTCGTACACCGCGTACAGGCAGGTGGCGAGGTAGTCCTCGCCGAGGCGGCGGGCGAGGCCGTCGAGCTGGCGCAGCAGCCGCGCGGGCCGGATGTCCTCGGCCGCGAGCGTGCGGACGGCGGTGCGCAGCTGGCCCATGATCGCGGCGGAGGTGAGACCGTGGCCCATGACGTCGCCGACGACGATGCCGAGCCGGCAGCCGGGCAGCGGGATCGCGTCGAACCAGTCGCCGCCGACCTTCGCGGCCTGCTCGGCGGGCCGGTAGCGGTACCGGACGCGCGCGCCCGCGACGTCCGGCGGGTCGTCGGGCAGCATGCTGCGCTGCAGTTCCTCCGCGACCTGGACTTCGCGCCGGTACAGCCGTCCGTTGTCGATGCAGAGCGCGGCGCGGCGGCCCAGCTCGTCGACCATGGCGAGGTCGAGCTCCCCGAACGCGCGCCGGTCGGGCTTGCGGAGCAGCTTGAACGTGCCGAGGACCCGGCCCCGGGCGATCAGCGGAACGATCAGCATCGCCCGGCCGGTGAACAGCGCTCGCGCGTCGCGCCCGCCGAACGAGGCGGCGATCTCGGCCGCGCGCGCCGGGCCGACGCGCGGGATGTGGACGGGACGTCCAGTCCGCATGGCCTGGACGAACGGGGTGCCGGGCGGCAGGAGCAGCGCCTCGCCTTCGGGGACGGCGTCGTCCCAGCGTCCCGGCTCGTCGTTGTGGACGACCGCGACGCGGCGCATCTGCGTGGTCTCGTCGATCTCGGCGGCGGGCGGCGCCGAGTCGGCGACGACGCGTTCGAGCAGCTCGACGGCGGCGAAGTCGGCGAGCCGCGGCACGAGCACCTCGGCGAGCGCCCTGGCGGCCTGCAGGTGGTCGAGCGAGCTGCCGATCTGCTGTCCGGCCTCGCCAAGGTAGGTCAGGGGTTCCCTCACGGCCATCGTCTCCAATCCCTTTTCAGGGTGCGGACTCGGGTCGGGGGGCGGATGCGGCGCATCCGGGCGTGAACTGAGCGGTGAGCGGGCTACTCGGGGCGGCTGATCCGGTCGGGGCGGCGACCGATCTGCGCGGGACGGTCGTTGCGCGCGAGGCGGCTGATCATCGCGGGGCGGCGACTGATCGGCGTCCGACGGGACGGATCCGGATGCTTCTGGCGGGGCGAGCTTGCAGGGCTGCGGTGGGGTGGGGCTGTGCGCGGGTGGCGCGCCGCCTGTGCACGGGACGGTTGCCCGGTGGGGTGCGGGCCGCCCGTCCCCCCGGCGGGAGGAGTCGGCTCGGCTCTGCCCGTTGTGCCGAGGTTCCGCTTCGGGGGCCGGGACGATCGGCAGCCGGACGGTCAGCCCGAGCGAGACGGCCGGGCACCCGAGGCCGAGCACGCGTGAGGCGATCCGCTCGGCCCCGGCCGGGCCGACGGCGGGCAGCAGTTCGGCCAGCTGCGCGGCGAACGGCGCGGCGTAGGGGGCGGAGCCGGGCCCGGACGACGGCGTCGCCAGCGCGGGTTCGACGCGCAGGAGCCGCGCCCCGGTCGCGCGGCGTTCGCTGCCGTCGGGCCGCTCGACGGGACGGTCGCCGATGGTGACGCCGGGGCCGTCCTCGCGGAGCCTGCGCAGGTCGGCGGCGAGCGCGAGCACCCGGACGTCGAGGCCGCCGGGGCCCGGCTCGATCGGGTAGACCCACCAGCCGACCTCGGCGAGCTCGCCGGTGTCGACGCGCGGCATGGTGCAGGCGCCGCACCAGACGTGCCCGAAGATCTCCGGCTCGAAGGCGCCGCGATGCTCCGGCGGGAGGCGCAGCAGGGCGCCGGGCGGACGGCCAACGGCCTGGAGGCGTCCGACGCCGAACAGTTCGGCGGCGGTCTCGTCCCAGTTGCTGATGCGGCCGCGACCGTTGAGGGTGATGGCGGTCATCCGCGCCACACCCAGTAGGTCGGCGATGACCATTGCGGTCCCCCTCCCCGGAGCGAAGGATGCACGACGCCCCCGGCAACTCCTGGTAAAGGAGACGTTACCTGCTGTAATGAGATCGCGCGGGGAGTCCGCGGAACTCATGCGGGTGAGCGCTCACTCAGCGCCCGTGTCATGCTAGCTTCCAGGGCGAACACGCGCGGACAGGCGCGGACGGGCACAGCACAGGCGCGGAGGCGCGGACGGCCGGGAGGTTCGGGGTGGGAGCGGGCCCGATGCGGGAGCGGATCCTGGCGGCGGCGGTGGAGGTGATCCGCGCGCGCGGGATCGTCGCCGCGACGACCAAGGAGATCGCGCGCAGCGCGGGCGTCTCCGAAGGCAGCCTCTACAACCACTTCGCGAACAAGACCGCGCTGTTCGCCGCGGCCCTGGGCGAGGTGACGGGAACGGCGCGCGGCGCGATGCGGACGCTCCTCGAATCGGCGGGCAAGGGGACGGTGGAGGAGAACCTCGTCCGGTTGGCGGCCGACATGGTCCGCTTCTACGGCGAGCTGCTGCCGATGACCGGGCCCGTCCTGGCGGACCCCGATCTGATCGCGTGGCTGCGTGACAACGGTCCCGCCCAAGCACAGAAGGAAGCCGCCGCCAAGTCGCGCGCGCGGGCCAGGAGTGGCCAGGACGGCGGGGCACTCCCACCAGGCGCGCCGGGTGGCCCTCCGGCCGGTGTGCCGGGCGGCCCGACGAGCGGTCCGGTGATGGGCCACGCCACGCTGATCGGGTACCTGGAGGCGGAGCGGCGGGCCGGACGGCTGACCGAGGACGCTCCGCTGCCGTTCATCGCGGCGGCCCTGCTCGGAGGCTGCCAGCAGCACGCCTTCCTGACCCGGATCGCCGGCCCGGAGGCGGTGGCCGAGGGGGCTCGGCTGCCCGCGGCGCCGGAGGAGTTCGCGGCGCGGCTCGTCCGGACCGTCCTGGCGGGTCACCTGCCCCGGGACGCGTCCTGAGGCGCCCTGGACGACCCCCGGATGGCCGAAAGCGGCATACAGCACTAATGCCCCATTGACACCCTTCGTCCCCCGGCAGAAGATCACGCAACCCCCACTTGTGATCCCTGCCAGGGAGGCGCAATGCCGCGCACGAAGCTCCGGCATCGAAGACTCACCCCCGTCCTCGCCGCCGCCGCGCTCCTGATCGGAGCGCTGGTCGCGACCCCCGCGGATGCCGCTCCGAAACCCGCGTCCGCCGGCGCCGCCGTGGACGTCTACTCCGCCGAGTTGAACCCCGACGAAGTGAAGGTGCTGAACCGCTCCGGACTCGACCACGAGGACGTCCAGATCTCCAAGAGCGCGGAGAAGGGCAGCGTCCACGTCGAGGCCGTGATGAGCGCCGCCGAGGCCGCCGCGCTCAACCGGCAGGGCCTCGGCCTGACGGTCAAGAAGATCGGCGGCAAGGACGCCCGCGAGCGCGCCAAGGCGGCCGCGCCCAAGGTGTTCCGGCCCTACAGCGGCCCCGGGAACATCCGCGAGGAACTGCTCGGCGTCGCCTCCGACCACCCGTCCATCGCGACGGCCGTGGACATCGGCGAGTCCGTCCGGGGCCAGAAGATCACCGCCGTCCGCGTCACCAAGGACGTGCGGAGCCTCGGGCAGGGCCACAAGCGGCCCGTCGTCGTCTACCAGGCGGCCCAGCACGCCCGCGAGTGGATCACGCCGGAGATGGTGCGCCGGCTGCTGCACCACTACGTCGACGGGTACGGCAAGGACGCCCAGATCACCAAGATCATCGACACGACCGAGCTGTGGTTCGTCCCGGTCGTCAACGTCGACGGCTACGACCTGACGTTCCAGGACGGGTTCCGCCTCTGGCGCAAGAACGCCCGCGACAACGACGGCGACGGCCAGATGACCGGCGCGGACGGCATCGACCTCAACCGCAACTTCCCCTACAAGTGGGGCTACGACAACGAGGGCTCGTCCGCCCTGCCCACCAGCCAGACCTACCGCGGCAAGTCGCCCGCGTCCGAACCCGAGACCCGGGTGCAGATGGGCCTCTACAAGCGGGTTCGTCCGGCCTACGTGGTCAACTACCACTCGGCCGCGGAACTGCTGCTGCACGGCGTGGGCTGGCAGGCCCTGACCCGCAGCCCGGACGACGCGATCCACGACGCGCTGCTCGGCGACATCGACCACCCGGCCGTCCCCGGCTACACGCCGGAGCTGGGCGCGCAGCTGTACACCACCAACGGCGACACCGACGGCCAGGCCGACAACGTCCACGGCGCCCTGTCGATCACGCCGGAGATGGCGACCTGCGCCTCGGCCGCCCGCTCCGACCCGGACGACGAATGGGAGCCCGGCAACTGCGGCAGCGTCTTCGAGTTCCCGGACGACGAGACGCTCATCCAGAAGGAGTTCCAGAAGAACATCCCGTTCGCGTATTCGGTCGCCAAGTCGGCGCAGAAGCCGGACGAGCCCGTCTCCTCCGTCGGACGCACCGCGCCCGACTTCGAGACCGACGGGTTCACCACGTCCTACGGCCGCGAGCAGGAGGTCGCCTCGGTGATCCGCCGGTCGCTGCGGGACAAGGAGCTGCGCTACCGGATCAACGGCGGCCGCGAGCACCGCGACGACGTACGCGAATGGCGCGGCGGCGAACGGTTCGGGGACGAGAACGACCACTACTACGCCGAGTACCGCGGCAAGATCAGGCAGCGGCCGGGCGACAAGGTCGAGGTGTGGTTCACCGGCCGGAAGGACCGGAAACAGGTCGAGAGCAAGCACTTCACCTACACCGTCCGCGACCAGCAGAAGGCGGATGTCCTGGTCATCGCGGACGAGGACTACACCGGCGTCAACCCGGCGTACCCGCCGGGGACGAACAAGCCCCGCTACGCCCAGCAGTACGCCGACCTCGTCAAGGCCGCCAAGCACAAGCCGCTCGTCTGGGACATCGACAAGGACGGCGTCCCGCACGACCTCGGCGTGCTGAAGCACTTCGACGCCGTCGTCTGGTACCTCGGCGACAACCGGCTCACCCAGGACGCCGCCGACGACCCGATCAAGACCTACCTCGGCGACCAGCCCGACTCGCAGGTCGCGGACCGGGCGAAGGACCTGCTCCTCTCCGTCCGCTCCTACCTGAACGAGGGCGGGAAACTCCTCCACACCGGTGAGACGACCGGCTACAACGGCCCCGTCAGCCGCCTCAACGGCGGCGGCATCTACTACGGCCTGAAGGGACACCCGGAGAAGCCCTGCGTGGTCACCAGCAACTTCCGCGACGACTGCGAACTGCTGTCGGACGACTTCTTCCAGTACTACCTGGGCGCGTACGACCGGCAGCGCGTCGGCGCACCAACCGCGTTCACCGGGACGGGATCGCCGTTCGACGACGTCACGTCGAAGCTGGCCGGGCCCGCGTCCAACCCCTTGAACGAGGCGGGCGGCTTCCAGGTGACCTCGACCGTCCTGCCCAAGGCGGACTTCCCGCAGTTCAACAGCTGGAAGGCCGGCGACTACACGGGCGCGGCGGCGCCGAGCGAGCCCTTCGAGGGCCAGTGGTACGTCGCCGGGCCGCACCAGGACGGCCTCTACCGGCGCCTGACCCGGACGATCGACCTGTCCACGGTCACCGCCGCGCAGGCGCCAGCCCTACAGGCCCAGCTCTCCTACAGCACCGAGACGGGCTTCGACAACCTCATCGTCGAAGCGCACACCGCCGGCGCCGAAGACTGGACCACACTCCCCGAGAAGAACGGACGGTCGAAGACGACCGTCCCGGCGGAGTGCGAGCAGGGCTACCTCCTCGCCATGCATCCGTTCCTCGGCCACTACCTGACCGGGGGCAACCCCTGCGGGAACACGGGATCGTCCGGCCAGTGGAACGCCATCACCGGCAACTCCGACGGCTGGGTTCCGGTCGCGTACGACCTGTCCGCGTACGCGGGCAAGAAGGTCGAGCTGTCCTTCTCGTACGTCAGCGACCCCGGCACCGGAGGGACCGGACTGTTCATCGACGACACCAGGCTCACCACGTCCGGCGGCCAGCCTGACGCCGAGGGCTTCGAGACCGGGCTTGGGCCCTGGGCCGTCCAGGCCGCCCCGCTCGGAAGCCCCGGAAACGGCGTCGAGTTCGTCCGCGCCCAGGCCCAGATCGACTCCGTCTCGGCGGTCGCGACCAGGGACACCGTACTGCTCGGTTTCGGCATCGAGCAGGCCGCCGACCAGCGGACACTGATGATCAGAGCCCTCCGGCACCTGATCGACTGACCGCGCCGAGCCCCCGGAAGCCCGCCCGCACCGAGGCTTCCGGGGGCTCCATATATCGCAAGATCGAAGAGCGCGCAGCACCATGTGACGAACGACACGTGACGACACGCAACCATTCGGAGCCTCCCAGGCGTCTTACACAGCAGGAAGACCACCGGCGGGTGGAACCCCAAATCGAGCACAGCCCGCGACGTCCCGGACGACGGGGTCGCCCTGGCATCGCCGATCGCACGTGACAAGCCTCGGCCCACCCCATGCGGGGCCGGGAGCGAACCCGCCGGGAACGGTGGCACGTATTACCTGACGGTGGGCGGATTGTTCGCCTGGCCCGCGCGTGCCCCCGAACACGCGCCAGCAATCGGCCCTCCCACGGGGGCCACTACCTACGGGGAGCGACGATGACCGCTGTCACCACACCTGTCCGCCGCACGGCGAAGGACGCCCGCACCGCGAACGCACGCACCGCGAAGGGCGCCCGCACCGCGAAGGACACGGCGACCATCGAGAACACGCAGCGCTACGAGCGCGACGTCCTGCCGCTCGCCGACCCGCTGTACGCCAGCGCCGTCCGCATGACCCGCAACTCCGCCGACGCCGAGGACCTCGTCCAGGAGACCCTGGCCAAGGCGTACGTGAACTTCCACCAGTTCCAGGAAGGCACGAACCTCAAGGCGTGGCTGCACCGCATCCTCACCAACAACTTCATCAACACCTACCGCAAGAAGCAGCGCGAGCCCCAGCGCGCCGGCTCCGAGGAGCTGGAGGAGTGGCAGATCGCGCAGGCCGAGGCGCACGGGTCCGGCTTCCGGTCCGCCGAGTCGGAGGCGCTCGACCGCATCCCCGACTCCGAGGTCGTCGCCGCCCTGCGCGCCCTGCCCAAGGACTTCCGCGACGCCGTGTACCTCGCCGACGTCGAGGGCTACCCGTACAAGGAGATCGCGGAAATGATGGGCACCCCGATCGGCACGGTCATGTCCCGCCTCCACCGCGGCCGCAAGCAACTCCGCGAATCCCTCGCCGACCACCGCGCCGCGCACGTGCTCGCCGCATAGCTCCTGGGCCCGCCACGGCTACGTGGCAGCACCCGATCCCGCAGTTGCCCCGTGACTGCGGGATCGCCCGTTCGGTGCATGACGGTGCATGAGGGCGGGATCGCCCGTTCGGTGCATGAGGGGTCGCGCATGGGGTACCGAGAGCCCAAACTTACGGGTCCGCTCCAACCCCAGCCGTCGCCCGCAACCACGCGACGACCCCCATGATCGCGATCGCGTCCGAAGGCAGGTTTCGAGCGGAGCGAGAAACCTGATCGCGCAGCGAGCCGCCAGGCGAGACGGAGCGATGCGGCGATCGCAGCGCATCTCCCGACGATGGAGGCCCTCCGGGGCCGACGGAGGAGGGAGATGCAATGAACACGAGGGATGAGCGCGCGATGCCACCACCCAGGGTCTGTGATGTCATGACGGTGGAGCCCGAGACGTTGCCGCTGGACGCGACGCTGTACGAGGCCGCCCGGATCATGCGGGACAGGGGGATCGGGGACGTCCTGGTCACCTACGCCGGACGACTGTGCGGCGTGGTCACCGACCGTGACATCGTCGTACGGGCCGTCGCCGAGAGCCGGGACACGGCGCTCACCCCCCTCGGCGACGTGTGCACGGCGGAGCTGACGACGGTGCGCCCTTACGACGACACCGGGACGGCGGCGCGGCTGATGTCGGAGCAGGCCGTCCGGCGGCTGCCTGTGGTGGACGACGAGCACCGCCCCGTCGGCATCGTGTGCATCGGCGACCTGGCCGTCGCCGACGGCGACGGCGGGCCGCTGTCGGAGATCAGCAAGGCCCCTCCGAACAACTGATCCGCAGGTCGCTGCGCTGGGGACGCGTATGAACAACCGGGGACACCGTGGCCGGGGCGCCGGGCAGGCGCCGCGGGCACCGCAGGCGCCGCGGAATCCGGCGCAGGATAATGTCGGAGGGGTGACGCCCACCGAAACGGTCCTGACGGACCAGCTCGCGTTGGAGATCGCCCGGCTGGGGATGGTCGGGGAGTCGTCCGACATCGGCACCCTGCACCGGGTGACGGAGCTGGCCTCGCGCGCCGTTCCCGGGTGCGCGGGCGCGGCGAGCGTGCGCTGGGCGCTGCCGGAGATGCGCGGCGACGATCCGGGCTCGGCGCTCGGGCTGCCGCCGGACGCGGCCCAGGCCGTCCCGCGCGTCCCGCTGCAGGACCCGGGGCCCGACGCCGTCCCGCCGGACGTTCCCGCGCCGGAGGAGACGCGGCCGGAGCCGCTGGCGGCCGCGGCCAGCCATCCGGATCTCGCCGAGGTGACCGACCGGCAGCTGTCCCGCGGGCACGGGCCGATCTTCGACGTGGTCATGGACCGCAGGGCCCTGACGTCGGACGACATCCTCGGGGAGACCCGCTGGCCGGAGGCGATGTCCGACATGCTGCGCCGGGGGGTGCGCTGCTTCACCACGACGCCGCATCTGAACCCGCCCGTCATGGTCACGCTCACCCTGTACGGGGTGACGCCGAAGGCGATCTCCCATGAACGGCACGCGCTCGCGTCCCTGCTGATCGCCCAGGGCAGCGCCGCGGTGACGAACACCCAGCAGTACGACGACGTGCACCGCACCGCCGTCCAGTTGCAGGAGGCGGTGGAGGCGCGGGCCGTCGTCGACCAGGCGAAGGGCATCCTCATGCACGCGCTGGGCTGCGACGCGGACGAGGCGTTCGCCGAGCTGCGGCGCATCTCGCAGACGCGTCACGTGAAGCTCACCGCGCTCGCCCAGCGTATCGTCGGTCATCAAGGCCTTCCTTAGCTCATGGATCCGGGCACGAGGTCAGGGATCCCGGCGCGGCGGGGCGGCCGCCTGGTTCCACCGTGTGACGCGGATGAGAGGCAGACCAGATGCACGATCAGCCCGACCAGCTCGAACCCGAGTCCCTGATGCGGGAGATCTCGGACCTCGAAGGGCGCATCGGCGAGCTGCGCCAGGCCGCCGGCGTGCCGGCGCCCGACCTGCGGGCGACCCTGGACGCGGCGCTGGTCGAGCTGGAGCTGGCGCTGACCGTGCTGCGGACGATGGGCACCGAGCAGACCGGCGAGCAGGGCGGGTCGACCGCGGCGGAGAACGAGCGGCGGGTGCTGCGCACCGTGTTCCAGGACGCGCCGGTGCCGCTGTTCCTGCTCGACCGCAACACGAGCGTCCGGCGGGTGAACCGGCAGGCGGCGACGCTGCTCGGCACGTCGTCCGGGTACGTGTCGGGCAAGCAGTTCACGGTGTTCTGCGACATGGCGACCCGGGCGGCGGTGCGGTCGCAGCTGGCCGCGGTGGTCCGGACGGGGCGGCGGCGGCGCGTCCAGGTCCGGTTCCTCGGCCGGGACCATCCGGTCGACGCGGTGGTGACCCTGGCCCGGGTGTGGATCAGGGGCGAGCCCGATCCGATGGTCGTGGTGGCCGCCGGCTCGACGACCACGCCGACCGACGATTCGGAGCCGGCGGAGCGCGTCGGCGGCGAGCAGGTCCCGACCGGGTCCGCGCGGGCGCGGTCGGGCCAGGGCGTGCCGCCCGACGACGAGGCCGTCGCGACGATCGTCCACCGGATGGACGTCGTCGCGACCGCCGGGGAGCTGCTGCTGGACGAGCCGGTCTTCAACGAGACGGTCGCGGTCCGCAGGTGCGCGCGGCTGCTGGCCGCCGAACTGGCCGACTGGGCGTTCATCGACCTGACCGGGCCCGCGAACGGCGGGCCCGGAACGTCGCCCCAGGGCGGTGCGCACCTCGCGGGGTCGGCGTCGCGGGCCGCGCCGCTGCTGCGCCGGCAGGTCGTGATGGGGCCGGAGGACGAGCGTTCCGTGGAGGCGGCGCGGACGCTGGAGGAGGTCGACCCGGTCGAGGGCACGCTGCCGCACACGGTGTTCGTCACCCGGCAGAGCGCGCTGCGGCCGCATGTGGAGAACCTCGACGTCCTCGGCGTCTGCCCGGACGGCCATCCCGTCTGCGGCAAGATCGGCGCGACGTCGGTGCTGAGCGTCCCGATCGAGGACGGCGACCGCGCCATCGGGACGATCACGCTGGCGGCGAGCGGCGAGTACGGCCCGTTCGACCTGATGGACCTCGGGGTCGTGCAGCGCCTCGGCCGGTACCTGGCGCTGGTGATCAGGGCGGCGCGGCTGTACCGGCGCCGCGCCGAGGTCGCGGAGACGCTGCAGGCGGGGCTGCTGCCGAAGTCGCTGCCGTCCATCCCGGGCGTGACCGTGGCGGCGAAGTACCTGACGGCGACGCACGGCTCGGAGGTCGGCGGCGACTTCTACGACGTGTTCCGCACCGAGAACGGCTGGGGCCTGGTCCTCGGCGACGTGTGCGGCAAGGGCGAGGACGCGGCGGCCGTGACGGCGACGGCCCGGCACTGCGCGCGGCTGGCGTCCCGGTGGAAGGCGCGGCCCGGGGACGTCCTCGGCATCGTGAACGAGGCGCTGCTGGACGAGGACCGCTTCGTCACCGCCGTGATGGCCGGGCTGACGATGGAGACCGAGAAGATCATCGTGTCGCTGGGCACGGCGGGCCATCCCCCGGCGATCGTGGTCCGCGCCGACGGGGTGATCAGGTCGGCGTCGCGCGGCGGCGTCCCGCTCGGCCTGTTCGAGGACTTCGAGCCCGGCCTGGACGCGGTCGACCTCACCGTCGGCGACACGCTGTTCCTGCACTCGGACGGCGTCCTTGAGGCGTGCGACATGATGCGGCAGGAGTTCGGCCAGGAACGCCTGCTTGAGACCCTGGCCGCGCATGCGGGCGACACGCCGCAGGGCATGCTCGCGGGGGTGGAGCAGGCGCTGCTGGAGTACTGCGACGGCGACCTGCGCGACGACGTGTCGATGCTCGCGCTGCGCGTCGAGCCGCCGTCCCTGGCCTGACCGAAGGCGTTTTCCTGACTGATGACCCTTTTGCGGGGTAAGTCGGATTCATGAGCGTCGATCACGCGGACAAGCCGCGCAACGAGACCCGGCACGAGCGTCTCGACCGGCAGCTGATGGAGCTTCTCCAGGGGTTCCGCGTCGCGGTGACCGGCGTGCAGGTGCTGTTCGCGTTCCTGCTGACGGTGCCGTTCGCCGCCGGATTCGACAAGGTGGACGGCCCGGGGCTGCCACTGTTCTACATCGCGCTGTTCGGTGCGGCCGTCGCGTCCGTCTGCTTCATCGCGCCGGTGTTCCAGCACCGGATCCTGTTCCAGCTCGGGCAGAAGCCGCTGCTCATAAGGCGCGCGAACCGGTTCGGGATCCTCGGCGCGTTCGCGCTCGGCGTCTCGATCACCGCCGCCACGACGCTGATCGTCGAGTCGCTGGAGGAGAAGGCGGCGTGGACGGTCGTCACGGCCGTGATCATCCTGCTGCTGTGCGCGTGGGCCTGGTTCGTCCAGCCCTACCTGACGCGGTTGACCGCGAACGGCCGCCCGGACGGCGACGACGACCCCTGATCCCGTCCGGGCCCCGACCCACCCCGGTTCCTGACCGTGCCCCGCGCGGCCAGGGACCGGGGTCGCCCGATCCCCCGGCCGGGCATCTCGATCAGTAGGCGCGGCCGAAGATGACGCGTTTGCCGTAGTCGGACGGGCGCCCGCACTTCACGCACGCGCCCGTCTCCTCGGGCGCGTCGGCCGGGATGACCCGGGGCGTCGCGGACGTCTCGGCCTTGATGTCGTCCTCGCAGGCCGTGTCGCCGCAGTGGAACGCCCGCGCCCAGCCGGTCGCGACCTGCGCGGTGAAGGCGTCCCAGCCGTCCACGACCGCGGTGTGGTCGTCGCGGAACTTCTCGGCCCTGGCCAGCAGGAACGCCTGGAAGTCGGCGAGGATGCCGGGCAGCAGCTCGGGCAGCTTCGCCAGCGGGATCTGCTCCTTGCCCTGCCCCTCGACGGCCGGGAGCCGCCGGACCAGCGTGCCCACCCCGGCCTCGATGTCGCGCTTGCCCAGCTCGATCCGGACCGGGACGCCGCGCATCTCCCACTCGTTGTACTTGAACCCCGGCGACAGCTGCGGACGGTTGTCGTCCACGTGCACCCGGATGCCCATCGACTTGATCGCCGCGCCGAGCTTGCGCGCCTCCGCCGCGGCCTCCTCGCCCTGCTCCTTGCGCCCGATCGGGACGATCACGACCTGGTACGGCGCGAGCCGCGGCGGCAGGACGAGCCCCTTGTCGTCCCCGTGCGTCATGATCACGCCGCCGATCATGCGGGTGCTCATCCCCCAGGACGTGGTGTGCGCGAGGGTCAGCTTGCCCGCCTCGTCCTGGTACTGGATCTCGAACGCCTTGGCGAAGTTGGTGCCGAGGTAGTGCGACGTCCCGGACTGCAGGGCCCGGCCGTCCCGCATCATGACCTCGATCGTGTACGTGCGGACGGCGCCCGCGAACCGCTCGCCGGGCGTCTTCTCCCCCGCCACGACCGGCATCGCCGCGAGCTCCTGCGCGACGCCCGCGTAGGCGTCCAGCGCCCACATGGTCTCGCGCATCGCGTCGTCCTCGTCGATGTGCGCGGTGTGGCCCTCCTGCCAGAGGAACTCCGTCGTCCGCAGGAACAGCCGGGGCCGCATCTCCCAGCGGACGACGTTCGCCCACTGGTTCAGCAGCAGCGGCAGGTCGCGGTGCGAGTCGATCCACTTGGCCATGTACTCGCCGATGACGGTCTCGGACGTCGGCCGCATGATCAGCGGCTCGTCCAGCTCCTTGCCGCCCGCGTGCGTCACGACGGCGAGCTCCGGGGAGAAGCCCTCGACGTGCTCGGCCTCGCGCTTGAGGTAGGACTCCGGGATGAGCATCGGGAAGCACGCGTTGTCGTGCCCCGCGTCCTTGATGCGCCGGTCCAGGTCGGCCTGGAGCAGCTCCCACACCCGGTATCCGTACGGTCGGATGACCATCGTGCCGCGCACCGGTCCGCGGTCGACGAGCTGCGCCTGCACGACCAGCTCGTTGTACCAGGCGGAGAAGTCCTCACTTTGCGGCGTCACACCTTCTCGACTCACGGGCCACAGGGTACTGACTGCCGCGACGCTGTACGAACGCTTTAGCCCGCTCACGGGCGCTTCGCTACCCTCGCGTGATGCGCTGGTCCCACATGTTCGTGCCCACGCTCCGCGACGATCCCGCCGAGGCGGACGCGCCGAGCCACCGGCTGCTGCTCCGGGCGGGCTACGTCCGGCAGCTCACCGCGGGCCACTATTCGCTGCTGCCGCTGGCCGTCCGCGTCCGGGCCAAGATCATCGGGATCGTGCGGGAGGAGATGGCCGCGATCGGCGCGCAGGAGATGCTGCTGCCCGCCCTGCATCCGGCCGAGCCGTGGAAGCGCTCCGGCCGCTGGGACCTGATGGGCCAGGAGATGTTCCGGCTCCGGGACCGGCGCGGCGCCGACCACGCCCTCGGCATGACGCACGAGGAGATCTTCGCGACGGTCGCCCGCGAGCTGAGCTCCTACCGCCAGCTCCCGCAGCAGTGGTACCAGTTCCAGACGAAGTTCCGGGACGAGCCGCGCCCCAAGGGCGGCCTCATGCGCACCCGCGAGTTCACGATGAAGGACGCCTACAGCTTCGACATCGACCGTCCGGGCCTGGACGCGTCGTTCGACGCCTACCACGGCGCCTACACGCGGATCTTCGAGCGGCTCGGCATCCCGGCGCTGCCGTGCGAGGCGTCCAGCGGGACGATGGGCGGCGCGGGCTCGACCGAGTTCATGTGCCCGTCGGACGTCGGGGAGGACCTCGTCGTCCACTGCCCGGCGTGCGGCTACTCGGCCAACATCGAACGCGCGACGTCGGTCCTGGCGGCCGCGTCCGACGGGCCCGGCCTTCCGTCCCCCGAGCGCTTCGACACCCCCGGCGTCCGGACCATCGACGACCTCGCTGTTTTTCTGGGGGGCGACCCCCAGACCCCCGAGGGCGGCTCAGCCGATCCTCGCGCCGCTGGCGCGTCGCTGCGGTCGTCTGACCGCTATGACGCGCCCGGCGACCGCCAGATCAAGACGCTCGTCTACATCCTGGACGGCACGCTCACGCTCGTCCTGCTGCGCGGCGACCACCCGCTCAACGAGCAGAAGCTCGCGGACGCGACGGGCGCGGCCGAGCTCCGGCCCGCCGACGCGGCCGAGATCCAGGACGCGCTCGGCGCGCAGCCCGGCAGCCTGGGCGCGGTCGGCGTGTCGCTCCCCGTGATCGCGGACGAGGCGCTCCGCGGCCGCCGCGGCATGTTCACCGGCGCCAACACCGACGACGTCCACCTGCGCGGCGTCGACGTCGGCCGCGACATCGACGTCGGCCTGTGGGCCGACCTGCGCGAGGTCGAGGCGGGGCAGCGCTGCGTCCGCTGCGGCGAGCGGCTGGGGATCCAGCGGGCCATCGAGGTAGGGCACATCTTCAAGCTCGGCGACCGCTACGCCCGCGCGCTCGGCGCCGAGGTGCTGGCCCCGGACGGCCGCCGCGTCCCGGTGATCATGGGCAGCTACGGCATCGGGATCGAGCGCGCGATGGCCGCGATCGTCGAGACGCACCACGACGAGCGCGGCATCGTCTGGCCGCTGCCCGTCGCCCCGTTCCAGGTCGCCGTCGTGGCCGCCCAGTCGGACGACGCCGCCGTGGCCAACGCCGCCGAGGACGTCTACACGGCGCTGGCGTCCGCCGGGGTCGAGGTCGTGATCGACGACCGGGCGGAGCGGGCGGGCGTGAAGTTCCGCGACGCCGAGCTGACCGGCATCCCGTTCCGCGTCACCGCGGGCCGCCGGGGCCTGGCCGACGGCGTCGCCGAGGTCACGACCCGCGCGACCGGCGAGACCGTCGCGGTGCCGCTGGACGCCGTGGTCGATCACGTCAGGTCCCTCGTCGGTCGTTGACAATGGTGGGATCGGTCGACCCGCGGAAGGGGCCATGGCAGAGATCATCGGAACGGACGGCACCTGGACGTTCGACGGGGACGTGTTGCGCATCGTGCCCGGTCACGGGCGCGGCGTGCACCGGCTGCGGCGCCTGCTCGGCGAGCTGGCCGTGCCGCTGGAGGCCGTCGCCGGGATCGCGGTCGAGACGGGCGGCAAGGGCGGTGTCCTGCGCGTGCGGCTGCGGCAGGGGGCCGACCCGCTGCTCCAGGCCGCCGCGGGCGCGTTGTCCGAGTCGTCCGACCCGTACCGCCTGACCGTGGACGGCGGTAGGTCCGCGGTCGCCGAATATCTCGTCGACGAGGTGCGGAACGCGCTGCTGATAGAGGAGATCGGCAGCGGTCCGGTGGACCGCTATCTCCTTTCCGGGCCCGACGTTCCGATCCGCGCGTCCGGCGGCGACGGATCGGCCGCGTTCGACGGCGACTCCGTCCGGCTGGAGTGGAACTGGATGGCCGAGACCGCCAAGAAGGACGCCGGGCCCCAGCAATTGCCACTGCGGGAAATCGCGAGCGTGGAACTGCATCCCGCGATCGGCCTGGACAACGGCCACCTGCGTTTCCGGACGGACGGCGGCGCCCAGCAGCCGGAGCCCATTCTCGACCCGCACTGCATGATGCTGTGGGGATTCAAGAAGGAGGCGGCCGCCGCGATCGCGCTGGCCGCCGCCGTGGTGGCGCGCCTGCCGCACCCGAACGCGGTCGACGACATGCCCCCGCCGCCACTGGAACCGGGACCGGCTCCCGAACCGACGCGCGCACAGAAGCATGCAGAAGACCACGCGGAGGACCACGACGCGCTCCTGCGGCGGCTCCGGGAACTGGGCGACCTGCGCAAGGAAGGCATCCTCACCGAAGAGGAATTCACCGCCGCGAAACAGGCCGTCCTCCGCCGCCTCTAGCGCGAAAAACGCGGCCTCCAGCGCGAAAACCATTTGACCGATCAGGCGCGCGTTTCCGAGACTCGACGACTATGGGCCACGTCGAGGTGGGGCACGTCCGTCATACGCTGCCGGACGGCCGCGTGCTGCTCGACGACGTGTCGTTCCGCGTCGGGGACGGCGTGGTCGCCGCGCTCGTCGGCCCAAACGGGGCGGGGAAGACGACGCTGCTGCGCCTCATCGCCGGTGACCTCGCGCCCCAGGCCGGGACGGTCGCGCACAGCGGCGGGCTGGGCGTGATGCGGCAGTTCATCGGAGGGATGCGGGACGACTCGTCCGTCCACGACCTGCTGCTGTCGGTCGCGCCGCCGAGGGTACGGGAGGCCGCGGCGGCGGTCGAGGCGGCCGAGCTCGCGATGATGGAGCGCGACGACGAGCCGACCCAGCTCCGCTACGCCACGGCCCTCGCCGGGTGGGGCGACGCGGGCGGCTACGAGATCGAGGTGCTCTGGGACGCCTGCTGCGTCGCGGCCCTGGGCGTCCCGTACGACTCCTGCCGCTGGCGCGAGGTCCGCACCCTTTCCGGCGGCGAGCAGAAACGGCTGGCCCTCGAAGCCCTGCTGCGCGGCCCCGACGCGGTCCTTCTCCTGGACGAGCCCGACAACTACCTGGACGTCCCCGGCAAACAATGGCTTGAGGAACGGCTGCGGGAAACGTCCAAGACGATCCTGCTGGTCTCCCACGACCGCGAACTCCTCGACCGTTCGGCTGAGCGCATCGTCACCGTCGAATCGTCCCGGGTCTGGATTCACGGCGGCCGTTTCTCCACCTATGCCGCCGCCCGCCGCGACCGTATCGAACGTCTGGAGGAACTGCGCCGCCGCTGGGACGAGGAACACGCGAAACTCAAAGAACTCGTCAACACCCTCCGCAACAAGGCGACGTTCAACGACTCGTTCGCGTCCCGTTACCGCGCGGCGCAGACACGCCTCCGCAAGTTTGAGGAAGCGGGCCCGCCCGAACTTCCGCCCCGCGACCAGAACCTCCAGATGCGCCTCCGCGGCGGCCGCACCGGCAAACGCTCGGTGATCTGCGAGGAACTGGAACTGACGGGCCTGATGAAGCCATTCGACACCGAAATCTGGTACGGCGAACGCGTCGCCGTCCTCGGGTCCAACGGCTCCGGCAAATCGCACTTCCTGCGCCTTCTCGCCGCCATCGCCGAGACCCTCCCGCGCGGCGCGACCCCGGCCGCCCCGGTCGCCCACACCGGCCGGGCCCGCCTGGGCGCACGCGTCGTCCCCGGCCTGTTCGCGCAGACGCACGCACGTCCCGACCTGGCCGGACGCACCCCGTGCGAGATCGTCATGACCGAGCACGCGCGCTTCCGCAACGACGCGATGAACGCCCTCGCCCGGTACGAACTCCACTTCTGCGCCGAACAGCCCTTTGAAACGCTTTCCGGCGGCCAGCAGGCCCGCCTGCAAATCCTTCTCCTGGAATTGGGCGGCGCCACGATCCTCCTTCTGGACGAGCCCACCGACAACCTCGACCTGGCCAGCGCGGAAGCCCTCCAGGAAGGCCTGGAAACCTATGAGGGAACCGTCCTCTCGGTGACCCACGACCGCTGGTTCGCCCGCTCCTTCGACCGCTACCTGGTCTTCGGCGGCGACGGCTCCGTCTACGAATCCGCGGAACCCGTCTGGGACGAACCACGGGTAATCCGCCCCCGCTAGGAGGCGGTCCGATCATGGTCGCCGAGACGGAATCTCATTGATCATTCACATACCGTGCGGTGGCAAACGTAGGATCCCTCCTAGGCGGCCAGAACGATGCGAGGAGTCGACGATGCCCCGACCCGGCGCCACTCCCGACGGGCCACCCGCGAAACAGCCGCCCCGCCTGCCCGACCCGCCCAGCCTCCCCGGTGACGCCCAGGCACGGTTCAGGACCGACGTCCCCTCCCCCGCGCGGACGTGGAACTACTGGCTCGGCGGCAAGGACAACTACGAGGTGGACCGGGTCGTCGGCGACGCCACCGCGGCCGTGAACCCCGAGCTCATCCGGCAGGCCAGGGAGGGCAGGCGGTTCCTGATCCGCGCCGTGCGGTACCTGGCGGCCGAAGAGAAGATCCGCAACTTCCTGGACATCGGGGCCGGGCTGCCCACCGAGTCCAACACCCACCAGATCGCCCAGCAGACCGCACCCGACGCCCGCATCGTCTACGTCGACAACGATCCCATGGTGCTCGTGCACGCACGCGCCCTCATGCGCGGGACGACCCCCGAGGGCGTCACCGGCTACCTCGACGCCGATTTCCACGATCCGCGGCAGATCCTCGACGAGGCCGCCAACGTGCTGAACTTCAACGAGCCGATCGCGGTGATGTTCATGGGCGTGCTCGGGTTCTGCCAGGACTATCCGACCGCCAGGCAGGTCGTGGCCGACACCATGGCGGGCGTGCCTTCGGGCAGCTTCCTCGTCCTCTGGGACTGCACCAACACCTCCGAGGCCGCCAGGCGTAGCACGGAGAGGTACGCCGAGTCCGGGACGGTGCCCTACAACCTGCGCAGCGTCGAGCAGATCGACGCCTACTTCGACGGCCTGGACAAGATCGAGCCGGGCGTCGTCACCATCACGCGGTGGCGGCCCGACCTGGCCGAAGGCGAACCCGGGCCCGAACACGTCCACGGCTACGGCGCGGTCGCGCGAAAGCCCTGACGCGTCGCCGGGGCTTGGGCGCGACCGCGACCGCTGGCGGAGCCGGGTCGGAGCGGGGTCGGCGCGAGGGGCGGGGTCAGCGCGGGGGGCCGACGACGACCTGGCCGTAGGCGTCGGCCGCGGCGGCCAGCGCCTCCTTGGAGATCTCGAAGCCGTCCGGCCTCGGCGTGGACAGGTCGCGTCCGGCCTGGCGGAACATCCCCTCGATCCCTCCCGGCGTGGCGATCATCAGCAAATCGGCCCGGTCGGACGTGATGCGATAGCCGTGCGGGATGTTGCGGGGCAGGTAGACGATGCCGCCCTCGGACAGCTCCATCTCCTCGTCACCGGCCCACAGCAGCGCGGTGCCCTTGATCAGCATGAAGATCTCGTCTTCGCGGGTGTGCATGTGGAACGGCGGCGCCTCGCCCTTGCTCACGTCGAACCGGCCGACGGTGAGCTGACCGTCGGTCGCGGCGGAGTCCAGCAGGACGGAGAAGGTACCGCCGTCGAGCCATTCGAGCTTCTGCTGCTGTTCGGGCTGTGCCAGATACGGGATGGACATCGTTTCTTCCTCTGCTCGGTCGGGCCAGGCGGTCGAGTCGGACGGTCGGATCGTCGGTCAGGTCGGACGGTCGGGTCGGGTCAGGCGGGGATCAGTTCGCCGACGATGGGGATGAGCTTCTGGCCGGACGGGCTCGTCCAGCTGCCCGCCAGCTCGGTGAGGATCATGTTGGTGGACGCGAGACCTGCGCCGGCCTTCTCCATGCGGCGCAGGGCGAGGTCGTCGGCGAGCCTGCTCGGGGATCCGCCCGCGTCGGCGACGACCTGGACGCGGTGGCCGTCCTGGAGGGCGCTCAACGTCGGGTAGACGGTGCAGACGTCGTTGGTGACGCCGGCGATGACGAGGTCGCGGCGGCCCGCGTCCTTGACCGCGGCGGCGAAGGCCGGGTCGTCCCAGGCGTTGACGACGCCCTGGCGGCGGATGCGGTTCGCGTACTCGTCCGGGGCGATCTCGGCGAACTCCGGCAGGATCTGCCCCTGCGCGTGCTCTTCGAGGGACGTCGTCAGGATCAACGGCATGTCCAGTGCCTTCGCCGCCTTGGCCAGCGCGAACGCGTTGGCCTTGAGCTCGTCCCTGTCGGTCGAGCGGACCCAGCCCACGGTACCGGCCTGGTGGTCGATGAGGACGACCGCGGTGTTCTCGGGGGTGAAGAGGTTCAGAGCCATGACCGGAGGTTCCCTTCGAGGGTTAAGCGGAACTTTTCGTCCGGTTGAACGTGCGACGGGGCGATCTGATTCCCGGCCGCGCGGGCTACCGTGGGGCGGGAGGGGAGGACGCGTCCGATGAGCGAGAGTGGCCGGGCACGCCGCCGGCCGCGCCGCGACGCCGAGGCCAACCGGGAACGGCTGCTCGCCGCGGCCGTGACCGCCATGCTGCGGGAGGGACGCGACGTCCCGCTCGCCACCATCGCCGCGGAGGCGGGGGTCGGCATCGGGACGCTGTACCGCAGGTACGCCGACCGGCAGGCTCTCCTGCACGATCTCGAACACCGCGCCTACGGCCTGCTCGTCGGCATCCTGGAGGAGATCGACGGCCAACCGGGCACGGGACGGGAGGCGGTCGGCGAGTATCTCGCGCGCTGCTTCGCCGTCGGCGACCAGCTGGTCCTGCCGCTGCACGGCGCGCCGCCGCTGATGACGCCCGAGGCGGTCCGGGCCCGCCGGACGATCAATCGCCGCCTGGACGGCCTCCTCGCCCGAGGCCGGGCGGACGGCAGCATCCGGGCGGACGTCAACGCGACCGACGTCATCGTCTTCGCCGCCCTCATCACGCAGCCCCTCTCCTATGGGCCGGACTGGCCGCGCATGGTGCGGCGCCAGATCGCGCTCTTCCTGAACTCCCTGGCGGTCGACGGCCCGCTCGACGTCCCGGGACCGCCGATCGAGCAGGGCGACATCGAGGGCGCTTTCGCGCTGAATGCCGGTGACGGCCGGGGCAATCCCACGTGACCAGGGACGGGATGTCCTGTCCAGATTGGTGGGGCGATAGGTAGGGTGCCCAAGTGCGGGTGGTTGTCACAGGTGCGGCAGGGTTCATCGGGAGCCATGTGGCCGATGCGTTCTCGGTCGCCGGGCATGAGGTGCTCGCCGTCGACGCGCCCGGACGGTCGCCGACCCCGGACGTGGCGCGGCGGACCTGGGCCCAGGTGGCGGTGCGCCCCGGGGTCGTCGCCGCCGAGGTCGATCTGGCGGTGCACGATCTGGGCGCCGTGGCGGCCGCGGACGTCGTCGTCCACCTGGCGGGACGGCCCGGCGTCCGCGACTCGTGGGGGGCCGGACGGGCGGTGGCGGAACGCGACAACGTGCTGGCGACGCGGCGGCTGCTCGCGGCCTGCATGGCGCGTCCGGCGCGGCGCAGGCCCCGGGTGATCGTCGCGTCGAGCTCGTCGGTGTACGGGTCGGCGGGACGGCGGCCGAACCGGGAGGACGACCCGCTGAGCCCGGCGAGCCCGTACGCGGCGAGCAAGGTCGAGGTGGAGCGGCTGGCGGGGCTGGCGGCGCGGGACGGGCTGCGCACGGTCCTGCTCAGGTACTTCTCGGTGTACGGGCCCCGGCAGCGGCCCGACATGGCTTTCCACCGGTTCGCGGAGGCGGCGCTGGACGGACGGCCCCTGCCGGTGTTCGGCGACGGGCACCGGTCGCGGAGCTTCACGCACGTCCGGGACGTGGTCGCGGCGACGCTGGTGGCGGCGGCCGAGGAGCTGCCGTCCGGGATCGCCGTCAATGTCGGCCATGATGAGCCGGTGGCGGTCACGGACGCGATCGAGCTGCTCACCGGCGTGCTGGGCGTCCGGGCGGAGATCCGGCGGGAGGCGCCGGTGGCGGGCGACGCCGAGCGCACGTGGGCCGACACGGCCCGCGCCCGGCGGCTTCTCGGCTGGACGGCCACGACCGGGCTGGCGGAAGGCCTCGCCGACCAGATCGCCTGGCATCGCGAGCTGCGCGCGGAGGGGGTGCGGGTCGGATGATTCCGATGATGAAGCACCGGGCGGCCTATGTCGCGTTCGATCGGTTCCCGTCCAGCAAGGGGTCGGCGGTGCACATCGCGCAGATGGCCGACGAGCTGTTCACGCGGTTCGGCGGCGGGCTGCTCGGCGTGATCGGCGGCGGTGACCTGCCGCGCTACCAGCGGGAGGGGACGCGGGAGATCGCCAGGTTCGACGCGCAGGTGCCGAACCTGATCGACCGCGCGGAGGCGTTCTCGCAGTGGGTCGCAGGCCACCTGGAGCCGCACTGGGACACCCTGGAGATCTGCCACGTCAGAGATCCGTGGAGCGCCCTGCCCGCGGTCGCGGACGGCCGCCGTCACAAGGTCGTCTACGAGGTCAACGGGCTGCCGTCGATCGAGATGGCGCACACCTGGCCGTGGGCCGCGCCCAGGACGCTCGACAAGATCCGCGAACTGGAGCGGTTCTGCCTGGAGCGCAGCGACGCCGTCGTGGTGCCGTCGCGAGTGATCGGCGCGGCCGTCCGGCGGCTCGGCGTGCCGGACGGCATGGTCCATCTCGTCCCGAACGGCGCCGAGATCCCCGGCGAACCGCGAAGGCCCGCGGACGCCCCCGAACGCTACGTCGTGTACGTCGGCGCGCTGCAGCCGTGGCAGGGCCTGGACGTCCTCGTCCGCGCGTTCGCGCGCCTCGCCGACCTGCCGGGGCTGCGGCTCGTGATCTGCGCGTCCGTCCCGGAGCGGCGGGCGAAGCCGGTGCGGCGGCTGGCCGAGCGCCTCGGCGTCGCCGAGCGGATCGACTGGCGGTTCACGCTGCCGCACGACGAGATCGCGGCCTGGCTCGCGCACGCGCGGGTCTCGGTCGCGCCGCTGACCGGCTGCGCCCGCAACCTCGACCAGGGCTGCGCGCCGCTGAAGGTGATCGAGTCGATGGCGGCGGGCGTGCCGGTCGTCGCGTCCGACCTGCCCGCGGTGCGCGAGCTGATGGCGGACGGCGAGCACGGACGGCTCGTCCCGGCCGACCGTCCCGCCGAGCTGGCCAGGGCCGTCCGGATCCTGCTGGAGTACCCGGACGAGGCCGCCGCCATGGGCCGCAGGGCCAGGCGGCGCATCGAGCAGGACCTGACCTGGACACGTTCACGCGCGCTGCTGGCCGATGTCTACCGTGCGATCGCGCCCTCGGATCGATAGGTGGTTCGTCATGTTCTGGCGTAAACAGAAAGCCGCCATCGAGCGGTTTCACCCGCTGCACCGGGCGCTGACCCTGGAGAAGGGCTTCACGGTCTCGCTGCGGCGGGACGACTGGGAGCCGGTGATCCAGAGCCTCGCCCAGCACCGCGCCGAGATCCGGCGGCGCAGGTGGCGGCTGCCGGACCGGGTCCCGGGCGTCCTCGTGCCGATGCTGCGGGTCATGGCGTCCGACATGCGGCCGGACGGGGTGCTGTCCGTCGCGGCCGACCTGCGCGGCGCGAAGATCCCGGAGAAGACCGGGCCGCAGTACGACGTGCCCGTCCAGCGTCCGGTCCTGTCGTTGAGGCAGTGGTACGCGGTGGACCCGTGGCTGCGGATGCGCGCGGAGCTGCGGGACGGCAGCGTCCTGGAACTGTCGGTCACCGACCGGGTGCGGTACCGCCGCCGGAAGAAGCGGAACCCACGCGGCAAGGTCAAAATCAAGACGAAGACGAAGACGACGCATCTGGTGCGGGTCACGCGGCGGCTGGCGAAGGGCGCGGCCGTCCAGCGTCCGGGGACACCGCCGCCGCCGTGGATCAGGGTGCAGATCAAGCAGGGCAGCCGGATGATGTTCCGCGCGAACGGCAAGCTGCTCGGCCCGCTCGGCGAGGCGGAGCTGACCGACCGGATCCTGCACGTGTCGACGGAGCCGTTCCGCTGGACGCCCCCCGGCCGCACCACAGGAAGGACGTCATGAACCGCTGCACCGTGACCACCGGTTTCTTCGTCCTGGGACGCTGCGGGCAGCAGGCCGTCGCGTCGTGCCCGCAGTGCGCGCGGCCGGTCTGCGCCGCGCACGCCGGGCCGGGCGGGCTCTGCTCCGAGTGCGCCGCGGCCCAGGGCTACGGCACCCCGGACCCGCATCACCCGTCCTGGACGGGCGGATTCCGGCGCCGCTATTACCAGAGCAGTTCCCGGGCTTACAACGACACCTACTGGTATTCGTCGTTCGACGAATACGATCGCGGCGCGTTCAACCCGGGCGACGACTATTCGCACGGCGGCGACTGGGACGGCGACGACGGCACCGGCTTCGTGGACAGCTGAATGCACCGCCTCCTGTGGCTCACCGAGCACTATCCGCCGAGCCGGGGCGGAATGTCGCAGTCGTGCGACCGGATCGTGCGGGGGCTGCGCGCGGCCGGGGCCGAGGTCGACGTCGCGCACCTGACGCGCCGCGCCCGCCCATGGGGCGTCGGCCGCGAGCAGGGCGGACGGCTGATCTCCGCGCCGCTCGGCGACGACTCCGAGCACGCCCTGCGCCGCCTGTGGACGACCCTCACCGCCGAGGGCCTCTCCGGCTACACCCACGTCGTGGCGTTCGGCGGGGTGTACGCGACACTCGCCGGCCCCGTCCTGTCCGCGCTGCTGGACGCGCCGCTGGTCACGCTACTGCGCGGCAACGACATCGACGTCGGCGTGTTCTCGATGCGGCGGCGCGGCGTGCTGACGGACGCGCTGCGCGCCTCGTCCCGCGTGTGCGTCGTCGCCCGCTCGCACGCGCCGCTGGTGTCCGCGCTGGCCCCGGACGCGTCCGTGACGTTCGTCGCGAACAGCGTCGACACCGCGCGGTGGCGGATTCTGCCGTCCGAGCGGGAGCGCGGCCGGGCGTGGCGGGACGAGAACGTCCAGGCGGGCCGCCGCACGATCGGCCTCATCGGACAGCTCAAGGTGAAGAAGGGCGTCGGCTTCTTCCTGGACGCGCTGACGGCGTCAAGGCGCAGCGAGGAATTCCATCTCCTGCTGGTCGGCGAAGTCGAAGACTCGGTGGCGGAATGGCTGGCCGAACGCGAAGACTCCGTCCCGCATTCGTTCCTGCCATTTCTTGAGCGCTACGACCTTCCGTCCGTCTACGCGAGCTGCGACCTGGTCGCCCTGCCGTCGTTCTACGACGGGATGCCGAACGTGGCATTGGAGGCCGCGGCCCTTGGCGTGCCGCTCCTCGCCTCGGACGGCGGCGGCCTCGCGGACGTGGCCGACGACGAGATCGGCTTCGCGTTCCCGGCGGGCGACGCACACGCCTGCCGCGCCGCGATCGACCGCGCGGCACGGGCGAGCGACGATGAACTCGCCAAGCTCGGCGCCGTGGGCGCGGAACGCATCCGCCGCGACTTCACCCCCGCCGCCGAGACCGCCGGGTACCTCGCCGTCCTCGACGCGGCGCGTTGACCCGGCACGGGCGATGATCGTCTGCTACGCGGCCGGTGATGGGCTCGGCCATCTCACGCGGCTTCGCTCCGTCCTGCACACCCTGCGCCTGGACGGCCCCGTCACCGTCGTGACGGCCTCCCCCTTCGCGGACGATCCGCGCGTCACCGGCGACTGGCGCATCACGCCCTCCCTCGACCTCGCGGACCTGGACGCGGACGAGGTGATCATCGACGCCTTCCCCGCCGGGCTGAAGGGCGAGCTGACGCGCGTCCCGTCCGGGCCAAGGGTCACGCACCTGGCGCGGCTGCTGCGCTGGGACGCCTACCAGCCGCTCCTCCCAGCCGACCCGCCCCACTTCGACCGCACCTTCGTCCTCGAACCGCTGACTCCGGCCCACCACGCCTATCTGCGCACAATCTCCGGCAAGGTCACCCCACTGACGCTCACCGATCCCCCTTCGGAGCCGATCGACGTGGACGGTTGGCTCATCGTCCACAGCGGCCCCGAAGCAGAGACACTCGAACTCGTCGCCTACGCACGCGACATGGCGTCCGTCGAGGGAGTCCGCCCACCGATGACGCTGGTGTCACCCCACAAGCCGGACGGTCTCCCCCCAGGCGTCGCGCACCTGGACGCCTATCCAGCGCACCCGCCGGGCCCGAACGTCGAACGCATCGTGACAGCCGCCGGGTTCAACGCCGTCCGCCAGTACGCGCCCTGGCGAGACCGGCACCGGATGCTGCCTTTCCCACGCACCCTCGACGACCAGTTCACCCGCGCCGCCCGCGCTAGAAGTAATCAGGCGTGAGGTCACCGGACGGCCACGTCGTCACCGCGTTCGCCGCCTTGTGCAACAGCGAGTCGATGACGCCGTAGTCCGGCGCGTCGCGCTCCTGGCGCTGGTCGAACAGGACGGCCCACGACAGACCATCGTTCCGGCGGACCAGCAACGTGTGCGTCCCCGGCAGTCCTCCGTCGTGCCACGTGTTACGGCCGCCACCGCTGACGGGCCGTACCAGCCATCCGCAGCCGTAGTAGTAGCCGTCGTCGTTGATGCCCGTCTCCGGCTTGGCGAACGCCCTGGTGATGGACGACGCGTTCAGCACGGACGTACCGCCGTCGTAGATACCGGCGAAACGCGTCAGGTCCATGGCGGTGGCGAGCCAGCCACCGTGCGCGTCCATGTTCTCCAGGTTGAAGGCTCCGTACGCTGCGGGCACGGTCTTGCCGCTGTTGTCGAAGACGGTCGTCCCCGTATAGGTCGAGTAGTAGGGGACTTCACCGGGCGCCTTCGTCAGCGTCCGTCCGAGCCGCATTCGCGTGATGGCGCGCGGGGCCAGCACCTTCTGCTGTACGTACTGGGCGTAGCCCTGCCCACCGGCCTTCTCGATGATCCGGCCGAGCAGCAGGTACCCGTAGTTGGAGTACGCGTACTTCGTGCCAGGCGCGTGGTCGAGCTTGCGCGCCGAGGTGTACTTCATGATGTTCGCCCGCGAGACCGGCAGCGGGACGCCGAGCGCCTTGGCGATCGCCGCGTCCTGGAACATCACGTCGGGCGAGATGCCCCGGTCCCAGCCGCCGAGGTGCTGGAGCAGCCGCAGCACCGTGACGTCCTTCAGCCGCGGGTCGGCGGACGTGGACAGCCCCAGCAGCGTCGCCGCCTTGTCGGTGAGCTTGAGCTTCCCGTCCTGGACGAGCCGGAGCACGGCCGTGGCCGTCACCGGCTTGGAAATGCTCGCGGTACGGAACAGCGACGTCGGCTGCGTAGTGAGGTGACCGGCCTCGGCGTAGGTGTAGCCACGCGACAGGACGAGCTTGCCCTTGCGGACGACGGCGAGCTGCCCGCACGGGATGTTCCGCTCCTCCATGAAGGTTTTGAGCGTCGCGTCGAAGCCCCCCAGCCCGGCGAGCGCTTTGCCGGTCACCCGCCACGACCGCTCGGCCGCGACCGCCCGCACCGCGGCGGCCGACACGGACGGGCCCGACGAGCAACCCGCGAGCAGCACCGGACCCGCCGCCGCCAGCCCCGCCGCCTTGCCGAAATCTCTCCTGGTCAGTGCCGCCCGGTCCGCTCGGAACACCGCGTCCCCCAAAGATCGACTGCCCGAATCGCGACGATCCCGCACCCTAACGCATGTCGATCTTGAGCTGGGGGCGCTATCCGGGAAGGGCGATGTCGAAGTCGATCTCGACGTCGTCGGCGAGTCTGAGGGCGCCGAAGAAGGCCGAGTAGGGCTTGACGCCCCAGCGGCTCTGCGTGACGGTGGCGCCGCCGCGCACCCGGCCGCCCTCCACGGCGGCCCGCACCCGGATCGGCTTCACCCGGCCCATGATCGTCAGGTCGCCCTCGACGACGTCCTCGCCGACGCTCGTGGACGTGAAGGTGATCTGCGGATAGCGGCGGGCGTCCAGCACCTGGCGCAGGTTCTTCCTGATCTCGGCGCGGTCCTGGTCGGTGAGCGGCTTGACGCCGCCGGTGCCGTCGCGGACCTCCAGCCCGTCCAGCTCGACGGTCACCCTGACGGACGACTCGTCCGGCGGCTCGCGGGCCTCGACCGCCGCCGACCAGCGCGTGGCCTCGATGGTCAGGTCGTGGCCGGCCCGGCGTCCGAGGCCGCTGCGGCCCGTCCTGATCAGCAGGCTGCCGTCGTCCGGCCCCAACTCGTACGTTCCCTCTCGTACAGCCATGCCTTCACGGTCTCACGCCGAACGGCCGCAGCTCACCTGCGGCTGGGGGCGGTACTCGGTGTGGAACTTCTCCCGGCGGACCTTGCGGCCGTTCGCCAGCAGCGTCCGCCACACGTCGATCTCGAAGCCCTCGCGGCCCGCGGTGGGCACGCATTTCCGTCCCCGTCCCACACCAGTCGTGTAGGGCATGAGCCCGTACCGCTCGGACGCCGTCGACCGCACCTGGTATTTCCGTGCGCCGTACAGGTTGACGGTCAGCGACGACGCCGTGTACACGACCTGGAGGCGCACAGGACGTCCGGTGTCGTTCCGCCAGGCGAAGTCCAGGTCCGGGTAGGACACGGCGGCTTCCCGCCCTTCCGGGTACTCCGGCATGTACATGCTGTGCGCGCGCGCCTTCCGGATGTCCAGCCCCGCGCGGAACACAGCGTTGAACAACGTCGAGGACACCTGGCAGATGCCGCCGCCCACGTCGTTCACCAGCCGCGGCCCGATGATGGCGGGCGCGGGCACGTAGCCGCGGCTCTCGGTGCGCGGACCGACGACGTCGTTGAACGAGAACGTCGTGCCCGCGGCGACGATGTGGCCGTCCAGGATCTGGGCGGCGAGCTCGATGTTGCGCACCCGGGGCTCGCCGGGCCGGAACCGGGTGGTGTAGCTGCTCATCGGCCGCTCGGGCCCCGCCCGATCCGGAACGACCTTCTTTGGCGGGACCCCGCCGAGCGCGGCCAGCCTCGCGGACGCGCCAGGCTCCCGCGGTACCCCCAGATAGGCGCCGAGCAGCAGCCCGGTCGTCGCCAGCGCCCCCGCCGCGAACGGCCACCAGTGCCGGACGCACTCGCGCAGCTCCGCCTGGCGCCCGGGACACCGCCGTTTGCGTCCGGCCCTCTTACCACCGGGTTTCTTCCGGCCGGGCTTCACCCGGCCGGGTCCTTTCCGGCCGAGCCGGGTCAGCCTCACAGATCACACCCCCCGAAGATCCCTAGCGGGATCCTGCAACGGACCCTGCCCCGGCCCTACCGCCAACGCCCGCACTTTTACGTGAACAACACCCGAACAAGAACAAAGCCGGGCCCATCGGCGCCCCCCGGCCGCCACCCCGACCGTCAACGACCCCGACCGCCCTTACGCGTCAACGGGCCCGACCGCCCTCGCGCCTCAACAGGCCCGACCGGATTTGCGCGACAACAGGCCCGACCGGATTTGCGCGTTAGCGGGCGCGGGCGCCCTCGCGTAGCCGCTCTGGGTCGATCTCGCGGCCCGGGAACCTTCGCAGGTACTCGGCCTCCAGCTGGTTCATGCGCCGCGTGTGCTCCCCGTAGGCCTGGTCGGCGGCGTGCCTGAGCGCGTCGAGCCGCGTCACGTACAGGTGGCCGAGCTCGCGGAACAGGTCGTCGTCGGTGAGCTCGCCGGGGTCGACACCCAGCACGGTGTCATCACTCGTCATGTCCGGCCCCCTCCTCGTGGGCGCCCGTCCCCTACCCGGCGTCGTCCGGCGTGAACACCGCGAGGGCGCCGGCGTGCTTGCCGAACCGCACCGCCCCGGGCAGGGACGACACCTCGCCGTCCCGCGCCAGCCGCAGGTCCCCGGATCGCGACACCAGCTCAAGTCCGGTCGCCCGCCACGCGCGGTACCCGGGCGTGATGTGCAGGTGCCCGGCCAGGACGGCGGCGACCGCGCGGACGCGCGGAACGCGCCGCCCGGCGGCGACAATCCGGACGTCGAGCTGCCCGTCGTCGAGCCGGTCGCGCCACGTCGGGGCGGCGCCCCGCGCGCCGTAGACGCAGTTGCCGACGAACGCCAGCCAGACGCGGCGCTCCCGTCCGTCCACGGTCACCTCGACCGGCTCGGAGCGCCGCAGCGTCCGGACGGCGGCGACCGCGAGCGCGGGCCACTTCCCGATCCGCCTCTCCAGCCGCTCCCGCCGGTCGACCAGCTCGGCGTAGGCGCCGAAGCTCGCGGTGTTGAGGAACAGCCGCTCCCCGTCGCCCGCCGGATCCCCACCCGCCGGGTCCTCCGTCGTCGGCGCGACGTAGGCCACGTCGACGCGGCCGAGCCGCCCGCCCCGGTACGCCGCGATCGCCTCCGCCGCGGACTCCACGCCGAGCGCCCGCGCGAAATGGTCGAACGTCCCGGTCGGGACGACGAGCAGCGGCACGCCGTGTTCCAGCGCGGCCCGCGCGCCCGCGTTCACGGTGCCGTCCCCGCCGATCACGGCGAGCACCGCGGCCCGAGCGGCGGCCTCGCCGTGCACCTTGTCGGCGTCCTCGTCCTGGCCGAGCCGGACGATCTCCGCGCCGGGCAGCTCCCGTTCGAGCAGCTCGATCGCCAGCTCAGGGCGGCCCGGCAGGATCGCGGCGGTCGCCCCGCCCGCGGCGGCGCCCGATCCGGGGTGGGCGACCGCGACCAGGCCGGTCCCGTCGGCGGCGACCAGGCCGGGCGCGGCGTCCTCGGGCCGTCGAGCGGAGCTCGTCCGTTGAAGGGCGGTGGGTGGGGGCTGGAGGACGGTCCGCGCCACGCGGGCCGCCGGAGGGTGGGCGGGCCAGACCAGGCGCGTCCCGAGCGCGGCCAGCGCGCCGATCCCGACCCCGGCCAGGACGTCGCCCGGATAGTGGGCGCCGGTGTAGACGCGCGAGAACGCGACCGCCGCCGCCGTCGCCGCGACCGGCACGGCCACCGGACGAGGCGCCTCCAGCGCGACCCCGGCCGCGAACGCGGCGGCCGACGCCGAATGCCCGGACGGGAACGCGTGCGACGTCGGCAGCTTCCACCTGATCCGGATCGGCGGCACCAGGTCCACCACCGGACGCTTCCGGCGGAACGCCTGCTTGCCGAGGAGGTTCACCATCGGGCTCGCCACCGCGATCGCGATCGAGCCGCGCAGCGCCGCCCGGCGCAGCCGGGGCCGTCCCGTGGCGCCCATCACGCCCGCGGTCGTGAACCACAGGACGCCGTGGTCGGCGAACCGCGACAGCCGCGGCAGGACGTACTCCAGCCCCCGCAGCCGCGCCGCCGCCACCCGGTCGAACGCCCACCGGTCCGCCCGTCCGAGCCTGCGGAGCAGGGGGTAACGCGGTTCCGGCACCGCCTGCCGGCGGCGGATCAGCACGGAGCGTGACGGCACGGCGATGCGCCGTGAGTGGTTGACGCGCATGCCCCGGGTATCCCCAGGGACGCCGACATGATTCCGGTAAAGATCTCAAATCGGGGGTCACATGCGGGCGAACGTCACTCTGGACTCACCGACTGCAATAGGCTTCCCGGCATGAGTCACCCGGAACGGCTCGGTGCCTCGGGTGGCGAGTCGGTCGGAACGATCGCGGAGCCTCCTCACGTGAACGAGACGCTGGCCGACTACGCCGCCAGGCACGGGCTGAGGCAGAGCGCCGCGCGCCCCCCGCTGCGGAAGTACCTCCAGAGCGTGTGGGCGCGCCGGAACTTCATCTGGGCGTTCGCGTCCGCCAAGAACATCTCGATGTACACCGACTCGCGACTGGGTCAGGTGTGGCAGCTCCTGACGCCGCTGCTGAACGCGGCGGTGTACTACCTGATCTTCGGGCTGCTGCTGAACACGAGCCGCAACGTGCCGGACTTCATCCCGTTCCTGGTGACCGGCGTGTTCCTGTTCGGCTTCACGCAGCGGTCGGTCACCTCGGGCGCGAAGTCCGTCGGGGACAACCTGTCGCTGATCCGGGCGCTGCACTTCCCGCGCGCCACGCTGCCGCTGGCGATCGCGGTCGTCGAGCTCCAGCAGCTGCTCATGTCCCTGATCGTGCTGTTCGTGATCGTGTTCGCGTTCGGCGAGCCGGCGAGCTTCAACATGTTCCTGTTCGTGCCGGTGGTCGGGCTGCAGCTCATGTTCAACGTGGGCATCAGCATGGTGATGGCGCGGCTCGGCGCGTTCAACCGCGACATCACCCAGCTCCTGCCGTTCGTCATGCGCACCTGGCTCTACATGTCCGGCGTCATCTTCAGCCTGCCGTCGCTGATGGAGCCGGGCTCCAAGCTGGCCAAGTACCCCGCGCTCGCCGAACTGCTCCAGCTCAACCCGGCGTACGTGTACGTCGAGCTCAGCCGGTACGTGCTCCTGGGCGAGTACCGCGACCACGTGACGAACGACCTGCACATGAACGAGGCGGGGCAGTTGTGGTTGTCCGCCGGCATCTGGTCGGTCGTGATGCTGGTCGGCGGGTTCGTCTACTTCTACCGAGCCGAGGAGCGATACGGCCGTGGCTGACACTGACACGAAGGTCCGCGGCGCCGTCGACATCGACCCGCACCGGGAGCCGATCGTCGTCGTCGACGACCTGCACATCGTGTACCGGGTGTACGGCGCGGGCGGCAAGGGCAACGCCGCGTCGGCCTTCTCCCGCGTCGTGCGCCGCCAGCGCCGCCCGTCGATGACGGAGGTCCACGCGATCAAGGGCCTGTCGTTCGTCGCCTACCGGGGCGAGGCCGTCGGCATCATCGGCAGCAACGGCTCCGGCAAGTCGACGCTGCTGAAGGCCATCGCCGGGCTGCTCCCCCCGCACCGCGGCGGCGTCTACACCGACGGCCAGCCGTCACTCCTCGGCGTGAACGCGGCCCTGATGAAGGACCTCACCGGCGAGCGCAACATCGTCCTCGGCTGCCTCGCGATGGGCATGTCCCCGGCGGAGACCAAGGCCCGCTACGGGCAGATCGTCGACTTCGCCGGGCTCAAGGAGGGCTTCATCCAGTACCCCATGCGGACGTACTCGTCCGGCATGGGCGCCCGGCTCCGGTTCGCGATCGCGGCGGCCAAGACCCACGACGTGCTGCTCATCGACGAGGCGCTCGCGACCGGCGACGCCAAGTTCAGGGTCAAGAGCAAGCGCCGGATCGAGGAGCTGCGCGGCGAGGCCGGCGCGGTGTTCCTGGTCGCGCACCAGCTGGACACGGTCAAGGACATGTGCGACCGCGTCATCTGGATCGAGGAGGGCCGCATGCGCATGGACGGCGACCCCGAAGAGGTCACCGCCGCCTACACCGAGGCGACGGGCAAGTAACGGGGCAAGTAGTGGGACCGCTGTGACCGGAGAGGTCACAGTGACGCGGAGTCACCGGATCGTCTCTGGATGAGACGGCCTCGCCGATCTACCTTCAAGGGGAGACCTTTACGGCGACGGAGGCTCCCATGGCCGACCGGTTCAGCAGACGAGGCTTCCTATCCTCCACGGCGCTCGCGGCGGGTGCGTACGGTGTCCTGGCGGGGTGCGCCAGCGAGACCAGCGGTCCGCAGGCGAAGAACACCGGCAAGGCGCCGAAGGAGGTGTTCACCGCCCCCGCGAAGAAACTGAGCGGCTCGCTCAGCATCCTGATGTGGAGCCACTTCGTGCCCCGGCACGACAAGTGGTTCGACAAGTTCGTCGCGGACTGGGGCAAGAAGGTCGGCGTGGACGTCCGCGTCGACCACATCAACACCGTGGACGTCCCCCGCCGCGCCGCGTCCGAGATCCAGGCGGGACGCGGCCACGACGTCATCCAGCACATCGCGCCGTTCTCGCAGTACGAGCCGTCCGTGCTGGATCTGTCGGACGTCGTCCAGGAGGCGAACCGGCGCTGGGGGCAGCAGCTTGAGCTGTGCCGCAAGTCGAGCTACAACCCGAACACCAAGCGGTTCTACTGCTACTGCCCCGGCTGGTCGCCCGACCCCGGCGACTTCCGCAAGTCGATGTGGGCGAAGGCCGGGATGCCGAACGGCCCGGCGAGCTGGGACGACCTGCTCCGCGGCGCCGCCGAGATCAAGAAGCAGACCGGGGTGCCGTGCGGGATCGGGCTGTCCCCGGAGACCGACTCGAACATGGCGGCGCGGGCGCTGCTGTGGTCGTTCGGCGGGGCCGTCCAGGACGAGAACGAGCGGGTCGTCCTCAACTCGGACGCGACCGTCGCGGCCGTCGAGTACATGGCCCGGCTGTTCAAGGAAGCCGAGACCAGCGAGGTGTTCTCGTGGACGCCGGCGTCCAACAACCAGGCCCTGATCGCCGGGAAGTCGTCGTACATCCTGAACTCGATCTCGGCGTGGCGCACCGCGATGGGCACCAACCGGGCGATCGGCGACGACATCTTCTTCGTGCCCGCGCTGCGCGGGCCCAAGGCGGCGCTGGCGGCGCAGCACGTCATCCAGCAGTGGATCGTCCCGAAGTACGCGGGGAACCCGGACGCGGCGAAGGAGTTCCTGCTGCACTACACGGCCAACTTCCCGGCCGTGACGTTCCACTCCGAGCTGTACGACCTGCCGGGCTGGCCGTCGCTCGTCCCGCAGCTGAACGGCTGGCTGGACAACGACCCGTGGGGGGCGAAGCCCGCGAACAAGCTGAGCCTGCTGAAGACGGCGACGTCGTGGAGCGCGAACATCGGCTATCCGGGACCGTCCAACCCGGCGATCGGGGAGATCTTCAACACCAACCTGCTGCCGACGATGTTCGGCCGCGCCGCCCGCGGCCAGACGTCCCCGCGGCAGGCCGTCGCGGAGGCCGAGGACCGCGTCAACGCGATCTTCAAGAACTGGCGCTCGCGCGGCCTCGTCGGCGGGTGAGGCGAGCCCATGAACCGCGAGCGGAGGCGAGCCCTGTGAACACCGTGGAAGTGAAGGGGCTGGTCAAGACCTTCGACGGGCAGGTGCGGGCGCGGCGGCGAGGACGCTCGGAGCACGTGCGGGCGCTGGACGGCGTCGATCTGGCGGCCGAGCCCGGGGAGTATCTGGTGCTGCTCGGGCCGTCCGGGTGCGGGAAGACGACGCTGCTGCGCACGATCGCGGGCCTGGAGCAGCCGACCGAGGGCGAGGTGCTGATCGGCGGGAACGTCGTGAACGGGCTTCCGCCGCGCGTCCGGCAGATCGCGATGGTGTTCCAGTCGTACGCGCTGTACCCGCACAAGACGGTGATGGACAACATCGTCTTCCCGCTCCGCGCGGAGGGCATGGCCAAGGAGGAACGCGACCGCAAGGCGAAGTGGGCCGCGGAGCTGCTGGACATCCAGCCGCTGCTGCGCCGCAAGCCGCGCCAGCTGTCTGGCGGTGAGCGGCAGCGGGTGGCGCTGGCGCGCGCGCTGGTCCGCGACCCGGCGGTGTTCCTGCTGGACGAGCCGCTGTCGAACCTCGACGCGAAGATGCGCGCGACGGCGCGGGACGAGCTGAAGCGCTTCCAGGAGCGCGTGGGGACCACGACGATCTACGTCACGCACGACCAGGCGGAGGCGATGGGGCTCGGCGACCGGATCGCGGTGCTGGAGCACGGCCGCGTCCGGCAGGTCGGGACGCCGCAGGAGGTGTACGACGACCCGGCCGACACGTTCGTGGCGACGTTCATCGGGTCGCCGCCGATGAACCTGGTCAGGCGGGACGGGCGGCTGGTGGGGTTCCGTCCCGAGCATCTGCTGCCGGTGGAGAACGTCCAGGCGGAACCGCGGGTGACGATGCCGTTCCAGGTCGAGCGGATGGAGTACCTGTCGGGCGACCGGCACGTGTACGGGACGGTGACCGGCATCGGCGAGGAGTCGCGCGTCATCGCGCGGCTGCCCGCGACGGTGGGCACGCCGCTGGAGGCCGGCGAGACGCACGAGTTCGCCGTGCCGGTCGAACGGCTGCGGTTCTTCGACGCGGACGGCGGCAAACGCGCGGCGCCCGTCCCGATCGGGGAATCGCCGTGACGGCCGAGCTCAAGGCGGCCGCCGAGGTGAGGGCGGTCGAGCGGTCGAAGGCCGGGCTCGCCGACCGGGACGGGTTCCTCGCGTGGGTGATGCTGCTGCCGTCGGTGGTCTACATCGTCGCGCTGGTCGGCGTCCCGTTCCTGCTGGCCATCGCGTTCGCGTTCTCGGACGTCACCACCGGCGACCCGTCGTTCGACTTCGTCGGCTTCGACAACTTCTCCGAGATCTTCGACGACGGCGTGTTCTGGCGCTCGCTGCGGAACACGCTGTTCTTCACGCTGGTCAGCATGGTGCTGATCGTGGTGTTCGGGAAGATCCTCGCGAACATCCTGGTGGCGGAATTCCACGGGAAGTGGTTCGTCCGTTTCCTCGTGCTGCTGCCGTGGACGACGCCCGTGGCGCTGTCGACGGTGTCGTGGCTGTGGTTCCTGGACTCGATCTTCTCGCCGCTCGACTGGGTGCTCCGCAACCTCGGGCTGATCGACGCGAACGTCGTGTGGCTGGGCCGTCCCGGCACGGCGATGGCGTCGGTGATCGCGGTGCAGGTGTGGCGGCTGACGCCGCTGGCCGCGGTGATCGTGATGGCGGGGCTGGTCGCGATCCCGCGCGACATCGACGAGGCGGCGCGGATCGACGGCGCCGGGTTCTGGCGGCGGATGTTCGAGGTGACGATCCCGCTGACGCTCCCGGTGATCGCGGTCGCCGGGCTGTTCGGCGCGATCATGACGTTCACGGACATGACCGTCCCGTACGTGCTGACGCGCGGCGGCCCGACGCACTCGACGGACGTGCTGGCGTCGTGGGCGTACTTCCGCGGCATCGAGGGCGGCGACGTGGGGCAGGGCGCGGCGATCGCGCTGTTCCTGTTCCCGCTGCTGCTCGCGGGCGCGGTCGCGATCCTGCGGGCCGTCCGGCGGCTGGAGGCCCGATGAGCACCACAGGCCCGACGACCACCACAGGCCCGATGAGCGCGGCGGCGCACGTCGAGGGGCTGCGGAGGCGGTACGCGCGGCGGCATGCGGCGGCGCGGTGCGGGGTGTACGGGGCGGCGGTGCTGGCGGCGCTGGTGTGCGCTCTGCCGTTCCTGTGGAGCACCGTCAGCGCGTTCAAGCAGAACCAGGACCTCTACAACCCGGAGAGCAACCCGTTCTTCTACAACAAGCCCGCGACGCCCGACCATGTGACGTTCCTGTTCAACGACACGCCGTTCCTGACGTTCGTGGCGAACACGCTGATCGTCGGCGCGGCGGTGGTGGCGATCACGCTGGTGCTCGCGCTCCCGGCGGCGTACTCGCTCGCGCGGCTCGACCGTCCGTGGGGCACCCCGATGGGCATCGCGATCTTCATGGTGTACCTGGTGCCGCCGTCGCTGTTGTTCCTGTCGCTGACCCGCGTCGTGGTGTGGCTGCACCTGGAGGACACGCTCTGGTCGATGATCGTCGTGTATCCGACGATCACGGTGCCGGTGTCGGTGTGGCTGCTGATCGGGTTCCTGAAGGCCGTCCCGAAGGACGTCGAGGAGCAGGCGATGGTGGACGGCTACAGCCGCCTCGGCGCGTTCCTGCGGGCCGTGCTGCCGCTGGTGTTCCCGGGGATCGTCGCGGTCGTGGTGTTCAGCTTCACGCTCACGGCCAGCGAGTTCGTGTACGCGCTGGCGTTCGTGTCGGCGAGCCCGGAGATGGTGGTCAGCACCGGCGTCCCGACGCAGCTGATCCGCGGGGACGTGTTCTTCTGGCAGTCGCTCCAGGCGTCCACAGTGATCACGGCGGTGCCGATCGCGTTCCTGTTCAACCTGTTCCTGGACAGGTTCGTCACCGGGTTCACGATGGGGGCCGTCAAGACGTGACGGCCCCCTGATAAAGATGGGGGGACACACAGCCGTTCCCCGATGTAGGAGGGCCGCCATGGCCGGCAAGCCGCCGCTTCCGCACGAGTTCCTGCCCGAGGTCCCGTCGTTCACCGTGACCAGCGACGACGTCACCGACGGCGAGCGCCTCCCCGCCAAGCACGTGTTCAGCGAGTGGGGGTTCGGCGGCGGCAACGAGTCGCCGCACCTGAGCTGGTCCGGGTTCCCCGCCGAGACGAAGAGCTTCGCGGTGACCTGCTACGACCCGGACGCGCCGACCGGCAGCGGCTTCTGGCACTGGTCGCTGTTCGACATCCCCGCGGACGTGACCGAGCTGCCCACCGGCGCCGGAACCGAGGACTCCAAGATCGGTGTCCAGGTGCGCAACGACTACGGGGTGAAGGCGTTCGGCGGCGCGGCCCCGCCGCCCGGCGACCCGCACCGCTACGTGTTCACGGTCCACGCCCTGGACGTCGAGTCGCTCGGCATCGACTCCGACGTCTCGCCCGCCGTCGCCGGATTCACCATCACCGGCCACACCCTGGCCCGCGCCTCGATCATCCCCGTCTACGGGACCTGACCACCGTCCTCCAGGGCCCAATAAGTGGCCTCAATGTTTGGCGCGTGACCTCACCGGCGGTATACCCGCAACTTCCTCACGTTGTCGTTCCAGCCGGTCGAGCCGAAACTGGCGGGAAGGTTCCACCGTATTTCGGCCCCGCCGTGACTGCTCAGGAGTACGGCGGTGCACGAGCCAACACCGGTTATGGAGGACAGGTGATCAGGCCACCAATTGAGGGGCGGAACGTTGGCGACGGTGAAGACGTAGCCTTCACTGTCGCATGTTCCCGCGTCGCCGTACACGCCCACGGACCGGCCGGGCTGGTCGCGGTTGTAGTTCGCGTGCTCATAGAAAGTCATGAGCAGCGTTGCCTGTTCAGGGTCCTGCGCGGTGGCGGCAGGCGTGGCGGCCATCAGAAATTAGGCAACAAACGGCCAGTTGTGATCACGGGCCACTTCCGTGAAAGGGCCATAGAGCCCATTCCGTAGAGGAATACCGCGGTACCGGTCAGGGGGCGGTGGTGAGCAGGTCGCCGAGAGTGGTGCGGCGGTAGAGGACTGAGCGGCCGGTGCGCTCCCGGGTCACGAGACCGGACGCGTACAGGACCGCGAGGTGGTCGCCGATCCCGCCGATGCTCATCCGGAGCCGGGCGCTCAGCCAGGTCGTCGTGGCCGGTTCGGCGAGCAGCCGCAGCAGGTCGGCGCGGGTGCGGCCGAGCAGCCTGGCCAGCGCGTCCTCGCGGCTCGGGGCCCGGGTCTCCCACAGCGCCGCCACTCCCCTGGCCCGGTACATCAGCGTGTACGGCCAGCCCTGCTCGACCGCGAGGCCGAGCTCCGAGAAGACCACCGGCACGAACATCAGCCCGGCGCCGTCCAGCCGGCGGGTGACGTCGCCGCCCCCGCGGATGTCCACCTCGATCACGCCGTCGTGCCAGCGCACCTGGCGGGAAAGGCCGTCCAGCGCCTGTGCCCACCCGTAGGCGGCGAGGCGTCCCGCGCGGTGCACGATGTCGCGCTCCACGATCGACCGCAACACCGGCCAGTCCGGCTTCAGCAGGACGTGCCAGGCGGTCTCCAGGCCGGTGGCGAGGCGCTCGACCATGTCCGGCGCGTCCAGCACGCCCCGGACGACGGCGTCCGGCTCCGGCAGGCCCACCAGGTTGCGGGCGATCTCCCCGCGCGCCTGGCCGAGCGGTGTCGCCCGCATCGTGGCGAGTTGCTCGGCGATCGTGAGGTTCGGCCGGGCGGGCGGCGGGCTGATGAAGTCGGCCATGTACCCGGCGCGGCGGCGCAGGAACGTCAGCGTCCGGATCGCCGGATCGTCCGCGATCGGCTGGTACCGGGGCCGCACCCGCTCCACCCACGGGCCCAGCGGTCCCGCGGGGACCCGGCCCGCGGCGAGGCCGAGCGCGTTCAGGACCTCCAGCAGCGGCGCGACGCCGAACCGGCTGGCGGCCAGATCGGCCGGGCCCACCTCGATCCGGTACATGTTTCGCTCCTCCCCGAAACATTATCCGGGGCCGGGGACGCGGCCGCACAGTGGCGGTCATGACGGCTCCCCCCGCTGTGTCCGCGCGGTACCGCGACATCTTCGGCGTCCCCGAGTTCCGCGTCCTGTTCGCGTTGCAGACGCTGCTCGCGGGCGGCGAGTCGATCCGGATCATCGCGCTGTCGGTGCTGACCTTCGCGGAGACGGGCTCGTCGCTCGCGGCCGCCCTCGTGTTCGGCGCCGGGATGCTCCCGTACGTGGTCGGCGGCGCGTTCCTGCTGTCGCTCGCGGACCACGTCCCGGCGCGGCGGCTCCTCGCGGCCTTCCACCTGCTGCGGTTCGCGGTGATCGCCGTCTTCGCGCTGGACGCCGTGCCGCTGCCGGCGACGATCCTGCTGCTCGTCGTGGTCGGGTTGTTCGCGCCGGTCGGGTCCGCGGCCGTGCACGGCAGGCTGCCCGCGCTGCTGCCGGGCGACGGGTTCGTGCTCGGCCGCTCGCTGTTCACGATGACGTCGGCGTCGTCGCAGGTGGTGGGGCAGGGCGTCGGGGGGCTGCTGCTGTCGGTGCTGACGCCGTCCGGGACGCTCTGGCTGGCCGCCGGGACCGCCGCCCTGGCGGCCCTGATCGCCCATCTGGGCCTGCCGGGCACGGTCGCGAAGCAGCGCGGGCCGTCGGGGACGGCACGGGAGACGTGGCGGGTGAACCGCGTCCTGCTGGGCGGACGGCCCACGCGCGGCCTGATGCTGGCCGTCTGGCTGCCGATCTCCATGTCGGTGGGGGCGGAGGGCGTGCTGGTCCCGTACGCGACGGGCCTCGGCCACGCGGGCGCGGCGGGGCTGATCCTCGCCGCGGCGGCGGTCGGGATGGGCCTCGGGAACTTCGTGGTGGGGCGGCTCGTGCCGCCCGGTCTCCGGCCCCGGCTCACGCTGCCGCTCGCGCTGCTGACGGGCCTGCCGCTGCTGCTCTTCGCGTTCGGTCCGGGGCTCGCCGCGGCCTGCCTGCTGATGACGGCGACGACGTGCGGGCTGAGCTACGAGCTGACCGTCCAGCGCCGCCTGGCGGACGCCGTCCCGGCGGACGTCCAGGGCCAGACGATGGGGCTCGCGAACACCGGGCTCATGACGGGCCAGGCCCTCGGCATCGCCGCGGCGGGCGCGCTCGCCGAGTTCGCCGCGCCGGGACGCGTCATCGCGATCTGCGGCGCCGCGGCCGTCGCCGTCAGCCTCGCCCTGCACCGCTACCTGCGCTGAGTACCGCTACCTGCGCTGACGGCGTGCCCGGCCGTCGTCCGGGCACGCCGCGGGCGTCACTTCTCCCAGGGGAACCGGTCGGCGAAGGCCGGTTTGAGGTCGTCCAGCCAGACCGCGTTGGGGTCGTACTGCGCGAAGAACGGCTTGCCGACCAGGTCGGCGTCGCGGCACTGGATGAAGTGGAGCGCGAACGCCTTCTCACCGTTGATGTCGACGACGCCGTCCACGCAGACCTTGCCCGGCGTGGCGGACATGGACGGCCCCCGGACGGTCCGCGACAGCCCGGAGACGCTCTTGTAGGCGTCCCGGAAGATCTCGTACGCGCGGACGAGCGGGACGGCGAAGTAGTCCTGCGGCCCGGTGTCGCGCTCCACGAACAGGTAGTAGGGGACGAGGCCCATCCGGGTCTGGACGCGCCACATGGTCTCCCAGGTCGCGGCGTCATCGTTGATCGTCCGGATGACGGGCGACTGGGTGCGGATCACCGCGCCGGTGTCGCGGATGCGGCGGCACGCCTCGGCGACCATGAGCGGTTCGAGCTCGCGCGGATGCGTGAAGTGCGCCATGAACGCGAGGTTCTTGCCCGACTCGACGACCTGTTCGAACAGCCGGAGCATCTCGTCGGCGTCGGGGTCGGTGACGAACTTCTGCGGCCAGTACGCGAGGGACTTGGTGCCGATCCGGATGGATTCGAGGTGTTCCACATCCAGCAGCGGCTCGATGTAGCGGCGCAGCACCGGCTCGCCCATGATCATCGCGTCGCCACCGGTGAACAGGACGCTCGTCACCTCGGGGTGCTGGACGAGGTAGTCCCGCAGGGCGGTGACGTCGTCCCCGGCCATCTTGAGGTCGGGCTCGCCGACGAACTGGGCCCACCGGAAGCAGTACGTGCAGTAGGCGTGGCACGTCTGGCCCTGCTTGGGGAAGTACAGGACGGTCTCGTCGTACTTGTGCTGCATCCCGGGGATCTTGCCGTCCCCGAAGCTCGGGATGTTCAGCTCCATTTGCCCCGCCGGGTGCGGGTTCAGCCGCATCCGCACCGCGTGGGCGGCGGCCTCGATCTCGGCCTTGGGCGCCTCGCGGCGCAGGAGATCGGACAGGTGCGCGACGTCCTCGGCCGGAAGCATGTCCTCCTGCGGGAAGACCAGCCGGTAGATCGGGTCGTCGGGCGCGGCCGACCAGTCGATGAGCTCCTCGATGACGTAGGCGTTCGTCCGGAACGGCAGCACGGTGGCCACCGCCCGGGTCGCGAGCCGCTGCGCGGGCGACAGCCCCGCGCGAGCGGTGAGCTCGTCGAGGTGCTTCGCCGTGAAGGCGCGGAACTTGCGACCAGTGGATCGCACTGCGGGAGCCGCGTCGTTCACCAGTGTCACGTGTTGGTTCTCCTTGCTGTCAGCGGGGAGGCGCACCCCCGAGATGCGTCGTCACGGACCGTGATCGGAACTGCTCAGTACACCCCCCATTCAACCCTTTAAGACGGGTTCATGCCGAATTGATGCCCCCTACCCGGTAGGAACAAAGCTGGTCAAGGATGATCCCGGCAAATCGCCCGGACATCATCGTGGAGGTTCCGCCCCTAGTACAACGACATCGGCACGTTAACTTCTGCGTCACGAGACTCTGCGGCGTCAGAGGTTACGGTCGCCCGCCGCGCGGGCCGCGCCGATCCCCCGCCTCCCGTCACGCTCCGGCGCGATCTTCGGAAATACTGGGCGGACCGGCGAGGGCCGATCGGCGGGAGGGGGCTCGGTGGACGCGGGCTCGGTGGACGAACGCCCGCTGGACACGGGGGCCATGGCCGCGGGGGCGATGGGCCAGAGACGGGGCACGTCTGTGACGGAGATCGTGAGCGCGGGCGGCGAGCGGGTCCACATCGTCGAGTCCGGGTCGGCGGACGGCGTTCCGCTCCTGCTGAGCTCCGGGCTCGGCGGCGCCTGGTTCGACTGGACGCCGACCGTCGAGCTGCTGCGGGACGAGTACCGGATCACCGTGTTCGACCGTCCGGGCCTCGGGCTCAGCCCGGCGGCGACCGCGCGGCCCACGCTGCTGCGCGACACCCGGGTCATGGAGGCGCTGGCGGAGCGGGCGGACCGGCCGGTGATCGTCCTCGCGCACTCGATGGCCGCGTTCTCCGCCGAGGCGCTGGCCAGGCTGCGTCCCGAGCACGTCCTCGGGATGGTGCTGGTCGATCCGAGCCATGAGCGCACCCGGCTCCCGCCGGTCCCGGTCGGCGCGGCGCTGACGCCGCTGGCCACGGCCGCCGGCGCGATCCTCGACGCCACCCGGCTCGCCGGGGTCGCCGGGCCGCTCGGGCGCAGGCTGGTCCTCGGCCGGACGAGCCGCCGCGGCGAGGCCGTCCCGGACGAGGTCGTCCGGTCCGTCTACCAGCGCGGAACGGTGCTCGGCACGGTCCTCGCGGAGGAGATCGCCTACCGGGAGATGGCCGCGCGGCTGGCGTGGCTGCGCGGGCGGTACTCGTTCCCGCCCGTCCCGCTGCTGGTCGTGACCGCGCTCGGGGACGTCCGCGACCCCCGCAGGAAGCGCGCCTGGGCCGAAGGCCACGAGCGGCTGGCGAGGATGAGCCCGAACGGGACCCGGGTCGAACTGCCGGACGCCCTGCACATGGTCCCGCTCGACCGGCCCGGCGTGCTCGCCGACGCGGTCTCCGCGATTCGCCGGGCGGCGGAGGCCGGGTGAGAGCAACGAATCCGCATACGGAACGGAAAAACCCACCACCCAGCGCATATGTCCCAGCACCGTCGGTGACGTAGCTGTTGTGGAGATACGTCGCAAGGCCATGGAGATGAGCCGCCGGGTCATGGGCACGAACCGCCGGAAGGCCCTGGTCCTGGGGTCCGCCGCGCTGCTCGTGCTGGTGCTGGTGGGCGCCGGTGTCGCGTTCGTCGTGACCGGCCGCGAGGAGTTGCAGTACAAGACGCAGTCCGCGCTGCGCAAGGCGATGCCCGCGACGGCGGCGGCCGAGCTGCAGCAGCGCGGCGTGGCCCTGGCGTCGCCGCTGAAGTGCGAGGACCTGCCCGGCTGGACGAAGACGAAGATGCGCGTGTCGTGCAGCGGCACGACGTCCGACAAGAAGCCGGTCGAGGTCCTCGGCACCGGCGAGCAGGACTCGCACAAGAACAACTACACGATCCTCGTGGACGGGCAGCCGGTCGTGGAGAACGCCTCCTGCCTGGGCGCCGACTGCCACAAGAAGGACGGCTGACCAAGACAGGCGGCTGAGCAGGGCCGGGAGGGTGACGATCGCCACCTCCGGCCCGGCATCGTCAAGCCGGGTGAAGGAACGTCCTACGATGCGATGAGCTGCGTCGTCGCGGCGCAGCGCGTTTCCCTTCACCCCTCCTGGAGCGGCCATGACCGGCACTGGGACCACGACGCCGCACCGCGGGGCGACCGTGCGTCCGCTGCCGATCGCCGTCGACACGATGGGCGGCGACCACGCCCCCGAAGAGATCATCGCCGGTGCGGTGGACGCGTCCCGCGAGCACGGCGTCCGGCTGGTGCTCGTCGGGCAGGCTCCGCGGATCCGCCGGGAGCTCGACCGGTACGGCTTCATGGACAAGATCCCGATCGTGCACGCCGACGAGGCCCTCGACATGGGCGAGGGCGCGCTGGCGAGCTGGCGCAAGCCGCGCTCGTCCGTCGCGATCGCCTGCCATCTGATCAAGCAGGGGCGGGCGTCGGCGCTGGTGTCGGCGGGCAGCACGGCCGGGGTGGTGGCGACGTCGCGGCTGCGGCTGAAGGGCCAGCAGGGCGTGCTGCGCCCGGCGATCGCGGTGACGCTGCCGACGCGTCCGCGCCCGACGATCCTGCTGGACGCGGGCGCCACCACGGACGTCAAACCGGAGGGCCTCGTCCAGTACGCGGCGCTCGGCACCGCGTACGCGCAGATCCTGCTCGGCCTGGACCGTCCGGCGGTCGGGCTGCTCAACATCGGCGCCGAGCCGGGCAAGGGCGGCAAGCTGACGAAGCGCGCCCACGAGCTGCTCGCCGGAGGCAGCCACGGCATCGAGTTCGCCGGGAACGTCGAGGGCCACGACCTGCTGGGCGGAGGCGTCGACGTCGTCGTCACGGACGGCTTCACCGGCAACATCGCGCTGAAGACCATGGAGGGCACCATCCGGACCGCGTTCACCGAGGTCCGCGAGACGATGTCGGCGAGCGCGGCGGCGCGGGTGGGCGCGCTGCTCCAGCGCCGCCGCCTCCAGGACCTCCGGGACCGCCTCGACCCCGACACCTACGGCGGCGGCGTCCTGCTCGGCCTGAACGGCACGGTCGTGATCGCGCACGGCGCGTCGCACGCCCGCGCGATCACGTCGGCGTGCGAGCTGGCGCACCGGCTCGCCGCCGGACGGATCGTCGAGCGGATCCGCGAGCAGGTCGCGCTGACCCGCACGTCCCGCTTCGGCCGCCGCGCGCACGCCCCCGAAGAGGCCGATCACAAGGACCCGCAGCTCGGAGCCTGAGCGCACAGCCAGGCACGATGCCTGAGCACACGGCCAGGCACGATGCCTGAGCACGGCGTCCGGGCACGGCGAAAACCGGGTTCGGACGCGGGCGCGACGCCGATAGCCTTGGAGCATGCCCGATCCGCAACTCGTACTCGCCGCTCGGGTCCAGGCCGCGCTGGGCGCCGCCTTCGGACCGTCGTACGCGGACGCCGACCCGGTCATCCGGCCGTCGTCGTTCGCCGACCTTCAGGCCAACGTCGCGCTGCCGCTGGCCAAGAAGCTGGGCCGCAAGCCGCGAGACGTGGCCGAGGAGATCGTCGCGAACCTCGACACGGCGGACGTCGTGTCGGACGTGCAGGTCAGCGGCCCGGGCTTCATCAACCTGACGCTCAGCGACGGCTGGATCGCGGCGCAGGCGCAGCGGACCCTGCACGACGACCGGCTCGGCGTCCCGGCGGCCGACAAGCCGCAGAAGGTCGTCGTCGAGTACTCCTCGCCGAACGTGGCGAAGGAGATGCACGTCGGCCATCTGCGGACCACGATCGTCGGCGACGCCATCGCCCGCATCCTGGCCTTCCTCGGCCACGAGGTGATCCGCGACAACCACGTCGGCGACTGGGGCACCCCGTTCGGGATGCTGATCGAGCACCTGCTCGACCTCGGCGAGGACGCCGCCGCGCGGGGCGACTCGTCCGTCAGCGACCTGACCGAGTTCTACCAGGCCGCGCGGCAGAAGTTCGACGACAGTTCCAGCAAGGGGGAGTCGTTCGCCGACCGGTCCCGCAGCCGGGTCGTGGCGCTCCAGGCGGGCGATCCGGAGACGCTGCGGCTCTGGAACGTCCTCGTGGACGTGTCCAAGCGGTACTTCAACGCCGTCTACGGGCAGCTCGGCGTCACGCTCACCGACGCCGACATCAAGGGCGAGAGCTTCTACAACGACGCGCTGGCCCCGACCGTCCAGGAGCTGGAGGACAAGGGCATCGCGGTGATCAGCGACGGGGCGCTGTGCGCGTTCCCGCCCGGGTTCACCGGACGCGAGGGCGAGCCCCTCCCCGTGATCATCCGCAAGAGCGACGGCGGCTACAACTACTCGTCCACCGACCTCGCGACGATCCGGTACCGGGTCGACACCGAGCACGTCGACCGGATGATCTACGTGGTCGGCACGACGCAGGCGCTGCACTTCCAGATGGTGTTCGCGGTCGCGCGGACGGCGGGCTGGCTGGGCGACGGCGTCCAGGCCGAGCACGCGCAGATCGGCAGCGTCCTCGGCACCGACGGCAAGCTCCTGCGGACCCGGGCGGGCCGCACGGTCAAGCTGTCCGAGTTGCTGGACGAGGCCGTCGAGCGGGCGGGCGCCGCGTTCGACGAGATCCAGCACGACGAGCCGTTCGACGACGCGACCCGCGACGCGATCGTCCGGGACGTGGGCATGGGCGCGGTGAAGTACGCCGACCTGTCGGTGGCCCGCGACAGCGAGTACATCTTCGACTTCGACCGGATGATCTCGTTCCACGGCAAGACCGGCCCGTACCTGCAGTACGCGACGGCCCGGATCCGGTCGATCTTCCGGAAGGGCGGCGTAGCCCCGGAGGACGCGACGGGCCCGATCGTCCTCGGACACCCGGCCGAGCGGGCGCTTGCGCTGGAGTTGCTCGGGTTCGGCGCCGCCGTGCAGCAGGCGGGCGACACCGCCGAGCCGCACCGGCTGGCGACCTACGTCTTCGCGGTCGCGGACGCCTACACGACCTTCTACGAGAACTGCCCGGTCCTGAAGGCGCCCGACGAGGAGACGAAGGCGTCCCGCCTGGCCCTGTGCGCCGCGACGCTCCGCACCCTCGTCACCGGTCTCGACCTCCTCGGCGTCCCCACCCCCGACCGCATGTGAGGATCAGCCTCGGACGGCGACCGTCCCTCCCCTTTCGCGGGCCACCTGTTCGCGGACGGCCGGGACGACCTCCAGCGCGAACTCGGTCAGCTGCTCCGGAGGCCCGCCGAACAGGAACGTGTCGACGCGGTGGCCGATCGCCAGCTCGGTCAGCTCGTAGATCCACTGGCGCGGCGGGCCGTGCAGGAAGCCGCGCGTTTCCCGTCCGTCCAGGGTGCCTTCGAGGACGTAGACGCGGCGGAGCTCCGCCGGGCCGCGCCCCGCGCGGGCGGCGGCGTCGTCGAGGCGCCGCTGCCCCTCCGCGAGCCGTTTCGGCGGGACGAGGGACGACGGCGCGATCCAGCCGTCGGCGACGCGTCCGGCCAGGTCGAGGCCGTGCGGCCCGGTGACGCCCAGCCAGATGCCGATCTGGTGGACGGGCGCCGGACCGGCCTGCAGCGCCGTGAACCGGTAGTGCTCGCCCTGGAACCTGAGCCCGTTCTGGTCGCTCCAGTGCAGCCGGATGATCTGCACGGCCTCCTCAAGGGCGCGCCGCGCCGCCGCCGCGCCGCCGTTCCCCGCGCCGCCGGGACGCGTCCCGCCGTAGGCCTCGACGCCGTCCCAGGCGGTGCCCGCGCCGAGGCCGAGCTCGACGCGGCCGCCGCTGAGCCGGTCCATGGTCGCGATCGCCTTGGCCAGGACGGCGGGCGGCCGCAGCGGCAGGCACGCCACCGCCGGCAGCACCCGGATCCGGGACGTGGCCGCCAGCGCCGCCGCGACCAGCGTGAGCGCGTCGGCGGTGTCGCGCCGGTACGGCTGGTCGCGGACGCCGAGGAGGTCGAGGCCGAACCGGTCCGCCTCCTGCGCGGTGCGCAGCAGCGGGACCGACGCGTCCGGTGCGAGGGACACGCCGAAACGCAGCCGCCCGTGCCCGCCCGAGGGCGTCACTGCAGGTAGCCTTCGACCTCGTCCGGCGGTCTGACGTCCTCGTCGCCCGGGTCCTCGCCGGCCTCAAGGCGGGCGCGGCGGCGGCGCAGCAGGTCCCAGCACTGGTCGAGCGCGACCTCCAGCGACTCCAGCCGCCGGTGCTCCTCCTCGCGGCCGAGCTCCCGGCGCTGGTAGCGCTCGCGGAGCCGCTGCTCCTCGCCGACGTACTCGTTGATGCGCGCGAGGATGTCGTCCTCGTCGACCGGCATGGTCCGCCCTTCAGCGCCCGCGGCCGGAGCCGGTGAGCCCGCTCAGGAACCCGCCGTCCGACCGTGTCGAGTGCTGGAGCGAGCCGGTCTTCGGCTCGACCATGGACGACGCGCTGGCGGCGGCGCTGCGTGCCGCGTCCACGGCCCGGCTCGCGGGCGTCCTGCGGGCCGCCGCCGTCCGGGACGCGGTGGACCTGGCGGGCCGCTTCGCCGCGGTGGACCTGGTCGTCCGCGACGACGTCGACTTGCGGGCGGCGGACGTCCGCGACTTCGGCGCGGTCTTCTTCGCCGTGCCGCTCCTGGTGGAGCTCTTCGCCGTCGTCGACTTGCGGGCCGCGGACGTCCGCGCGGACGCCGTCGACCGCGACCGGCTGGACGCGGCCGCCGTCGACCTGCGCGCCGTCCCGGACCTGGACGCCGTGCTCTTCCTCGCCGCCGTGCTCCGGGTCCCGGTGGACTTGGCCGTCGTGGTGATGACCTTCGCGGCCGCGTCCATCGCCTTGGCGGCGTCGGACATCGCCTTGGTCGCGCTGGTCATGGCCTTGGTCATCGCCGTCATGGCCTTCGCCGACGAGGACGCCTTGGTCGCCACCGACTTCATCTGCGTCGCGGCGGTCTTGGCCTGGCTCGCGGCCTTGGTGACGCGGGTCGCGGCGGCCGACGACGTCCGGCTGGACGCCGCGGTCGTCCGCTTCTTCGCGGCCCCGCTCCTGGCAGTGCCGCTCCTGGCGGTACCGCTCCTGGTAGTGCCGCGCTTGGCGGCGGTCGTCCGGCTGGTCGCCGTCCTCGTGGACGCCTTCGCGGCCGAGGTTCGTTTCGCCGCCGGTTTGCGTGCGGTCGTGGACTTGGTCGATGTGCTCTTCGTACGTGCAGCCGTCTTGGTAGGCACTGATCTCCCCCCAGTGATGATCAGTTACGGGGAGATCTATTCCACGCTTTGTGATGCTCTACACACGCGGAGTCATATCAGCTCACACGCCCACGGGATGCCAGACGGTCTTGGTCTCCAGGAACGCCGTCATGCGGGCGGTTCCAGGGTCGTCGGTCCATTCGCGGTCGTCCTGGCGCAGGACGCGTTTGAGGTTCCCGGCGGCCTCGTCCTCCAGGTCGGGGACGTGGCCGGCGGCCGCTCCGGTGAGGTCGAGGCCGTTGACGTCCATGTGGGAGGCGAGCCACGGCGCGATCTCGCTCCGCCGCCCGGTGAGGACGTTGACGACCCCGCCCGGCAGGTCGGACGTCGCCAGCACCTCCGCCAGCGTGATGGACGGCAGCGGCGCCGACTCGGACGCCACGACGACGCACGTGTTCCCCGAGACGATCACCGGGGCGACCACGGACACGAGCCCGAGCAGCGGCGAGTCGGGCGCGACGACGGCGACGACACCGGCGGGCTCGGGCGTGGAGAAGTTGAAGAACGGCCCGGACACCGGGTTCGACGCGCCCGCCACCGCGGACAGCTTGTCGGCCCACCCGGCGTACCAGACCCACCGGTCGACGGCCGCGTCCACCTCGCCCGCGGCGCCGCTCTTGGACGCCCCCGCCCGCCGGAGCTCGTCGGCGAACTGGTCGCGGCGCCCCTCCAGCATCTCCGCGACGCGGTAGAGGATCTGGCCGCGGTTGTAGGCGGTGCGGCCTGACCAGCCTGGGAACGCCTTGCGGGCGGCGGAGACGGCGTCGCGCGCGTCCTTGCGGGACGCCTGCGACGCGTTGGCCACGAACCGTCCCTTGGCGTCGGTCACCGCGTACGACCTGCCCGACTCGGACCGGGGGAACGCGCCCCCGATGAACAGCTTGTAGGTCTTGCGAACGGCCAGCCGCTCAGACATCGAGATAGCCCTCCAGCCCGTGGCGTCCGCCCTCGCGGCCGAACCCCGATTCCTTGTAGCCGCCGAACGGGGACGCCGGGTCGAACTTGTTGAACGTGTTGGCCCACACGACCCCGGCGCGCAGGCGCTGCGCCGTCCACAGGATCTGCGAGCCCTTCTCCGTCCAGACTCCGGCGGACAGGCCGTACGGGGTGTTGTTGGCCTTGGTGACGGCCTCGTCGGGCGTCCGGAACGTCAGCACCGACAGGACGGGCCCGAAGATCTCCTCCCGCGCGATCCGGTGCGACTGGGCGACGTCGGTGAACACGGTCGGCGCGAACCAGAATCCCTGCGCGGGCAGCTCGCACGGCGGCGACCAGGCGGTGGCGCCCTCAGCCTCCCCGATGGCCGACAGCTCGCGGATCTTGGCGAGCTGCTCGGCCGAGTTGATTGCCCCGATGTCGGTGTTCTTGTCGAGCGGGTCGCCGACCCGCAGCGTCGCCATCCGCGCCTTCAGCCGCTCCAGGACCTCCTCGGCGACCGACTCCTGGACGAGCAGCCGCGACCCAGCGCAGCACACGTGCCCCTGGTTGAAGAAGATCCCGTTGACGATGCCCTCGACGGCCTGGTCGAGCGCGGCGTCCGCGTAGACGATGTTGGCGGCCTTCCCGCCCAGCTCCAGCGTCAGCCGCTTGCGGGTGCCCGCCAGGGTGCGGGCGATCTGCCGTCCGACCTCGGTGGACCCGGTGAACGCGACCTTGTCGATCCCGTCGTGGGCGACGAGCGCGCGGCCGGTCTCCCCCGCGCCCGTGATGATGTTGACGACGCCCGGCGGCAGTTCCGCCTGGCGGCAGATGTCGGCGAACAGCAGCGCGGTCAGCGGCGTCGTCTCGGCGGGCTTCAGCACGACGGTGTTGCCGCAGGCCAGCGCGGGCGCGATCTTCCACGCGAGCATCAGCAGCGGGAAGTTCCACGGGATCACCTGCCCGGCCACGCCCACCGGCCTGGGGTCGGGTCCGAATCCGGCGTACCGGAGCTTGTCGGCCCACCCCGCGTAGTAGAAGAACCAGGCCGCGACCAGCGGGACGTCGACGTCCCGGGACTCGCGGATCGGCTTGCCGTTGTCGATCGACTCCAGCACGGCCAGCTCGCGCGACCGCTCCTGGATGATCCGGGCGATGCGGTACAGGTACTTGGCGCGCTCGCGTCCCGGCATCGGGCCCCAGACGGTGTCGAACGCGGTGCGCGCGGCGGCGACGGCGCGGTCGACGTCTGTCTCGTCGGCGCAGGCGATGTCGGCCAGCACGGTCTCGTCGGCCGGATTGATCGACTTGAAGGGCTCGCCGTGCCCGTCGACGAACTCGCCGTCGACGAACAGGCCGTAGGAGGCGCGGACGTCGACGACCGCCCGCGACTCGGGCGCCGGCGCGTACTCGAAAACCCTGCCGCTAGAGGCCCTGCCACCAGAGATCATGATCAGTCCAGCGTGAAGTAGTCGGGACCGGAATACACGCCCGTGGCCAGCTTGCGGCGCTGCATGAGCAGGTCGTTCAGCAGGCTCGACGCGCCCAGCCGGAACCAGTCCGGCGAGAGCCAGTCGGGCCCGGCGGTCTCGTTGACCAGCACCAGGTAGCGGATCGCGTCCTTCGTGGTGCGGATGCCGCCCGCCGGTTTGACGCCGACCTGGCGTCCCGTCCGGGCGCGGTAGTCGCGGACGGCCTCCAGCATCACCAGCGTGACCGGCAGCGTCGCCGCCGGCGACACCTTCCCGGTCGAGGTCTTGATGAAGTCGGCCCCGGCCCGCATCGCCAGCCACGACGCCCGCCGGACGTTGTCGAGCGTGGCCAGCTCGCCCGTCTCCAGGATCACCTTCAGATGCGCCGTCCCGCACGCCTCCTTGACGGCCGTGATCTCGTCGAACACCTTCCCGACGTCGCCGGCGAGGAAGGCGCCGCGGTCGATCACCATGTCGATCTCGGCCGCGCCCGCCGCGACCGCCGCCCGGGTGTCGGCGAGCTTGGCCTCCAGCGGCGCCCGCCCGGACGGGAACGACGTCGCGACGCTCGCCACCCCGATCCCCGTCCCCTCAAGGGACCGGACGGCGACGTCCACCAGGTCCGAGTACACGCACACCGCCGCCACCTTCGGCACGGACGCGTCGGACGGGTCGGGATGCGCCGCCTTCGCGCACAGCGCCCGCACCTTCCCCGGCGTGTCGGCGCCTTCCAGCGTGGTCAGGTCCACCATCGAGATGGCCAGGTCGATCGCCTCGGCCTTGGCCGTCGTCTTGATCGACCGGGTCGCGAGCCGCGCGGCGCGCTCCTCGGCCCCCACCTGGTCGACGCCCGGCAGCCCGCGCAGGAAGGCGCGCAGCTCTGCGGCGGTGTTCTGCGTCGTCATCGACGCGGTCTCCGTTGACACGGTCCCAGCATCGCCGAACCAGGCCCCCGGCACAAAACGGATGTTCGTTGACAGCCGACCGTCCGATACAGCTAAAGTACTAACATGATAGTTAAATCGAGATGGGGGCGACGGTGATCGAGTTCCATCTGGACACCGGGTCGGGGGTCTCGCCGTACATGCAGCTCGTCCGGCAGGTGAAGCACGCCCTGCGGCTCGACCTGCTGCGGGAGGGCGACCAGCTGCCCACCGTCAAGGACGTCGTCGCGCAGCTCGCGATCAACCCGAACACCGTGCTCAAGGCGTACCGGGAACTGGAGCGCGAGGGACTCGTCGTGCCGCGCCCCGGCGTCGGGACGTTCGTGACGCGGACGCTGGCGGGCGAGTCGCTTGCCGCCCACGGCCCGCTGCGCAAGGACCTGGAGCGCTGGCTCACCAAGGCCCGGCTCGCCGGGATGGACGACGAGAGCATCGAGGCGCTGTTCATGACGACCTTTCGGTCCGCCCGTCAGGAGGGCATAGCGTGACCGCCGCGCTGGAGGCCCAGGGCCTGGGCAAGAAGTACGGGAAGCGGTGGGCGCTGTCCGACTGCACGCTGGAGATCCCCGCCGGACGCGTCGTCGGCCTCGTCGGGCCGAACGGGGCCGGGAAGACGACGCTGCTGAACCTGGCCGTCGGGCAGCTCAGCCCGACCGCGGGCGGCATCCGCGTCCTCGGCGGCCGGCCCGCCGAGGATCCGGCCCAGCTCGCCAAGGTCGGTTACGTCGCGCAGGACACCCCCACCTACTCCGGGCTGACCGTCGCCGACCACCTCAAACTCGGCGCACGCCTCAACCCGGGCTGGGACGCCGCCCTCGCCCGCGAGCGCATCGACCGCCTCCGCCTCGACCCCGCGCACCGCGCCGGGAAGCTGTCCGGCGGGCAGCGCGCCCAGCTCGCCCTCACGCTCGGCATCGCGAAGCGGCCCGAGCTGCTCATCCTGGACGAGCCCGTCGCCGCGCTCGACCCGCTCGCCCGCCGCGAGTTCCTCCAGGGCCTCATGGAGGCCGCCGTGGAGCACTCGCTCAGCGTCGTGCTGTCGTCCCACCTGGTGTCCGACCTGGAACGGACGTGCGACTACCTGATCGTGCTCGTGGAGTCCAGGGTCCGCGTCGCCGGGGACGTCGACGACCTGCTCGCCGGCCACCACCGGCTGTCGGGGCCGCGCCGCGACCCGTCGACGCTGCCCGCGGACCAGCACGTCGTGTCCGAGAGCCACACCGACCGGCAGAGCACCTTCATCGTCCGCACGGACGCCCCGATCCACGACCCGGCGTGGACCGTCGGGCAGGTCGGGCTGGAGGACATCGTCCTCGCGTACATGAGCGCCGCGCCGGCGCGTCCCGCACTGGAGGCCGTCCGATGATCTGGCTGACGTTCCGGCAGTTCCGCGTCCAGGCCGCGGTGGTGTTCGGCGCGCTCGCCGTCCTCGCCGCCGTCCTGCTGATCACCGGGCCCGGCCTGGCGGACGACTACGCCAGCGGACTCGCGTCCTGCGGCGCACCGGACAACTGCGCGCAGTTCTCCAAGGCCTTCTTCATCGACCACCAGTACTACTTCGGCGGGCTGCTCGCCATCGTCGTGTTCCTCCCGGGCGTCATCGGGGTCTTCTGGGGCGCCCCGCTCATCACCCGTGAGCTGGAGCAGGGCACGCACCGGCTCGTCTGGACCCAGAGCATCACCCGGAACCGCTGGCTGGCCGCCAAGCTCGGGCTGGTCGGCCTGGCCGCCCTGGTCGCCACGGGGCTCGCGGTGCTCGCCGTGGACTGGTGGACCGACCCGCTCGACAAGTCGGCGCTCACCCAGACGGAGAGCGGCGACATCGCGCGCATCACGCCGCTCGTCTTCGTAGCGCGCGGCATCGCCCCGATCGGCCACGCGGCCTTCGCCTTCGCGCTCGGCGTCACCGTCGGCGTCCTCGTCCGCAGGACCCTCCCGGCGATGTCGATCACTTTGGTCGTGTTCATCGCCGTCCAGGTCGCGATGCCGATCTTCGTCCGGCCCCACCTCGTCCCGCCCGAGACCAGGACCATCGAGATCACGGCGGACAACCCCGTGGACATGATGCTGGACCACCGGCCGTCGGGCGCGCGCATGCAGGTGAAGGTGAGCGCCGAACGCGGGGCCTGGACGCTGACGAACGAGACGGTCGACGCGTCCGGGAACAAGGTCCGCGAGATCGTGATCCCCAATTCGGCCGGGGGCGCGTGCCTGCCGCGGCCGGATCCGGGCGGCGAGCCCCCCGAAGGCCCGCCTCAGGCATGCTTCGACTACATCAAGCAGCAGGGGTACCGGCAGAAGGTCGCCTACCATCCCGCCGATCACTTCTGGCCGCTGCAGTGGGCCGAGACGGGGCTGTTCGCCGGACTCGCCCTGGGCATGGCGGGCTTCTGCTTCTACTGGACGCGCCGCCGCCTTTCCTAGCCCGCCGATGTCAGGGCGCGTCCTGGCCCGTGAAGGTCAGAGCCGTGGCCTGGGAAGGTCAGAGCGCGTCCTGGCCCGTGAAGGTCAGGGCGCGCTGGAGGCGCTCGGCGCTCGCCCGCATCCGGTGCGCCGACTGCTCGATCCTGGGGAGCCTCCCGGGACGGCAGGAGATCGCGAGGGCGCCCATGACGGCGCCGGTCGCGTCCGTGACCGGGACGGCGGCGCAGCCCGTGCCGAGCGCGTACTCCTCGCGGTCGAACAGCAGCCCGCAGGACGAGTCGAGCGAGCGGAGCAGCCGTCCGGGCTCGGTGATGGTGTGCGGGGTCAGGTCGACGAGCGGATGCCGGGACAGGTAGTCGCGGCGGCGGGCGTCGTCGAACTGGCTCAGCACGCCCTTGCCGAGGGCGGTGGCGTGCGCGGCGTCCTCGAACCTGACCCACAGGTCGACGCGGGGGGCGCGCGGGCCGTCGGCGACGTCGATGAGCCGGATCTCGCCGTCCACGTGCATGCTGAAGTAGGCGGCGACGCCCAGCTCGTCGCGCAGCGACAGCAGGGCCGGACGGACGCGGGCGAGCAGCTGCTGCGTCCGGCTCTGCCCGTGCAGGGCCTCGACGCGGTCGCCGAGCACCCAGACGCCGTCCGACAGCCGGGTCGCGTAGCCCTCGTGCGCGAGCGTGCGCAGCAGGTGGTAGGTCGTGGCGAGCGGGAGCCTGGCCTCGCGGGCGAGCAGCTTGGCGGGCGCGCCGCTCGGATGCGACGCCACCGCCTCCATCAGGTGCAGGGCACGCTGCACCGAGGCGATGAGTGTGGGCTTGCGTGTCTCACTCATCACGCAAAGCGAACCCCTCTGCCCTGGTCAGGTCAAGGGCTTCGGTGACAGTCCACCCCATTGGATCACTTCTGCTGTCCGGTGGGGCAGTGTTTCCCGATCCCGCCACGGGAAAGGCCGTGCTCATGTATGGGAGCAGGAAGAAGTCCGGGAGTCCGCGCACATCTGGAGATACGCCCACGTCCGGAACCACGCAGGGCGGGCGCGGGCACGTCGACGAGCGGACGGCCCGTAAGGTCGCCGAAGAGGCGCGCGAGGCGGAATGGCGGCTGCCGAGCTTCGGCAAGCAGCTCTTCCTCGGCGATTTCCGGCTCGATCTCGTCCATCCGCATCCGCGGCCCGACGCGGAGGCGCGGCGCAAGGGCGAGGAGTTCCTCGCCGCGCTCACCGCGTTCTGCGCGACCGACATCGACCCGGCGGCGATCGAGCGGGAGTCGCGCATCCCCGACGGCGTCATCGCGGGCCTGCGGGACCTCGGCGCGCTCGGCATGAAGATCCCGGAGAAGCACGGCGGGCTCGGGCTCAGCCAGCTCTACTACGGCCGCGCGCTGATGGTCGTCGGGTCCGTCAGCCCGGCGCTCGCGGCGCTGCTGTCGGCGCACCAGTCGATCGGCGTCCCGCAGCCGGTCAAGCTGTTCGGGACGCGCGAGCAGAAGGACGAGTGGCTGCCGCGCTGCGCCCGGCAGGTCAGCGCGTTCCTGCTCACCGAGCCCGACGTCGGCTCCGACCCGGCGCGGCTGCGCGCCACCGCCGTCCCGGACGGCGACGACTACGTCCTCAACGGCGTCAAGCTGTGGACGACCAACGGCGTCGTCGCCGACCTCGTCGTCGTCATGGCCCGCGTCCCGAAGTCGGACGACCATCGCGGCGGCATCTCCGCGTTCATCGTGGACATGGCCACGCCCGGCATCACCGTCGAGAACCGCAACGCGTTCATGGGGCTGCGCGGCATCGAGAACGGCGTCACGCGCTTCCACGACGTCCGCGTCCCGAAGGCGAACCTGATCGGCAAGGAGGGCGCGGGCCTGAAGATCGCGCTGACCACGCTCAACACCGGGCGCCTCTCCCTCCCCGCGATCTGCGCGGCGAGCGGCAAATGGGCCGCCAAGATCGCGCGCGAGTGGTCGCGGGAACGGGTGCAGTGGGGCCGTCCGGTCGGCGAGCACGAGGCCGTGTCCAGGAAGGTCGCGTTCATCGCGGCGACCGCGTACGCGATGGAGGCGATGCTGGACCTGTCCGGCCAGCTCGCCGACGACGAGCGCAACGACATCCGGATCGAGGCGGCGCTGGCGAAGCTGTGGACGTCGGAGATGGCGTGCCGCGCCGCCGACGAGCTGATCCAGCTGCGCGGCGGCCGCGGCTACGAGACCGCCGAGTCGCTCGCGGCGCGCGGCGAGCGCGGCGTGCCCGCCGAGCAACTCCTCCGCGACCTGCGCATCAACCGGATCTTCGAGGGCTCCACCGAGATCATGCACCTGCTGATCGCCCGCGAGGCCGTGGACGCGCACCTGTCGGTGGCCGGTGACATCATCGACCCGGACGCGTCCGCCGGGGACAAGGCGCGGGCCGCGGCGAAGGCGGGCGGGTTCTACGCGCGCTGGCTGCCGACGCTCGTCACCGGCGCCGGGCACCGCCCGAACTCCTACGCCGAGTTCGGGCCGCTGGCCAAGCACCTGCGGTACGTCGAACGCGCGTCCCGCAAGCTCGCCAGGTCGATCTTCTACGCGGCCGGACGCTGGCAGGGCGGCCTCGAACGCCGGCAGGGCTTCCTCGGCCGGATGGTCGACATCGGCGCCGAGCTGTACGCGATGAGCGCGGTGTGCGTCCGCGCCCACGCCGACTCGTCCGCGGAGGGCTCCCTGGCCTCGGGCGATCCCGTCCCGGCTCCTGGGCTGTCGGCCGTCCGGCTCGCGGACGCGTTCTGCCGCCAGTCGCGCGTCCGCGTCGAGGAGCTGTTCGACGGCCTGTGGCGCAACACCGACGCGATGGACGTGAAGCTCGCCCGCTCCGTCCTCGCCGGGGACTTCGCCTGGGTGGAGGAGGGCGTCCTCGACCCGTCCATTCCCGGGCCGTGGATCGCCCCGTCCGACCCGGGCCCGAGCGAGAAGGACGACGTCCACCGCACGATCCCCTGACCTGGTGTCCGGCGCGCGGCTCGTGAGGCGTCCGGCGCGGGGATCTACGCGGGGGTAGACTGGCGCGACTTTGCGCCGGGGATCGAACCGTCCCGAGCGGGTCAGGTCATTCGGTCCGGCGCGTCCACAGCACACGGCCGAGAGCCGAACGCCAACGCACCCAGCGAGCGGGAAGTATGCAGTCACCTGGTCAGAAGAAGTCCATCGCAGCAACGCTCCTCAACCTCGTCGGCAGCCGTCCGAAGAAGGCGGGGCCCGAGCGGGGGCCGGCCCCGGACGGCGGCGACGTCGTCCAGCCCGCGGCCGGGGAGGGGTCGCTGGAGAACCATCTGGGCGGGGACGAGGCCCGCAACTACCGCAAGTACGAGTTCGACACCGTCGCGCCGCACGTCGGCCGGTCGATGCTGGAGGTCGGCTCGGGCCTCGGGCACTTCTCCGAGCAGTTCGCCGGACGCCTCGACTACCTCGTCGTCAGCGACAACGACCCCTACTGCGTCGGCGAGCTGCGCAAGCGCTACGAGGGCAGCGACGACGTCGAGGTCATCGACCTGGCCCTGCCCGCCGACATCGAGATCCGGCAGCAGGTCGACACGGTCGTGATGATGAACGTCCTGGAGCACATCAAGGACGACGCGCAGGCGCTGCGCGACCTCGCCGCCGTCACCCAGCCCGGCGGCCGCATCGTGATCTGGGTGCCCGGCTACATGCAGCTGTACGGGGACTTCGACCGGAAGGTCGGGCATGTCACCCGCTACACCCCGGCGACGCTGGAGGAGACCGTCCGCGCGGCGGGGCTCGTCCCCGAGGTGCTCAAGCCGATCAACTTCCTCGGCGGGATCGCGTGGTGGTTCGCGGTCCGCCGCGGCGGCGCGGGCTACCCCGACCCGAAGCTCGTCAAGATCTACGACCGGACGGTCGTGCCGCTCACCCGCACCATCGAGCGCTTCGTCCGGCCGCCGTTCGGCCAGACGGTCTTCTGCGTGGCCCGCGTCCCCCGCTGACCGCCCGCTCATCAAGGCGGCGGGAACGGGTCACGAGAAATCGGATCGTTCCCGTCGCCTTTTTCCGTCCCGCCGTTCGGGATGTCTTTCGGTGCTCCGGAGCGCGACGGGCACGACACTGGACGTGGGTCGTCGCTTGGCTCAGTGGCCGTCACCATGGTGTCGATAACCGACATGGCGTTCGTCCACTGGTTTTACACCGAATGGAATCGGATCCGGTATCCGGTCGGCGTCCAGACAGGCGCTTTCTCGGTCCAAGGCAGGCGCTTTCTCGCGCATAGGTGAGGGCCGCATTCCGGGTGGCGGCAGCGAATGCGTTGCGTCCGGCCTTCGCTCCGGAATGCGGCTCGCGCTGATGTGCCGCGGATGGGTCTCAGCAGACGCCGACGCTCATCGTGCAGCCAATCTCGGTGATGTAGGTGGTGTGCAGCGAACCCCACGCGTGCTCGGTGGGGTTGACCTCGTGGGTGACCGAATGCCGTCTAGGGTCGGTTCAAGCAGATCTCTTCGGAGGGCATACACGTTTCGGTGACGTACGTGGTGTGTATGGTCCCCCATTCATGTGTGGTCGCCTGGTCGTCCGCGACAACCCTCAGGTCGAGGTCGAACATCAGATCCTGATCGGTCATCATGTCGTTCATCGGGCGGCTCCGTTCTACCTCGTCGCGTCGACAAATCCACCGTCCCGGTAGATACTAAGCAGGAAATGCCGTTCTCCCGTCGGATTCACCGAAAGGTGGCCACTTCCGGAAAACTGATCGGCACAACGGGCGCGGGGTCCATCCCGGACAACTCCTTTCACCGTCTTCTCATTCGTCCACATCAGCACATCGGCATCGGTACATTGGTCTGAGGAGTGACGATGACCCGTGGGTTTCGATATGTGGCCGGCGAGGCGGCGCTGCTGCGGATGCCGGTGCTCCCGCCGGAACGGGCAGCGGCCACCCGCGTGGACCTTGGTCCCGACGGTGAGGACGATCCGTCCCACCTGGAGACCTTCGTCCGCGAGGCTCTGACCGATCCGGTGCTGCGCGAGGCGATCGAAGTCTCGGGCGGGTCGCTCTCTCTGACTCTCGGGCGCCTTGAGCGCGGTGATCCGGTGGAGCCGGCCAGGCTCCGGCGCGCGGCGTTCGCGGTGGCGCGCCATCTGTTACGGATGACCGGCCGTCCCACGCCATTCGGACTCTTCGCCGGTGTCTCCGTCGCCGGCTTCGCCCAGACTCATGACGCGGTCGTTCGCGACACACCCGGCGATGACCGGACGGAGGTGCGTCTGGGAACCGCGCACCGGAAGGGCGTGCGGGTCGACGGCGAGTGGCTCGCGGCGGTGGTCGCCCGCCTGGAGGGCGTCCCGGCGGTGCTGCGCCTGCTGCGCGTGATCAGGAACGATCTGTGTTTCGTCCGGGGCGACCGGCTGGTGCTCCCGTACGTCCGCGCCGAGGCCGGGACGGCAGAGCGGCCTCGTGCCCGGCGGGCCGTTCACGAGTTGTCGGTCCGGCACGCTCCTCCCGTGCGGACCGCGCTCGATCTCACCGGCGTGCCCGTCCCGTATACGGAGCTGCTCCGGAAGCTGGAGGAGGCGTTCCCCCGCGCGTCGGCCCGGACGGTCGAGACGATGCTCGGCCGGCTCATCTCGCAGGAGATCCTGCTCACCGACCTGGCGCCGCCGCCGTCGGCGCCCGATCCGCTTGAGCACGTACTCCGGCGGCTGCGCGGCGTCGACGGGCGGGCGGACCCGGCGGTCGCCGAGGCCCTCGCGGAGCTGGAGGGCGTGGCGGCGGCCCTCGCGGACTACGCGGAACAACCGCTGGGCGCGGGCGGTGCGGCGTGGCGGGAGGCCGTCCGGCGGATGCGGCGCATTCACGTCACGGAACGGCCTCCCGTCCAGGTGGACCTCAGGCTCGACGCGGACGTGCGCCTACCGCGCGCGATCGCCGAGGAGGTCGAGCGGGTCGCCGATGCGTTGTGGCGCCTGTCGCCGCCGGACGACACCCCGCCTCACCTGTGCGACTACCACGCCGCGTTCCTGGAGCGGTATGGGACGGCCCGGCTGGTCCCGATCCGCGAGCTGATCGATCCCGAGCGCGGGCTGGGCGCGCCGGCCGGCTACCAGGTGCCGCCCAGCCGCAGGGAGCAGGGCGCCGGACGGGACCGGGTACGCGCCGAAGGCGAACGGGACGAGCTGCTCGCCGCGCTGGCCCAGGAGGCGACGCTCACCGGGACCGAGGTCGTCCTGGACGACTCCCTGATCGACCGGCTCGCCGGTGCCGCGGGCACACACTGGCTCGCCGGTGCCGCGGGGACGTCGACGGAGTTCGGCGTCCACGTGCTGGCCGAGTCGCTGAAGGACATCGAACGGGGGGATTTCCGGCTGGTGGCGGCACCGGTCGCGGGACACGCCGCGGGCGCGGTGTACGGGCGGTTCGCCTACCTCTTCGACGCCTCGTCCGGCCCTTCCGACCCGCTCGGGCCGGTCGTCGCGGCGGACGGGGAGGAGTTGGCGGCCCAGCTCGTGTTCCGGCCCGTCTCGGACCGGGAGGTCAATGTGCTGCGCGTGCCCGTGTTCTGCGCCGCCGAAGTGGCGGTCGGCGTCTTCGCCGAGCGCGGTGACCCGGGCGTCCTCGGCCTGGACGACGTCATGGTCGGCGCCGACCGGCGCGACCTCTTCCTGGTGGCGGCGGGCCGGAGGCTCACGACGTTCTCCCCGCACATGCTCAACACCCGCTTCGCCACGCCGAACGCCGTCCGGCTGATCCGCGAGATCGCGGGCGGCGGGGGCCTGCGGTCGCCCTGGTCATGGGGGTCGCTGAGCGTCCTGCCGTACCTTCCTCGCGTCCGGTACGGCCGCACGGTCATCTCCTCCGCCCGCTGGCGGCCGACGGACGAGCTGTTCAAGGCGGCGGAGCCGGATCGCGCCCTGGACGCCTGGCGCCTGCGCTGGCGGGTTCCCGATGTCGTCCACGTGACGTATGCCGACCACCGGATCGAACTCGATCTCTCCGTGTCGCTGCATCGGCGGCTTCTCCGCCAGGAGCTGACCCGCAACCCCGGCGTGCGGCTGGTGGAGCCTCCCGGTGATCCCCAGGAGCTGGGCTGGCTGGAAGGCCGCTCGCACGAACTGGTCGTGCCGCTGGTCCGGCGTGCCGATCGGGCGGAGGCGCCCGCGCCGCGCCACGCGGACGACGGCCACAACGGCGCCGGGCGCAACGGCACCGGCCGCAACAGCGCGGGCCACAACGGCGCGGGCCACAACGGCGCCGGGCGATCCGTGCCGCGGGCGGCGGTGACGGTACGGCACCTCCCGGGCGGTGAGTGGCTGTACGCCAAGCTCTACAGCGGGGCCGAGCTGCACGAGGAACTGCTCGCCCGTCATGTCCCGGCGCTGCTCTCAGAGTTCTTCGCGATCTCCGATCCCGCCGAGCCGTCCGCCGCGCCCGCCCCGGTCGGCGGCGTCTGGTACTTCGTTCGGTACGCCGACCCCGAGCCGCAGCTCAGGCTCCGCTTTCACGGGGATCCCGGCGCCCTGCACGGCCGGCTGCTGCCGATAATCCACGACTGGGCCGGATCGCTGTGCACGGCCGGTCTGGCCCGCCGGCTGGTTCTCGACACGTTCGAGCCCGAGCTGGCGCGGTACGGCGGCGCCGCGGCGGCCTCCGCCGCGGCGGAGGCGTTCCGCGCCGACAGTGACGCGGTGCTGGTCGCGCTCCGGCTGCGCTACGACGGCGTCCTGGATCTCCCGGACGAACTGCTGGCCGCGGCCGGGCAGCTCGATCTCGTACGCGCGTTCGGCCACGATCCGGGATGGGTGCCCGCCGCGTTCTCCAAGGACGACGGTCACGCCGCCTTCCAGCGGATGCGTCGCGAGGCGATCCGGCTGATCGATCCATCGGGGGCCCACGAGGGCCTGCGTGCCGTTCCCGGCGGGCGCGACCTCGTCGCGGCCTGGCGGGGCAGGAGGGACGCCGTCGCCGCGTACGGCCGGCTGGTCCGGCGGCTGGCGGAGGCCGGGCGCCTCCCCGTACCGCCGGAGTCGATCCTGCTCAGCCTGCTGCACATGCACCACAACCGGCTGCTGGGGCCGGATCGCGACAAGGAGCGGCGGTGCTCCGCGGTGCTGCGCGGTGCGGTTCAGGCCCACCTGGACAGGGCGAGGTTCGGGTCATGAGCCGTCCGGCGGAGCGGACGGCGTCCGGAAACCTCAGCGCCACGGCATCGGTGATCGTGGAGGAGGTGGCTCGCCGGCTGGCCGACCCGAGCAAGGTCGTCCCCGAACCCGGTGACGTTTCGGTTCCGTGGGCGCCGCTCTCACTGTCCGACGGCGCGCCAGGGCTCGCGATGCTCTTCGCCGAGCTCGGCCGTGCCGACCCCGCCTACCGGCCGGTGGCCCACCGTTATCTCAGCCTTGCGGCACGCTCGGTCGGACGGGCCGACGGGGGCCTGTACGACCGCGCCTTGTTCGACGGGCCCGCGGCCCTGGCCATCGCCGCTCGCACGGCCGCGCACCGCCGAGGAGACTACGAGCGCCTCCTGGGCGACCTCGATCGGCGGATCGCCGACGCGGCCGCACGGCGGGCGGCGGAGGGAATGCTCCAAGTCTCCGCTCGACGCCCCGGGACGACCTTCGAGGCGTACGACGTGATCAGCGGCCTGGCCGGGACGGGCCGCCATTTGCTCGACCGGGGCGAGCCCGTGCGGCCCGCCCTGGAACGCGTCCTCGGCTTCCTGGTCGCGCTGTCCCACCCGCTGCCCGGAGACGGCGTGGAGATCCCCGGCTGGTGGGTCCGTCATGGCCCGCGCCGCCTCGCGTCGCCGGGCGGCGCGCCCCGGCCGACGGAAGGCTCCCGCGGCGCGCACCTGAACCTGGGGATGGCGCACGGCATATCCGGGCCGCTGGCGCTGCTGGCCCTGGCCTGGGAACGGGGCGTACGGGTTCCCGGTCAGCGCGCGGCCGTCGAGAGGATCGCCGCCTGGCTGCTCGGCGCCCGGCGGTACGACCCGTACGGGCCGTACTGGCCCGCCGTGCTCCCGACCCCCGCCGTCGCCGCCGACCGGCCCGCGAAGGCGCTTCAGGCGTATTCCCGCAGGCAGGACGGATGGTGCTACGGCGCTCCCGGGGTCGCGCGGGCTCTGCAACTCGCCGCGCGGGCCCTGGACCAGCGGGATTGGCAGACGTGCGCGCTCGAAGCCGTCCACGCCCTCCTGGCCCGCCCCGTGAGCGCCGGCGGCGCGACCGATGCCGGGCTGTGTCACGGCCGCGCCGGGCAGGCGTACCTCGTGTGGCGGATCGGCCGGGACGCCGGCGATCGCGTCCTGCTGGCAGGCGCGGTACGGCTCGCCGGCCTGGCCATCGAGGGCTTCGACCCGGCGGCCCGGTTCGGGTTCCGGGCCGGTGCCGTCGGAGGCCCGCTTGACCGTTCGGGCTTCCTGGAGGGTGCCGCCGGCACGGCTCTCGCGCTGCACGCGGTCCTCGCCGATACGCCCCCGTCCGGCGGGTGGGACGCCGCGCTGCTCATCGCCTGACTCGGAACCGCCGGGCCGCGCATCGTCCCGCACGCCGGACACCTCGAAACAGACGAGAGGAAAGGATTCATCGTGGCGGATCTCGAAACACCCATCGATGACGCCGACCCTGTGTGGGCGCAGCTGTTCGCCGATCCCGCCGAAGTGCGGCGGCTGGACTGGGGCCGGACGTTCGCGCGGTTCAAAGCCGGGGCGGCGGTGCGGGCCCTGGTGACGCCGCCGCGCGTCGAGGACTGGCTGCGGCACGGCAACCTGCGCTATCCGCAGTTCAGCGTCAGCAACGCCGGCCAGGCCGTGCCGCCGACCGCCTACACCCGTACGGTCGTGTTCGGCACGCACCAGGCGACCGGGCACGCCGATCCCGAGCGGGTGGCGGCCCGCGTCCGCTCCGGCGACACCCTCGTCTTCACGATGCCGGAGCTGTGGGACGGGCCCGTCCGCCGCTTCAGCCGCGAACTGGGACGGGCGCTGGCCGCCGACGTCCGGACGTACGCCTACCTGACCGCGCCGGACGAGTACGGCAGTCGCCCGCATCGCGACGAGTCGGAGTTGTTCATCGTGCAGGCCGCGGGCAGCAAGCGATGGGAGCTCTATGACGTGCCGGAGGGCGACGACTGGTCGATCGGCCCGATGGCCGATCCCGGTGAGCCCACGGAGGTCTTGGACCTGAACGCGGGCGAGGCCCTCCACCTGCCGCTCGGCATCGGCCATCGCGCGCGGGCGGGCGCCGCGGGATCTCTGCACCTGACCATCTCCGCCGCCGTACCCGCGTTTCGCGAGGTCGTCCGGGCCTGGGCGGCGGAGGTCGCCGGTGCCCTGCCCCGCAACGCGCGGCTGCCCATCCGGCCGGAGCGGCGGCGCGCGGCCGTCGAGGACATTCTGCGCGGCCTGGCGGCCGAGGCGGGCCACGGGGACGCCGCCGCGCTCCTGGCCGCCGTCACCCCCCGCCACGACGAACCGGGCGACCTGCGCCTCCTCCCCAAGGACGCGCGCACGCTCCCCGAGGACGCGCGCACGCCCAGGACGCCACCCACCCAACCCCCGCGCTGACCACGCCCTACCTCCGGGTCGAGCGGGTGGAGCGGCGGCCGAGCACAGGCTACGGCGACACGTCCGTCATCCCCTGGCCACGGGTTCGCGGGTGAACAGCGCCAGGCGGTGGGCGGTGGCGGCGGCCTCGCCTCGGCTGGTCACGTCCAGTTTCCCGAGGATGTTGGAGACGTGGACGCTGGCCGTCTTCACCGAGATGAACAGCGCCTCGGCGATGTCGCGGTTGCTGCGGCCCTCCGCGACGAGGCGCAGCACCTCGTATTCGCGGGGCGTCAGGCCGAGCGGCGCGGTGTCGTCGGGGCGGCGGGACCGGGTGCGGCGCAGCAGGTCGGCGATGAGTTCGCCGAGCGGTGCGGCGCCGAGCCGGTCGGCCAGCTCGGCGGCGGCGCGCAGCCGGTCGGCCGCGCCGTCGTGGTCGCCGCCCGCCGCAGCTGCCTCGGCCGCGCGATACAGCGCGCGCGCCTGGTGGTAGGGGCCGCAGAGCGCGTCCCAGGCGGCCGCGGCCTCGTCCCAAGCGGCGAGGTCGAGGACGCCGCAGGCCCGGGCGTGCTCGGCGCGGAACGTGAGGCTGTGCGCCCGCTGGAGCGGGCCGGTGATGCGGAGGTCGGCGGCGCGTTCCGCGATGCGGCGCAGGTCGGCGGCGGCCGCGTCGCCCAGCTCGGCGCAGGCCGACGCGCCGACGACCAGCGCGGGCCAGGCGTACCGGGCGTCGTCGGGCAGGCCCGCGTGGTCGACGACGGGACGGACCGCGTCCAGCGCGGCGTCGGCGCGCCCTTCGGCGAGCGCGATCTGCGATTCGAGCCAGAGCGTGGCGAAGTAGTCCTGCGTCTTGAGCCACTTCATCTTGAGATTCATGATCTCGCGGGACAGGACGAGCCGCTTCGCCGCCGTCGCCACGTCGCCGCGCGCCAGCGCCACCCACCCGGACAGGACGAGCAGCGACGTGCGCGTGGTGACCGCCGGGTCCTGCTCCATGGCGTGGTTCAGGACGGCCATGGCCTCGTCCCACCGGCCGAGCGACACCAGCGGCTCGGCCTGGTTGATGGACATGAACGTGCCCTGGGTGCGGGCCACGCCGTATTCGCGGGCGAGTTCCTTGCCGCGTCCCGCGATGGCGGCGGCCTTCTCGTGCCGTCCGCAGCCCTCCAGGAAATGCGACTTGATCACGTAGTAGCGGAGCAGCACCCGGTGGTTGCCGCTGCGCTCGACCGTCTCCTCGACCTCGGCGAGCGCGGCGTCGTTGTCGTAGTCGATGTCGGCGCAGAACTGGGTGATCAGCGCCTCCGCCTCGGTGACCGGGTCGGCCAGCCGGCGCGCGATGGCCAGCGACTCGGCGGCCGCCTTGCGCGCCTCTCCGATGCTGGTGGTGAGGCGGACGTAGTTCCCGAGCGTGGCCAGCGCCCGTGCCCGGAGCGCGGTCGGCGGGTCGGCCGGGAGGGCCTCCACGGCGGCGCGCATGTCCTCGACGAATCCGGGGCGGGCCATCTGGTAGCGCATACGGCCGCGCAGCTCCAGCAGCACGGCCCACCGCGCCGGGTCGGCCAGGGCTCCGTTCTCGGCGACGTTCTCCGCCGCGGTCTCGACCTCGCGGAGCGCGGCGGTGACGAGCTTGATGCCGCGGTCGTACTCCCCGGCCTGGTCGGCGGCGGTCGCCGCGTCGTGCAGGACCTTGATGTGGTTCGCGCCGATGCGTTCTTCCGCGTCCGGGACCTGGTCCCACAGCTCCAGGACGCGCGACAGCATCGCCAGGCACTCCGCGTAGGCGAGCGCTTTGCGGGCCTCGGCGGCGGCGCGCCAGGACGCGACCAGCGCCCACGTACTGTCGTGGGCCGCGTTCCAGTGGTAGCTCAGTTCGACCCAGAGCCGACCGGCCGGGACGAGCCCAGGATCGTCCTCCAGGGCTTCCGCGTAGCGCTTGTGCAGCCGCGTGTACTCGCCCGGTAGCAGGTCGTCGTGGACGGCCTCGCGGATCAGAGCGTGCCGGAACGCGTAGCCGTCGCCGTCCACCACCAGGACGTTCGCCGCCACGGCGGGCCGGAGTACGCGGGTCAGGGCCGCGTCCTCAAGCCCCGTCACGGCCGCCAGGAGCGCGTGCTCGATGCTCGTGCTGCCGCCGCTGGCGTCGCGTAGGACGTCCTGCGTCTCCTCGGGAAGCCGCTGGACGCCCGCGAGCAGCAGATCCCGCAGCGACTCGGGCAGCTCGCAGGCCAGCGTCCCGTCGTCGTCGAGCAGGGCCTCGATGAACAGCGGGTTGCCCTCGCTGCGCGCCGCGATCCGGTCGACGAGCCCGGCCGGCGGCGGCTGCCGGTCGCCGAGCAGCTCGATCACGAGGTCGGCGACGTCGGCCCTGGTCAGCGGCTCGATGGTCAGCCGCCGGACGCGTTCGACCCGCTCCAGCCCGGCGAGCAGCGCGCGCAGCGGATGGGTGCGGTGCAGCTCGTCCGACCGGTACGTCACGACGATCAGCACCGGCACGGTCCCGAGGTTGCGGATCAGGAACGCGAGCAGGTCGCGAGTGGAGCGGTCGGCCCAGTGCGCGTCCTCGATGACCAGCACGACCGGGCCGCGCTCCGCCAGCCGCTCCAGCAGCGTGAGCATGACCTCGAACAGCCGCGCGCGCTCCTCGCCCGAGGCGGCGTCGGACTCCGGTTCCCCGAACTCGGGCAGCAGCCGGGCGAGGCAGCCGGTGTCGCCGCGCGGCACGAGCCCGGCGACGCCGTCGATGCCGATGTCGCGGACGAGGTTCCGCAGGACGGTCGTGAACGGCGCGAACGGCAGGCCGTCGGAGCCGAGCTCCAGGCAGCCTCCGGTGAGGACCCTCGCCCGCTCCCCGTCCACGGCGGTGGTGAACTCGCGGATCAGGCGGGTCTTGCCGAGGCCCGCGTCGCCGCCGAGGAGGACGGCGCCGGGCGCGGCGGCGAGGGCGTCCGCCAGCTCCGCCAGCTCGGCCGACCTGCCGACCAGGACGGGACTCATCGCACGTGGACTCACGTCACAAGCATGCCAAACGGATCGGACATTCCCACCTCATTTATCACTCCCTGAGACGCCTCGGACGGCCACCCGCTTCGTTGACTGAACACCCGGTCCGGCACGCCTGTTCCGGAGTTGATCGTTTTGTCAGATCGGCGGCATTTCTCCGATTACGCTCCTCGACGTGAGATTTCTGACATACGCGGCCGTCGCCGTCCCATTGATCGCTCTAGGTGCGGCGGCGTGCTCCCCCAGTGAGGAGGAGCGGGCGGCCGACTGCGCGGAGATCATGGCCGCACTCAGGACGCCGATCGACCTCAGGCAGTCGGACGCCACGTGGGGGCCCATGTGGGAGCGGGCCGCCGCCAGGATGCGCACTGCACGCTCCCAGATCAAGAGCGAGGACCTGGCGGCGCAGGCCGATGCCGTGATCAAGGCGTTCGAGAAGCAGGCGAAGGGCACCGCAGCGGACAAGGACGGGACCTACCCGCCCCTGGGCGATGACTACTACGACGCCGAGCGGAAGATCACCCGCATCTGCGGCCCCCTGCACCCGCCGCCGTCGGCCTAGCGCACCCCCCGGCCGACGGGTCGTATTGACGCGGCATCCAATCCGGGTGAGGCTGGCCATCGGGGGTGATCACGATGCGGTTCTCTTTGTTCTACGAGCACCAGTTGCCGCGGCCGTGGGCGGATGGGCAGGAGCTGAAGCTCTACCAGGACGCGCTGGACCAGGTCGAACTCGCCGACCGGGTCGGCTTCGACTACGTCTGGGAGGTCGAGCACCATTTCCTGGAGGAGTATTCGCACTCGTCGGCGCCGGAGGTGTTCCTCGCCGCCGCCTCGCAGCGGACCAGGCGGATAAGGCTCGGGCATGGAATCGTCCAATTGCCGCCCGCCGTCAATCATCCGGCCCGCATCGCCGAACGCGTCGCGACGCTCGATCTCGTCTCCAACGGCCGGGTCGATTTCGGGACGGGCGAGTCGAGCGCCGGCGCGGAACTCGGCGGGTTCGGCGTCCGCCGCACCGACAAGCGCGCCCAATGGCAGGACGCGATAGACGCCATCACCCGGATGTTCGTCGAGGAGCCGTTCGCCGGATGGAACTCCGCCGACATCACGATGCCGCCGCGGAACGTCCTGCCGAAGCCCGTGCAGAAGCCGCATCCGCCGCTGTGGGTGGCGTGTTCGCGCCGCGAGACCATCCAGTTCGCGGCGCGGAACGGCATCGGCGCGCTGTCGTTCTCGTTCGTCGAGCCGGAGGACGCCGGGAAATGGGTGGACGAGTACTACCGCATCCTCGCGTCCGACGAATGCGTCCCGGCGGGCTTCGCGGTGAACCCGAACGTGACCGTCGTCCTGCCGATGATGCTGCACGAGGACGAGGCCACCGCCATCGACCGGGGCATCGACGGCGCGCATTTCTTCGCCTTCGCGCTCGCGCACTACTACGGGACCACCCCGCACGACCCCGGACGCACCGACGTGTGGCGGGAGTTCCTGGCCCGGCGCGACTCCCGCGGCTTCTCCCGCGAGGAGATCATCGCCAACGCGGAGTCCCTGAACGTCAACGTGGGGTCCCTTCGCGGCGCCATCGGGACGCCTGACCAGGTCGCCGAGCTGATCCGGCGGTACGAGTCGGTCGGCGTCGACCAGATCTCGTTCGTCCTCCAGGCGGGGCCGAACAAGCACGAGCACATCTGCGAGTCCCTCGAACTGTTCGGGAAATCGGTGCTGCCGCGTTTCGCCGAAGGGCGCGACGAACGCGAGGCCGCCAAGGCGGAACGGCTCGCACCCGCCATCGAAGCGGCCCTCGCCCGCCGCGAACCGGCCCGGAAACTGCCGCCCGGCTACCGCATCGACGAGGACGCGGAAGTCGCCCGCGTGCACCGCGCGTCCCGCGCGACCCGGCGACCCGTCCCGGACATCCGTACGGCGGCCCGCCGACGGTTCCAGCAGGGCTTCCGCAAACTCGTCAACGGCCGTTCCGACGCGCAACTCGAAAAGCGCTTCGGGCCGGGCGCGCAACGCGTCTTCTTCGCCGGGATGGCCCGCGCCTTCGACCCGTCCGCCTCGGCCGGATTCACCGGCGAACTGGAGTTCCGCCTCACCCGCGCCGACGGCCCGACCGTGTGGACGCTACAGATCGGAAAGTCCCGCGCCCGCGCCCGTTCGGGCCCTGCCCATGACCCGGCCCTCACCCTCACCATGGCGACGGCCGATTTCCTGCGAATCCTCGCCGGGGACGCCAACCCGGCGTCGCTCCTCATGGACGGCCGCCTCGAACTGCGCGGCGACCACTATCTCGCGCCGCGCCTCAGCGAGATGTTCGGCGGCCCATCGCCGTACTGACGTGTGGGGTGCCGTACTGACGTAAGGGGTGGCCGTGGTCCCCCGATGTCCACGGCCACCACACTGGTAGACGTCCAAACCCCCGCTAATAGTTCGCGGTCTTTCCAGAAAAGATCTACCGTCGCGGGATGTTCTCCCTCCAGGAGCCCCCGCTGTTCACCCGGCTGAAGAAGGCCCGGCGAATCCTGGTGGCCGGTGCGGGCGGCGGATTCGACGTGTACGCGGGCCTGCCCCTGGCCCTGTCGCTGCTGGACGAGGGCAAGGACGTCCACCTGGCCAACCTGTCGTTCAGCGCCCTCTACGGCCTGCCGTCCGACACGTGGCTGGAAGCCGACGTCGCCGCCGTGACCCCCGAGACCTTGACCCGCGACGACTATTTCCCTGAGGCGACGCTCGCCCGCTGGCTCGACCGGCACGGCCTCCCGTCCACGGTGTACGCGTTTCCGAAACTGGGCGTCCAGCCTCTCCGCGAGGCCTACCGCCACCTCACCGGACATCTGAACCTGGACGCCGTCGTCCTCGTGGACGGCGGCACCGACATCTTCATGCGCGGCGACGAATCCGGCCTCGGCACCCCCGAAGAGGACATGGCCAGCCTCGCCGCCGTCCACGGCCTGGACGTCCCCGAGAAAATCGTCGTGTCCCTCGGCTTCGGAGTGGACGCCTACCACGGCGTGAACCACGCCCACGTCCTAGAGAACCTCGCCGCCCTGACCGCCGACGGCTCATATCTGGGCGCTTTCTCCATTCCCCACGACAGCCGCGAAGCGGCCCTCTATCTGGACGCGGTCGAATACGCCCAAGCCTCGACCCCCGCGTATCCGAGCATCGTGAACGGCTCCATCTCCGCCGCCCTCCGGGGCCAGTTCGGCGACGTCCGCTTCACCACCCGGACCAGTAACAGCGAACTGTTCATCAACCCGCTGATGGCCATGTACTTCGCCGTCGACCTGGACGGCCTGGCCCGCCGCAACCTCTACCTCGACCGCCTGGAGAACACCCGCGTCATCCGCCAGCTCAGCTCCATCATCGAGGACTTCCGCAACGAGACCCGCCCGCGCCCGCCCCGCCAATACCCGCACTGACCCACTACCCGGACGGACGCCCGGCCACCAGATCGCTCAACCAATCCCCCAATCGCTGGAGGGGCAGCCGATACCGGCGTTCACGCGCCCGAGCGCGGCGCTCCTTCCGCGACCCCTCCGCATACCGGCGGCGAGCCCACAGAGAGTCAGGACGGGCCAGCCGGACGGCCCCGGCGAACGCCAGCACGCCGATGAACAACCCGATGATCCCGGTCCAGATCTTGCCTTTCAGAAGCGCGACGAAGGCCAAGCACAGGTTGAGAACGAGCGCGAACGCGATCGTCCACAGCCCGTCCCCGGCGACCTCGTCCAGCCCCAATGGCTGCAGCCCCAGCAAAAGCAACCCGCACAGCGCGACGGTGATGAACACGACCTCGACCGACAACCGGCCCTGCTCGCTCCAATAGACGTCCTTCAAATGGAGGACGAGCGCGAACTCGTCCAGCACCAGCGCCGTCCCGACCCCGAACACCGCCGCGGCGACCCCCGCCAACGCGGACGTGCCGTCCTCGACGGCCAGCCCGCCCACACCGCCGACGCACATGAACACCAGCCCGAACACGACATGGTGAATGTGCTGCCCGCCCGGCGAGACGTTCCCCGGCCACCACCGGACCTGCCTGCGAATCATCCGGACGCTGAACCGGATGAACAGGAACCCGACGATGAACGCGAGAAGGAAACAGGACAACCGCAACCGCCCGGTGTCCGCGATCTCCCGCGTGTACCAATCCCCCACACCGCAGACCTTCCGCCGCCGCCCCCAAATCACACCCACCGAACGTCTACCGACGCTTTGCCTTCACCACCGCCCAGACGCTCTTGCCCTCGAACTCCGTCCGCACCCCGTGCTCCTCCGACAGGCATTCGACGATCCCGAGCCCCCACCCGCCCGGATCGGGAACGTCCTCGCCCACGGGCCCGTCCGGCATCGACAGATCGGGCGCGGACCTCACCGGCCGCTCCGGCGACGAATCCCACACCTCCACCTGCACCCCGTCGCCCACGAGCCCCATCCGCAAGGTGATCGGCAGGGACGGCGTCGCCTGCACCGCGTTGGTGAGCAGCTCCGACACGACCCGCACGGCCGCGTCCACGGTCTCCTCGGCCAGCCCCCACTGGAGCGCCTGCGCCTCGACGATCAGCCGCCCCTCCCGGACGACCCGCGGCCTGGCGTAGAACCCGCGCCGCAACGCCCGCGGCCCCGCCGCCGTCCTTTCCGTTCGAACCAAACAGTCCGTTATGTCGAACTCATCGCTCCACCGATTCCGCCAGATGATCATTTCCCTCACCACTTCCGTCGCTCGTTGTGTGCAATCCGCTACACATCGTGGAAGTTTCTGGTTATCGTCGGAAGTGGGACCGGCTTTACCCAACTCGATAGTTCCGGAGGGCAACTCGTGGTGAATCGGAAGCAACTCGACCCGACCGAGTCCGTAGCCACACTTTTCGGGGCAAAGCTCCGGAAACTTCGGGACAAAGCCGGACTTTCCCAAGCCCAGCTCGGCGACGCGATCGGCTACTCCAACGACACGATCTCCAAGATCGAAACCGCGGCCCAGGCCCCGTCCCCCGAACTGGCCCAGCGCCTCGACGCCCACTTCGACACCGACCAGTTCGAGGAGCTCCAGCCCTTCGCCGCCAGGGAGGGCATCCCCTCCTTCTTCCGCCCCTACGCCAAGCTGGAAAGCACCGCCAACGCAGTCCGCGTCTACGAGCCTGTTGTAATCACCGGGCTCCTCCAGACCGAGGACTACGCACGTGCGGTGCTGCGGGCCGGCCAGTCTCCGGACAAACTGGACCAGGCAGTCGCTACTCGCATGAGTCGCCAGGAGATCCTGCGAAGGACTGACCCGCCGTGGCTGGTCTTCCTTCTGGAAGAGGAAGTGATCCGAAAAATCGTCGGGGACAGGGAGATCACCAAGGCTCAACTCGCCCGAGTCCTTGAACTCATGCGAGAGCCACACATCAACGTCCTGGTCGTGCCGTCCAATGCCGCCGTCTACCCCTCGGCAGGTTTCACCCTGTTCGGTCGTTCAGATGAGCCCGAGATCGGGTTCGCCGAAGGCGTCGTTGGTAGTGGGCGAGTGATCGAACTAAGCTCCCAGATCGAGCGGCTTCGGCGACTTTGGGACCTGATCGCCAGTGCGGCCATGACCGACGTGGCCTCCGAAGCTCTGATCCGAGAAGTAATGGAGTGCCTGTGAAGGATGTCAAACGCTCTGCATGGCGTAAGAGCAGTCACAGCAGCCAGGAGGGCGACACGTGCATCGAACTCGCTGACCTCGACGCCTCCGTTGGTTTCCGTGACAGCACCGACCCTGAGGGGCCGGTCCTCCGGTTCAGCCGCCCCGCAGTCGCCAGTCTCGTCAGCCGCATAAAGGCCAGCGAACTCGACCGGTAACCGTCCCCCCACAAGCCCCCTCTCCGGAGGGGGCTTTACTCATATTCCGGCCGCTCAGCCACACAGCGCACCATCGCCAACCGTCCTGTGTAGGAGGAGCATCGGGCCATGAGACCTGACCACACCGCATGGCGAAAAAGCAGCTACAGCACCCAAGAGGGCGGCGCTTGCATCGAGCTCGCCAGGCTCGTCCACCAGTTCCAGCCCGGCAACTTCACATGGCGAAAGAGCAGCTACAGCGGCCAAGAGGGCACTACGTGCGTTGAGCTGGCCGACCATAAGTGGGACGTGGTCATTCGGGACAGCACCAACCCGGAGGGGCCAGCACTCAGGTTCAGCCGTCCGGCTGTCGCCGGGCTCGTCGATCGCATCAAGGCCGGTGAACTCGACCATTAGCCGTGGGTCTCGCTGGGTCGTGTCCACGGGGCTCATCAGCGACATTGAGCCACTTCCCCTCGGGCTTCACCAGCGCACGGCGGAGAAGTCCACGGGCCGGGGACGCAGTGCCCGGGTGCGCTCGGCCAATCCGTGGAGGCGTCGGCGCATCTCCTGCGGTGGAAGGCGCTTGCGGTCTCCGTGTCCCGGCAGCAGCCATTCAAAGCGGAGCCGATCGGCCGACCGGGTCAATGACGCGGCCAGTTCCTGGATGGAGTACCAGGTGACGCTCTCGGCCACTTCGATGTCCGCCGTGGTCCGCGACCAGTAGAAGCTGTCGCCGCTGAAGCAGAACCGTTCGTCCACCACGTAGAGCACGCTGCCCTCGGTGTGCCCGGGAAGCGGATGGACGATCACCCCTTCTGCGATCTCCATCGGTTCGAGGCCGCGGATGACCCGGTCGGCGTCCGGGGCCGCATCGAGGTCGCCCTCGTGTATCCAGAGCCGGGCCCCGAACCGGTCGGCGAAGCGGCGGCCGTGGGCGGCATGATCCCGGTGGGTGAGCAGGACGTCGCTCACCCGGCCCAGCTCCGCGAGCCTGGCCGCCAGCGGCTCCGCCCAGCGCGGGGTGTCGATCAACAGGTTGCCGGTCGGACGGCGTACCAGGTAGGAGTTGGCCCCCGCGGTGTGCTGCGAGTTGTGCCCGCACAGGTAGACGCCATCGTCCAGGCGCATGGGGAACGGATCGAGTGCCGGATTCGGCCGCTGCGAGGAGTGGCGGACGGACCGCATGTGGCAGGCGAAGGCCGCAGCGTGCAGCGCGTCGCGCTCGGTCTCGTCGCGCGGCTGCCGCAGCAGCTCCGAGCGGCCTTCGCGCTCACCGATCAGCCCGGGAGCGAGTTGCCGGGCCACGTCGCAGTTGGTGCAGCGTGTGTCGACAAACCACCCGTCGTCCATGGCAGGCCCCTTCGTCGCGATCAGGTCGCGGTGTCGTCGCGTGGTACGCGCGCCACACAGTTGTTGTGTGACACAATGATTGTGCGGCGCAAGCTAATAGGGTGAGCGGGTGATGTCAACATGACGACCACGCGGCGGAAGGTGGCGGCCGAGGGGATCATCGACGCGCTGCCGGACTGGTTCACCGCCCTCGTGCAGCTCAACGGCCTGATCGCAGAGCGGATGGGGTTGGTGGTGACCGATTTCCACTGCCTGCACGAGCTCAACCGCGGCGGCCCGGCGACGGCGAGCTCGCTGGCCGACCGGGTCGGCCTCACGGCCGGGTCGGTCTCGCGCATGATCGATCGGCTGGAGGCGGCGGACTGCGTCAGAAGGGTGCCCGACCCCCACGACCGGCGGAAGATCTTGATCGAGCCGACGCCCGAGGGGCTGGAACGGGTCGCCGATTACTACGCCGGCCTGACCGTGCGCACGCGTGAGAACCTCGACTCGCTGGACGACGAGCAGCTCCGCGTGCTGCTGCACTTTGTCCAGACGGCCCTCGACGACACGGCCGCGGAGGTCGCGAGACTGCGGTCCACCGCCGCGGCCGCCGAGTGATCATGTGCCGCTCAAGGCGACCGAATCTGACGGCCGGGTCAGCGGTAGTGGAGTACTGGACCCGTAGAAGATCGAAGTTGGCGCGGTCGAACAGCCGCCGTCGGGTTATTTCGGATTCGCCGTGAGGGCCTTTCGGAGGTTGTCGAGTTCGGTGTGCCATTCCTGGAGGCCGTTGCCGGTTTCGGCCCAGAGGTCCTGTGATTCCGAATCTGGGCCTGCTACTCGGTCCAGGGCCGCCAGTGCCAGGGCGCGGAAGTCGTCGGGTAGGTCTGGCACGGGCTTTTCTGGTCCGTAGATGGTGTCGGCGGGCGGGCCTCCGGGGCATTGCGCTGCCACCAATGCCGCTGCGGCGACCGCCTTATCGCCCTCCGAGCGGTCCAGGTAGTTGGTTTCGCGGATCGCGGTCTCCAGGGCTTCTCGGATGGCGGACGGTCGCTCGTCCAAGGGCAGGTCATCGAGGTCGCCCGCGAAATCCGCGGCGGTGTCGTTGCCGAACGGGCTCGCGTCCCAGGTTCCCATTTCCACCTCCAGGTCCCCGCACTCTATGAGGTGGCGACGCGGTTATGGGGTGGTGGCCAGGACGCAGGCTACGGGTGGGTCGAGGTCCAGGGTTTCGAGTCGGGGCTTGACGAAACCTGCTTGGGTCAGGAGGTCCTGGAGTTCTTCGGCGGCGCGGGTGGTGGTGTCGCGGGTGGCGCCGGGGCAGCGGGGTTGGCTGACGAGTGCGATTCGTCCGCCGGGGCGGAGCAGGCCCCGCAAAGCGCGGAGCCGTTCTGCCGGGTCGGGCCAGAAACCCACGGAATTGACGGAGAAGATTGCGTCCAGTGGCTCGTCGAAGGCCGGGAGTTCGGCCACGGAGGCGTGGGTGAGGCGGACGCGGCCGGAGCGGACGGCGGCGGCGTTGCGGCGGGTGGCCTGCCGGACCATGACCGCGGAATGGTCGATGCCGTAGACCCGGCCCTGCGTGGCGCGCTCAGCGAGCGCGGCGATGGCGAGGCCGGGGCCGAAGCCGATCTCCAGCACCCGGTCGGTGGGCTGCACGTCCAGCAAGGACACCGCCCACGCGCCGCGCTCCACGTTGGAACCGCGATGAGCCATGATCTGGCCGACCACGCGGCCGGCGAGGCCACGCGGGTGGGCGAACTGGCGCACGCCCGCCATGATCAGACGCTGTTTGAGATCCGAAGTCGTCACGGGCACGAGTCAACGGCTTCAAGTGGGCTTGAAGTCAAGCGGCCCGGAGCCTGACCGCGGGGTGGAATGGGCGGTACGCCAAAATGGTCCCGGCTAATGGCTGATTTCGGTTCGGTGTGGTCGGCGGCCATGCCGTGGGGCGCTGAGCGGGGGGCGAGCGATGCGGGTCCTGACCTGGAATGTGTGGTGGCGGTTCGGGCCGTGGGAGGCCCGCAGGGAGGCGATCGCGGCGACCCTCGCGGAGCTTCGCCCCGACGTCGTCGGGCTGCAGGAGGTCTGGGCCGAGGACGGCGAAAACCTGGCCGGATGGCTCGCCGACCGGCTCGGCATGCACTGGACGTGGGCGCCCTCGGACCGGCCCGGCCGCTGGCACGACCGCCTCGGCGGGTCGGCGGCCGACGTCGGCGACGCCGTCCTCAGCCGATGGCCGATCGTCGACCGGGACGTCCTGCGGCTGCCCACGGAAGGCGGCCGCGACGACGGCCATCGGGCCCTGTTCGCGCTGGTGGACGCGCCCGTCCATCCGGTTCCGTTCTTCACCGTTCATCTCAATTCGGCGCCGTATGAATCCGCCGTCCGCTGCGCCCAGGTCACGGCGCTCGCCGGATTCGTCGCGGCCCGGCGAGATCGCAGCCCGTTCCCGCCCGTCGTCACCGGCGACTACAACGCCGTTCCGCATTCGGACGAGATGCGGCTGTTCGGCGGACACCTGACGGCGCCCGCCGTCCCCGGCCAGGTCCTGCTGGACGCCTGGGAGTACGCCGACCCGGCCGCACCCGCCCTCACCTGGGACCCGGTCGCCAACCCCTACGCGGCGCGGACCCTTGAGCCGCCGGGGCGCATCGACTACGTCCACGTCGGGCTGCCAGGGCCGGGCGGGCTCGGGCACGTCCGGTCGGTTCGCCGCGCCGGTGATCGGCCCGTGGACGGCGTGTGGCCGTCCGACCACGCGGCCGTCCTCGCCGACCTGGCCGGACCGTAGGCCGAGCGGCGGCGCGACGGCGAGGCGGCGAGGCGGCGCGACGGGGGCGAGTACGCTCGGAGCCACGATGCCGGATGACCTGTTGACGATCGGCGAGGTGGCTCACCGGACCGGGGTCGCCACCTCCGCGCTGCGGTACTGGGAAGAGTTGGGCCTGCTCACGCCGCAGGTCCGGGTCTCGGGGCAGCGGCGCTATCCGCCGTCGGCGGTCGGGGTGGTCGGCGCGATCCTGCTGATGCGGGACGCCGGATTCACGCTCCGCGATCTCAAGGCGCTCCTCGTCCCCTCGCCGCCGTCCGATGAATGCCGCCAGGAGATCCTCCGGCGCAAGCTCACCGAGCTGGACGAGCGGATCGCCCAGGCCCAGGCGGCGCGGACCGCCGTCGCCCATGGCCTGTCCTGCCCCCACGCGAACTTTCTCGACTGCCCGAACTTCACCGCCGGGGTCGCGGCCCGCCTTGCCGGGGCGTCCCTCGAAGAGGCTCACCGGCACTGAACCTCGGCGCGCCGCGCCCGCCTGCCGGGCTGGACAAACGCGTAACACATAGGTTACATATCTTGGCATGGACGTCTTCACCGCCGTGGCCGACCCGGTGCGCCGCCGCATCGTGGTGCTGCTCGGCGACGGCCCGCTGACCGCCGGCGCGCTGGCGGCCGCGTTTCCCGGCATCAGTCGTCCCGCGGTGAGCCGCCACCTGCGGGTGCTGCGCGAAGCGGGGCTGGTCGCGGCCGAGACGGCGGGACGCGAGCGCCACTACCGGGCCGACCACGGCGCGCTGCGGGAGATCGACCGGTGGCTGGCGACCGTCCGCAGGCAGGCGTGGGACCAGCGGATCGACGCCCTGGGGACGGAAGTCCACCGCACGCGCCGCGACCGTCCGGCGGAGCCGCGGGCCACCGCAGACGAACCACCCACCGATTCGAGGAGCGCGGGATGAAACCGACACCCACCGGCCGGCTGCTCGCCACGGCGACCGGCACCGACCTGCATATGACACGCCAGTACAAGGCCACGATCGAGGACGTCTGGGCCAGCATCACCGAGCCGGAACGGACGGCCCGCTGGTTCGCGCACTGGAGTGGCGAGGGCAGGCCGGGCGCGACGGTCCGGCTCACGCTGACGCACGAGGACGGCCAGCCCGAGAGCGATATGACGATCATCGCCTGCGAGCCGCCGCGACGGCTTGAGGTCGAGACCGTCGACGAGTACGGGCGCTGGCACCTGGAGGCGCGCCTGGACGAAGCCGGCGGCGTGACGACGCTGACCTTCCTGCACCACCTCGACCCCGACACCGACGTCACCACGACCGGCCCGGGCTGGGAGTACTACCTCGACCGCCTCACCGCCTCCATCACGGACGGCCCCGAGCCGAACTTCAACGATTACTATCCCGCGCAAGTCGAGTACTACGGCAACCTCGCGACCGGCTGAACTCATGAGCGGGAAAGAAATGGTGCGGAGCCTGCAGGAGAGGGCGGCCCGCGCACTTCCGGCGGAGCACGTCCGGGACGTTGACGGATGGTGGCTGCGCCATGCCCCAAACTGTTCCTGGTGGGTGGGGACCGTTCTTCCCCACGGCGAAACCAGGCCCGGCGAATTGGTGCGCAGGGTCGTCCAGGCAGAGGAGTTCTACAGCGGACGAGGCGCGGACGCGCGGTTCCAGATCACTCCGGACGTATGCCCGGAAGGGCTCGACGCCGTTCTCGAAGGGCGCGGCTACCGGCGAGAGGACTCCGTGTCGTTGCAGGTAGCGTCGGTTGAGCGCGTCCTGGGGCTGGTGCCGGTCGAGCGCGTTCTGGGGCTGGCGCCGGGCACCCCGCGGGTCCGGTTGGACGATCGTCCGACAGACGCATGGTTCGACGCCTGGCACGCCGTGCACGGCGGCGACCTCCGCTCCGAGCGGGACATGCTCGCCAGGGTGAAAGGGCCGTCCGCCTATGTTTGCGCGATGACCGGGGACGAGGTCGTCGCGGTCGGCCGCGCGGTCGCCGACACCGGTTGGACCGGAGTGTTCAACATGGCCACCATTCCCGCGGCACGCGGAAAAGGCGCCGCACGCACCGTCCTCGCCGCGCTGGCAGGCTGGGGCGAATCCCAGAATGCCGACCGCATGTACCTACAGGTCGAGCACGGCAATGGCCCGGCCATCCGGCTTTACGAGCGGTCGGGATTCAGCGAGGTCAGCGCCTACCACTATCGGACCGCTACGGCGTCCGGCCGGTGATGCCGACCACGCGATCGATCAGCGGAGCGTCGGCGGGAACCTCGACGGCGGGGCCCCACAAGGCGGGGACGGGCGCGTTCGGGACGAACACCGCCACATGATCGAGGCACGCCCGCACCGCCTCCTCGGGCATGTCGACGGGCTGGCCGGTGGCCTTGGCGAGGTCCCAGCCGTGCACCACCACCTCGGTCAGCGCGATCTTGCCCCACACGTCGTTCGGTAGCTCCAGACCTCCCGCGTCGGTACTGCCCTGCCACGCCGCCGGATCCTTCCAGGCCGCGCCGAGCGCCCACAGATGCGCGGCGACGCCGTCCCACCAGTCGTCGCCGAGGTTCGCCGCGCTGGGCTCGCGACCGGCGGACTCACTGGTCTCCTTCAAGGCGAGCGCGGCGGCCCCCTCGGCGACCAGATCCACATGGTCGATCAGGTCACCGACGCTGTAGCCGGTACAGGGCGTGGCGTTGGACAGCTGGTCGCGGGCGACCGCGGCCAGAATCCCGACCATGCGGTCGCAGGCGGGCGTCAGGTCGATCATCGAAGCCTCTTCTCTCGACAGGTCGGCGCAGGCCGCGAAGCGGCCTCGACGTACCGACCCGCGAAACGGCCGAGACTCATCGGTGAGGCGGGCGCCGCGGTCAGAGGTCCTTGACGAAGCGGGCCGAGCGGTCGCAGATGTCGGCGTAGCCGAGGCGGGTGTAGAAGGCGTGGGCGGCGACGCGGCGGCGGGAGCTGGTGATCTCCATGTCGCGGCATCCGAGGTCGCGGGCGCTGCGCTCGGCCGCTTCGAGCAGGGCGCGTCCGATGCCCTGGCCGCGGACGGCGTCGTCCACCACCAGGGCCACCAGGCGGCCGCGGCGCCCGGAACGATCCAGCATCAGCAGGGCGTGCAGAGCCGCGACACCCGCCACGACACCCGCCCCAACGCCCGCCCCGGCATCCGCCTCGTCGCCGTCCGCGGTGGCCACCAGGAGGGCGCTGTTCGGTTCGTCCAGCCAGTGCGCCACGCGGGTCGCGACGTCGTCCGCGTCCGCCGGGTAGCCGAGCTGGTCGAGCAGGACGGTGATGCCGGGCGAGTCACCCGCCACGGCCGGTCTGATCGCGAACGCCATGGCACCAGCCTGGACGATCACCCCGGCCGGGGCGCGATGTCTGAGATCTGCAAAGGGTGGCGTCCGCCACAAGAAAGACGGGGGCGGTGAGCAGAGGGTTCACTCGCGGCAGCACGACGTGAGAGGAGCCGTTCACATGCCCGAAACCCCCGGTTCTGAGTTCTGGAAGGACCTCAAGCCGATCGAGAACTCGCAGAAGCCGGACGCGCTGCCGGAGGTGTACCTGTCCAAGGTCGCCACCGACGACGACCGGTACTACGTGCCGTTCACCGAGACGGTCGGGTCCCGCCCGCTGTGGATCAACGTGAAGGACAACACGTGGTCCGACATCCTGCGGTCCAAGGAGGCCGGGCTCGTCAACCGGCACTACCACCCGCACGAGGTGTTCGCCTACACGATCTCCGGCAAGTGGGGCTACCTGGAGCGGCCCTGGACGGCCACCGCAGGCGACTTCATCTACGAAGCGCCCGGCGAGGGCCACACGCTCGTCGCCTACGAGCACGAGGAGCCGATGAAGACGCTGTTCATCGTCAAGGGCCCGCTGGTCTGGCTGGACGAGAACGGTGACCCCGAGGGGTTCTTTGACGTCCACGACTACATCGACATGTGCCGCAAGCACTACGACAAGGTCGGCCTGGGCGCCGACTACGTCAACGCGCTGTTCCGCTGACCCATGACGACCCTGCTCAAGCGGACCGCTCCCGCCGTCACCGCCGACCGGTACGAGAACCGGCTGCTGGCCGTCCTGTTCCTGGCCTTCGGCTTCGTGTTCTTCGACCGGCAGGCCCTGGCCTTCCTCGCCCCGTACATGGACGACGACTTCGGGCTGTCGAACTCGCAGCTCGGCGTCCTGTCCGGGGTGCTCGCGCTGACGTGGGCGCTGTCGGGGATGTTCGCCGGGAGCCTGTCGGACCGGCTGGGACGGCGCAAACCCATCCTCATCGTCGCCGTCCTGCTGTTCTCGCTGTTCTCGTCGGCGTCCGGGCTGATGACCGGGTTCGCCGGGCTGCTGGCGGCCCGCGCGCTGATGGGCACGGCGGAGGGCGCGGTGCTGCCGATGTCGCAGTCGCTGATGGTGGAGGCGTCCCGCGAGTCGCGGCGCGGGCTGAACATGGGGCTTCTGCAGGGGTCGTCGGCGGGTCTGCTCGGCGGCATCGTCGCGCCGGTCGTCGTGGTGTGGCTCGCGGACACGTTCGGCTGGCGGACGGCGTTCTTCGTCACGATCGTCCCCGGGCTGATCATCGCGGGCCTGATCGCGAAGCTCGTCCTGGAGCGACCGCCGGGCATGGAGCGACCGCCGGGAGCGCGGCGGGCGGACGCCGCGCGGCGGACGGACGCCGAGGCGGTCAAGGTGCCGAAGGTCCCGGTCAGGGAGGTGCTGCGGCTCCGCAACGTCGTGATCTGCATGCTGATCGCGCCCTGCTACCTGACCTGGTTCGTCACGCTGATCACGTTCACGCCCAAGTACCTCACGGACGAGAAGGACTGGGGCTCCGGGACGATGAGCGCCGTCATGACGTGCCTGGGCGTCGCGTGGGTGCTCTGGGGGTTCGCGACCCCGGGCATCTCCGACCGGATCGGGCGGCGGAAGGCGCTGACCGGCTTCACCGTGCTGGCCGTGTTCTGCCCGATCGCCGTCGTGTACGTGGAGAGCCCGGTGCTGCTCGGCACCCTGATGATCCTCACCTACACCGGCCTCGGCTGCTTCACGCTGTTCATGGCGACGATCCCGGCCGAGACCGTCCCGCGCGCCGCGCTCGCCACCGCGCTCGGCGTGATCATGGGCGTGGGCGAGCTGGCGGGCGGGTTCCTCGGGCCGCTGGTGGCGGGCCGCGCGTCCGACGTCTGGGGATTGCAGGCCGCCATGTTCATCGCGGCCGGCGGGGCGGCGATCGTCGTGGCGCTATCGTTCGGGCTCCGCGAGACGGCCCCCGCCGTCCTGCGGCGGAGAGGGGTGACCGCGTGAGAGCGGCCGTCTGGTACGGGGCGCGGGACGTCAGGGTCGAGGACGTGGCGCCGGCCGCCCCGGGCCCCGGAGAGGTCATGGTCACGGTCGCGTACTGCGGGATCTGCGGCAGCGACCTGCACGAATACGCGGACGGCCCGCACGCCATCCCGGTCGGCGAGCCGCATCCGGAGTCGGGACGGGCCGCGCCGCTGACGCTCGGGCACGAGTTCAGCGGGACGGTCGCCGAGGTCGGGCCCGGCGTGTCCGGGTTCCGTCCGGGCGACCGGGTCGCGGTCGAGCCGCACTACCGCTGCGGCGACTGCGCCCGCTGCCTCGCCGGGGAGTACAACCTGTGCCGCCACTTCGGGTTCGCCGGGCTGATGGGCGACGGCGGGCTCGCGGAACGGGCCGTCCTGCCGTCCTACATGCTGCACCGGCTGCCGGACGGCGTCTCGCTGAAGCAGGCGGCCGTGTTCGAGCCGGCGGCGGTCGCGCTGCACGGGGTGCGCCGGTCAGGGCTCCAGGACGGCGAGACGGTCGCGGTCGTCGGGCTCGGCCCGATCGGGCTCCTCGTCGTGCAGCTGGCCGTCCGGTACGGGGCGGGACGGGTGATCGCATGCGATCCGTCGCCGAGCCGCCGCGCCCTCGCGTGCCGTCTCGGCGCGGTCGGGGCCGTGGACGCCGGGGAGCTGCCGCCCGGGGCCGCCGACGTCGCGTTCGAGGCGGTCGGCGCCGAGCGGACGCTGCGCGACTGCCTCGACGCGACCCGCCGCGGGGGCCGGGTCGTCCTGCTCGGCCTCGGCGGCATGGTCACCGTGGACGCGTTCACCCTGGTCAACAACGAGCAGTCGATCATCGGGTCGGTCGGGTACCGGGACTGCCATCCCGAGCTGATCCGGCTCGCCGCCGAGGAGGGCATGGACTTCACGTCCATCGTCACCTCGGTCGTCCCGCTGGCGGAGGTCGTCCGCGACGGGTTCGAGACGCTGATGAACACCATGGAGGAGATCAAGGTGCTGGTGCGGCCATGACCGAGGGCTTCGCGGCAGGACCCGGCGGCTTCGCGGCGGGCGCCGGTGGGTTCGCGGCGGGCGGAGGTGCGTTCGGGGCCGGGGCCGGGGGGTTCGCGGCAGGGGCCGAGGGGTTCGCGGCGGGGCTGTTCGCCGGGCGGCGCGCGTTCGTGACCGGCGGCACGTCCGGGATCGGGTCCGCGACCGCGGTGCTGTTCGCCGACCTCGGCGCCGAGGTCATCGCCCTCGGCCTGCGCCCCGACGACGCCGGCGAGCTGCCGGACCATCCCGGCGTCCGCGTCGTGGAGCACGACGTGCTGGACGGTGGCGGCCTCACCGAGCTGATCGGGGACGCCGGCCCGCTGGACGCCCTGGTGAACTGCGCCGGCGTCAGCCACGACCGCGACGAGTACGACCTCGAACGCTGGCGCCGCGTCCTGGAGATCAACCTGACCGCGACGATGGTGGCCTGCCAGGCCGCCCGCCCCGGCCTCGCGCGCGGCGGCGCGGACGGACTCGCGCGCGGCGGGGGCGCGATCGTCAACGTGTCGTCGATGTTCGCCTACTCCGGCAGCCGCGACCGGCCCGCCTACAGCGCGAGCAAGGGCGGGATCTCGCAGCTCACCCGCTCGCTGGCGGCCGAGTACGCCGACGACCGCGTCCGGGTGAACGCGGTCGCGCCGGGCTTCGTCGTGACGCCGCTGGCCCGCGGGCTGCTGGACGACCCGCCCGCCGCGGAGGCCGTCCGGGCCCGCATCCCGGCCGGACGGTACGGCCGCCCGCGGGAGGTCGCGGCGGCGGTGGCGTTCCTGTGCTCGCCCGCCGCGTCCTACGTCACCGGCGCGATCCTTCCGGTGGACGGAGGATATCTGGCGGTATGACGCCCCTCACCACATAGGCTCTCACCAGGCAGGAGGACCCAGCCGACCCGGGGAGGAGCGCACCATGCCGGCACCAGCCCAGATGATCTCCGAGGCCAGCACGGAGGACGTCGACCCGCGCGAGCGCATCGAGTTCTGGGAGGACTACAACCGCAGGGCGCTGGTCGGGCTGTCCTGCTCCTCCTACTCCGAGCGGGGGCTGCTCGCCCGGCAGGCCAACTTCCGGCTCGGGGACGTCCGGCTCGCCGAGATCAGCGGGAACGCGCACGCCGTCGAACGCACCCCCAAGGTCGCCAGGTCCACGCCGAAGGACTCGGTGTTCGCGACGCTGCTGCTCAAGGGCGAGGCGGTCTTCCTCCACGAGAACGGCTGCCTCGCCGCCACCGCCGGCGACCTCGTCGTGTACGACACGCGCCGTCCGTACCTGTTCGGGTTCTCCTCGTCCATGCGGCAGTTCCTGGTCGACATCCCGCGCGACCGGTTCGTCGAGGAATGCATGGCGGGCGGCGTCCAGGGGCCGATGCTGTTCGGGCGCGGGACGTCCCGCGAGGGCGAACTGGTCGTGGCGCTGCGGTCCGTCTTGGAGAACCCGGGCGCGGCGGGGCCGGAGAGCGCCCGCGGGACCGTCCTCGACCTGATCCGGCTGCTGGCCACCGAGCGTTCCGGCGGACGCGCCGCGCCCGCCGCCTACCAGACCCAGCTCATCGTCGCCGAGGACTACATCGACCGGCACCTGCACGACGCCTGCCTCACGCCCGGCCAGGTCGCGGGGGTGATGGGCGTGTCCGTCCGGCATCTCGGCCGGATCTTCGAGTCGGCGGGGACGACGCCGTCCCGGCACATCCTCGAACGCCGCCTCCAGCGCGCCCACGACGACCTCACCGCCCCCGGCGCCGCGGGCACCACCATCGCCGACATCGCCTACCGCTGGGGCTTTTCCAGCCAGGCCCATTTCGCCCGCCATTTCCGCGCCCGCTTCGGCCGCACCCCTACCGAGACCCGCGCCACCACCCGCTGACCGGCTCGCACGGGCTCGGCCGGGATCGTCGGCTTGCGTGGGCTGGCGCGGGCTTGCGCGCTGGGACGAAGCGCTGAATGATGATTCCCCGCGCTGGACGACCCGGAAAGTGGACAGAGCGAAGTGAATATCGGCGACGGTGGAATCACGGTCAGTTATGAGCCCACGCCCGACGAGGCGGCGCGCGCGTACTGTCACGGCCTCAATGAGCAACTCGCGGGGCCCTATGCACTGAAGGCGTTGTTTCTGATCGGTGCCGCGGTTTTCTGCTTCTCCGTCGAGTACCCGTGGCTGGGCGCCGCCATGCTGGTGTTGGCGGTCGCGGTTCCACTGGGATCGGCCTGGTCGCTCCGGCTGCGCCTCCGCAAGTTGGCCGTGTACATGTGCGTGCCCACGACGATGCGGCTGACCGCCGACGGATGCGAATACCGAACCGATCTGACGACGAGCACAACCTCATGGTCCCTGTTCTCCGAAATCAAGAGCACGCGGGAATTCTGGCTGTTCTATCTGGGCGGGCACCCCGCAACGTTCATTCCGAAGAGCGCGTTCGACGCCGAGCAACAGGCCCAGGTCAACGGTTTCTTCGCCGCCCGAGCCCACGCCGATACCCGCCGAGGGCCGGGTCGGGTCAGCGGCCTCGGAAATCCGGTGGACGGTTCTCCAAAAAGGCCGTGATGCCTTATTTCGCGTCCTCGGTGCCGGCGAGCCCGACCAGTTCCGACAGCAGGTGGGCGATCTGGTCCTCCAGCGGACGGCCCTCGATCGCGAAGAACGAGTCGCGCCCGCGACGCAGGCCGAGCGGGCTCTTGGACGCGATCGCACCGGCCAGCTCGTCCACGCGGGCGTCCAGGTCGGCGCGCGGGACGACCTCGGTGACCAGCCCGATGTCGCGGCCCTCGGCGGCGGTGACGCGGGCGCCGGTGTAGTACAGCTTGAACGCGTGCTTCGGCGCGACGTTCCGGTCGATGATCGCCATGATCATCATGGGCCACAGCCCGACGTTGACCTCGGGGGTGGCGAGCTTGACGTCGTCCGCCGCGATCACCAGGTCGCAGGCTGCCGCGAGGCCGAGGCCGCCCGCGACGGCGTGCCCGGCGAGCCGCGCGATGATGGGCTTGCCGAGCTTGGGGAAGGCCGTGAACAGGCGGAACGGCGCGCTCTGCCGAATCTCGTCCACGTCCGGCCCGCTCCGGCCGGGCCCGCTGAGCCCACCGACACCGGGCCCGCCGCCGAGCCCGCCGAGCCCGCCCAAACCGCCCAGACCAGCGCCGAGGTCGGCGCCGGCGCAGAAGGCCCTGTCCCCCGCGCCCGTCAGCACGATCACCCGCACGGCGTCGTCGCGCTTCGCCCGCTCGAACGCGTCCAGCAGCTCGCCGATCATCTGGTCGTTGAGCGCGTTGCGCGCCTCCGGCCGGTCGAGCGTGACGCGCGCGACCCGGTCGGAGACCTCGTACAGGATCGTCTCGTACCCGCCCGGGCGCGGAGGCGAGGTCGTCACAGGCGTTCGATGATCGTGGCGTTGGCCTGGCCGCCGCCCTCGCACATCGTCTGCAGGCCGTAGCGGCCGCCGGTGCGCTCCAGCTCGTGGAGCAGCTTCGTCATCAGCACGCCGCCGGTGGCGCCGAGCGGGTGGCCGAGCGCGATCGCGCCGCCGTTGGGGTTGGTCTTCTCCAGCGACGCGCCGGTGTCGTGCGCCCACGCCATCGGGACCGGCGCGAACGCCTCGTTGACCTCGAAGACGTCGATGTCGCCGATCTTCAGCCCGGCGCGGTCCAGGGCCTTCTCCGTCGCCGGGATGGGGCCGGTCAGCATGTAGACGGGGTCGGAGCCGCACACCGCGAGGGTGTGGACGCGGGCGCGCGGCGTGAGGCCGTGCCGCCTGACCGCCTCCTCGGACGCGATCAGCACCGCGGACGACCCGATGGAGATCTGCGAGGCCACGGCGGCGCTCATCCGGCCGCCGTCGCGCAGCGCCTTCAGGCCCGCCATCTTCTCCAGGGTGGTGTCGGGACGGGCGCCCTCGTCCTTCGTGACGCCGGCGATGGGCGCGATCTCCCGGTCGAAATAGCCGGCCTCGATCGCCTTGGCGGCGCGCTGATGGCTCTCCAGCGCGTACTTCTCCAGGTCCTCGCGGCTGTAGCCCCACTTCTCCGCCATCATCTCGGCACCGCGGAACTGCGAGATCTCCTGCATGCCGTACCGCTCGACCCAGCCCTCGCCGAACGGGAACGGCATGCCCTTCTCCAGCGCCATGGCGACGGACGACCCGATCGGGACGATCGCCATCTGCTCGACGCCGGCCGCGACGACGAGGTCCTGGGTGCCGGACAGCACGCCCTGCGCGGCGAAGTGGATCGCCTGCTGGGACGACCCGCACTGCCGGTCGATGGTCACGCCGGGCACCGACTCCGGCAGCCCCGCCGACAGCCACGCCGTGCGGGCGATGTCGAGGGACTGCGGGCCGACCTGCATGACACAGCCCATGATCACGTCCTCGACCGCGGACGGGTCGACGCCGGTGCGGTTGACGAGTTCCTTGAGCACGTGGGCCCCGAGGTCGGCGGGGTGGACGTCCTTCAGGCCGCCCTTCTTGGTGCCGACGGGGGTCCGGACCGCGCCGACGATGTACGCCTCGGCCACTGCGCCTCCAAGTTGTGGGGTGGTACCGTCCCGAAACCGAGCGAGATTCGGTTAGTCGATTACGAGGTTACATCGCGGGGCGTCCAAAGCGATATGAGGCGCGACACGCTACGTCCCACCCCCGGCGGACCCCGCCGTCCCGCCCCCGGCGGACTCCGCCGTTCCACCCCCGGCGGACCCCGCCGTTCCGCCCCCGGCGGACCCCGCGCCGGTCCCGGCGGCTGGGCGCAGGCAGCGCTCGCCGTCCGCCTCGTCGCCGAGCGACGCCTCCGCGAGGTCGCGGAGGACGACCGTCAGCTCGGGATGCTCCTCGGGCGACCATCCGTCCAGGTGGCGGGCCAGGCCCTCGCGGCGGACGGTGAACAGCCGCTCGGCGACGGCCTGCCCAGAGCCGGTGATGGCGAGCGTCCCGTCGACGCGCCGGACGTACCCCGAGTCGACGAGCCGGTCGACGAACGGGCGGCCGTGCTCGACGCTGACACCCGCGCGTTCGGCGAGCTCCTGGCCGGTGACCGTCCCGTCCTTGGCGATCCGGCACAGCGCCCACATGCTGCCCGCCGGAAGCGCGACGCCCGAGAGCGAACCCAGCCGGTCGTAGAGTTCGAGGGCCTTCGGGTCCTTCCGCATGAGCTGGCTCAGCGCACGCTCTATCTCATGCCTGGACGACCGGACGGTAGGCGCAGCGCCGAACCCTTCGCCGTAGTCGCGCGTCTGCGAGGTAGCCCGCAGCGGAACCTCACGCAAGAACCAGCTCAGAGCAAACGCAGCCGCCGCCACAGGGACGGCCCACAGGAACACCGAATCGATCGACTGCGCATAGGCGTGCAGGACGCCGTCCTTCACCTCGGCCGGATACCGGTCGAGCAGCCCAGGGTTCCCCTGGACGGCGGACGGATCGAACCCCGGCGGCAGCATCCGCGCCAGATCCTCGACATGCCCGGCCAGCTGGTTGCTGAAGATGGAGCCGGACACCGCGACGCCGAACGACCCCCCGATCTGCCGGAAGAACGTGACACCGGACGTCGCCGCCCCCAGGTCCTCGTACGACACGGCGTTCTGGACGGCGATGACCAGCACTTGCAACACCAGCCCCAGCCCGAAGCCGAGCAGGGCGAACCGCAGGCTCATCGTGAGGGTGGACGCGTCCTCGTCCAGCCGCGAGCACAGGTACAGGGCCAGCGCGATCAGCGGCGTCCCGACCACCGGATACAGCTTGTAGCGGCCGTAGTGGCTGATCAGCTGCCCGGACCCGATCGACGCGACCAGCATCCCGAGCATCATCGGCAGCAGGTGCACGCCGGACAGCGTCGGCGACACCCCGTGCACGACCTGAAGGAAGATCGGCAGGAACGTCAGCGCGCCGAACATCGCGAAGCCGACCGCGAAGCTGATCGCCGCGCCCAGCGAGAACACCGGGTTCGCCAGCAGCCGCGGCGGCATGATCGGCTCGGCGGCGCGCCGCTCCACCAGCAGCCACACCGCGATCAGCGCGACCGACCCGGCGGCGAGCCCGATGATCGGCGCGGACAGCCAGTCGTAGGTCGTCCCGCCCCACGTCGTCATCAGGACGAGCCCGACCGCCCAGCCGACGATCAGCAGCGTGCCGAGGTAGTCGATGCGGTGCCGCTCGCGCTCGCCCGCCGCGTGCAGCACCGCCGCGATCACCAGCAGCGCGACGATCCCGATCGGCACGTTGATGTAGAACACCCAGCGCCAAGACAGGTTGTCGACGAACCAGCCGCCGAGCAGCGGCCCGCACACGCTCGCCACGCCGAACACGGCGCCGAACAGCCCCTGGTAGCGGCCGCGGTCGCGGGGCGGCACCACGTCCCCGACGATCGCGACGGCGAGCACCATCAGCCCGCCGCCGCCGAGGCCCTGCAGGGCGCGGAAGACGATCAGCTCCGTCATGTCCCGCGCGATGCCGCATAGCGCCGACCCGATCAGGAAGATGACGATGGACGTCTGGAACAGCCGCTTGCGCCCGTACTGGTCGCCGAGCTTGCCCCACAGCGGCGTCGACGCGGTCGCCGCGAGCAGGTACGCCGTCACGACCCACGACAGGTGGTTCAGCCCGCCGAGGTCGCTGACGATCGTCGGCAGCGCCGTGGACACGATCGTCTGGTCCAGCGCGGCGAGCAGCATGGCCAGCATGAGCGCGCCGAGGACGACGTAGAGGTCCCTGCCCTTCGGCATCGCCCGCTCGTCCGCCACCCGCCCCGCACGCTCCGCCCCAGCCGTCATGCCGCCCTACCTTCCTGGGGGGCGACCCCCAGACCCCCGGGCCGGTGGCCCGAAGATCCTCGCTTCGCTGCGGTCTTCGGGCCACCCCCGGATGAACGGAGAGGGGTGTACCCACGTGCCCGGCGGGATCACCCGCACCGGCGGGGTCGTGGCGGGCCTCACGGCCGGTGTCGAAACCGGCCCCGGTCGTCAGCCGAGAAGGTCGCGGGCGGTCTTCGCGGCGCCGATCCCCGCGGCCCCGCCTGCGATACCCACCGCGCCCGCCGTGACCCACAGCGGGAGGCCGGGACGGGTCTTGGCGGCGCTCAGCACGTCCAGGGTGTCGACGGCGAGGCCGAGCCGCGTCCACAGGCGCCGTCCGGAGTCGTCGCCGCTGAGCAGGTAGCCGGCGCCGAGCGCGATCTCCCGGGCCCCGAACGCCCGGACCAGGTAGTCGCGGCCCGCGTCGGCGCCCGAACCCAGGCCCATCAGCCGCACGGTCAGCTTCGGGACGGCCAGCGCCGCGAGTCCGACGGCGATCCGGCCGCGCGCCAGGTTGGTCATGAGGCCGTCGAGCCTCTCCCCGCCGCCGGATTCGCCCCTGCCGTCTACTTCCATCGCATCTGCCACAAATGGAGATTATCCGGACCGTCCCGCACCGCCGAGACCCGGGTAACCCTCTCCTTACACGTCTATGGTTCAAGGAGGCGGCACTCCCCTCGGACGGAAGGTGACCATGGAAGGCATCCTCGCCCTCGTCGTCGTGTCACTCCTCGCCGCGTTCTGCGTGCGCTGGGCCGCGGTGCGGCTCCGGCTGCCGATGCCCACCAGGATCGCGGTGATCACCGTGTTCGTGCTGGTCGTGCTGACGCTCTACGGCGACCACCTGCGCACTTGAGTGAACGCCCTGCGAATTGCGTCCGGCGCGCACCGAACTTACCGCCCCGGCAGAGAGTCATAACTGGCGAAACCGGCTTCACGCCCGTTCGCCGTCCCCGCCGGACGCGAGCGGTACCCCGTCCGGCGAGGCCGGCCCGAGCGAGGGAGCGCACAGGTGAACACTTTTCATCCACGGCAGGCAGGCGCGAGCCAGGCCACCGCGGACAGGCAGGATGAAAAAGGTTCAGCGCCGGTGCACCATCCCGCGTCCCCCGCGCACGGCGCCGGCGGCGCCATCGCCCCGCATCTGAGACGCCTGCTGGAGTTCGTCGAACCCGCCCAGGACGACGTGTGCCTGGACGTCGCGCGCGGCCACGGCCCGATGCCCGCCGCGCTCAGCCCGCAGGTACGCCACCTGACCGCCGTCGACGCGATGCCCGCCCCCGCCGAGCCGGCGCCAGGCACGTCACGCCGCATGGCGACGGTCGAGTTCGGAACTGGACCGGTCCGCATCACCGACGGCGACTCCCCGCCCCCGGCGGCCACCACCCGCGAGGACCCGCGGCCCCGTCCCGCCGACCCCGACCGCCCCACGATCAAGGCGGACGCCACCGCCCTGCCGTACAGGGACAACACGTTCTCCCTGGTGACGGCCCGGTTCTCGCTCTACAACCTGGGCGACCCCGACCATGTGCTGCGCGAGCTGCTGCGGGTGTGCCGCCCCGGCGGGCGGGTGGTCATCGCCGATCTGGTCCGCGGCAACCTCACCGGCCCCGACCGGGACCGCATCGAGCGGCTCCGCGACCCCGACCATCCCGGCACCCCGTCCATCGCCCGGCTCACCGAGATGATCACCTCGGCGGGCGGGAGCATCCGCCGCCTGGACGTGTTCACCGTGGAGCGTCCGGTGGAGCCGTGGCTCGCGGGCGCGTGCGACGACGCGACCGCCGACCGCATCCGGGAGGCCCTCGTCGCCGAAGTGGACGGCGGACCGAGGACGGGCGCGAAACCCCGCATCATCGGCGGCGAACTGTGGTTCACCCAGTCGTGGGCGCACGTCGCCGCCGAACCCATCCCCTGACGGGCCGAGAGCCTACGGAACCAGGACGGCCGCGCCGGTGAAACGGTCGGCGGCCAGATCGGCGAGGGCGCGGTCGGCGTCGTCCAGCGCGTATTCGCGGGTCGTGACGGCGACGTCCAGGCGGGCGGCCAGCGTCAGGAACTCCTCACCGTCCGCGCGGGTGTTCGCCGTCACCGACCGGACCTGACGCTCCTGGAACAGATGCCGCTGGTAGTCCAGGGACGGCACGTCGCTCAGATGGATGCCCGCGATGGCGCACGTCCCGCCGCGGTCGAGGCGCTCCAGCGCCGCCGGGACCAGCTCCCCCGCCGGCGCGAAGATGATCGCCGAGTCGAGCGGCGCGGGAGTGGCGTCGAACGAGTCGCCCGCCCAGGACGCGCCGAGCTCCCGGGCCAGCTCGCGAGCGGCCTGGCTGCGCGTGAAAACGTGCACGTCGACGCCCTCCGCGAGAGCGATCTGCGCGGCGAGGTGCGCGGACCCGCCGAACCCCCAGATACCGAGCCGCCCGCCCGGCGGGACGTCGGCGCGGCGCAGCGCCCGGTAGCCGATGATGCCCGCGCACAGCAGCGGCGCCGCGCGGACGTCGTCCAGCTCGGACGGCAGCGCGTAGGCGTAGGCGTCGACGGCCAGGGCGTACTCGGCGTAGCCGCCGTGCGCGTCCCAGCCCGTGTACACCGACGACGGGCACAGGTTCTCGGCGCCGCGACGGCAGAACCGGCACGCGCCGCACGTCCCACGCAGCCACGCGACGCCGACGCGGTCTCCGGCGCCGTGCAGCGAACCGGCGCCCGCGGCGACGACCTCGCCGACGATCTCGTGGCCAGGCGTCACCCCGGGCAGGTGGACGGGCAGGTCGCCCTCGGCGACGTGCAGGTCCGTCCGGCAGACGCCGCAGGCCAGGACGCGCACCAGCAGCTCCCCCGGCCCAGGGGACGGCACGTCGCGGTCGGCACGCCGGAGCGGGCCCGACGAGATCGGAGCGGGACTCTCGACCGACCACGCCCGCATGACGTCAGGGCGTCAGCGGGAGCTCGAACCAGACGGCCTTCCCGTCGGACGTCGGCCGCGCGCCCCAGCGGGTCGCGAGCTGGTCGACGAGGTAGAGCCCGCGCCCGCCCTCGTCGGTCTCGCCCGCACTGCGGATGCGCGGCAGCCGCATGTCGGCGTCGAACACCTCGACCCAGATCGCGTCCGCGCCGCGGCGCAGCCGGAGCCGGAACTCCTTGGTCGGCGGCTCGCGGCGGCCGAGACCGGCGCCGAGGTTCCAGTCGTCCTCGTCGAAAGCGCCGCCGTCGAACGAGCCCCGGTCGAACGAGCCGCTGTCGAACGAACCACCCTCGAACGGATCGCCGTCGAGCGAACCCGCGCCGAAGTCGGTGTTGAACTGCACGGCGGGCGGCGCGCTGAGCGGCTCCCCGCCGCGCCCCGGCTGCCCGGCCGGGACCGGGACGACCATCTCGCGGCGCGGCGCGGGCGTCGCGGTGGCGTGCAGGACGACGTTCGTGACGACCTCGGAGACGAGCAGGCAGGCGAGCTCGGACTGCTCGTCCAGCATCCCCCAGGACGCGAACGCGTCGGCGGCCATCCGGCGGGCCTCCGACACCATGATCGGCTCGGCGGTGAAGGTGCGCTCCTCGACCGCCAGCTCGTCGCCGGCGGTGCGGATCACGACGATCGCGACGTCGTCGGCGATGTCGCCGGGAACGGCGTCGTAGGCGGCGTTCGCGATCGTCTCCACGCCGCCGCGCGCGACCTTCGCGACGGCCGCGCGGACCCGCTCCCGCGACTCCTCGCGGGTGTAGTAGTCGCCGTCGTCCTTGGGCCTGCGGTCGATGAGCCCGTCGGTGTAGAGGACGAGCGTGGAGCCGGGCTTCAGCTCCGTCGTCTCCTCGTTGAACAGGATCTCGCCGCCCATGCCGGGGGCGCGCAGGCCGAGCATGCCGCCCTGGCTCTCGAACGACAGCTCGCTGACCTGGCCGTCCACGATCAGCATCGGCGGGTCGTGCCCGGCGTTGGCGAACTCCAGCACCCGCGACCACGCGTCGTACACGAAGTAGGTGCAGGACACGAGCGGCGGGCGGACGAGGTCGTCGCTGTTCCAGCCGGACCGCATCCGCTCGGGCCGCGTCATCGTGCGGACCCACTCGTCCAGCTTGCGGAGAATGTCGGCGGGCGGCTTGTCGTCCTGCGCGAAGGCGCGCAGCGCGGCGCGGAGCTGGCCCATCACGGCGGCGGCGCGGGCGCCGCGGCCCTCGACGTCGCCGATGACGAGGCCGACGCGGCCCGCCGACAGCGGGATGACGTCGTACCAGTCGCCGCCGACCTGCGTCTGGATGCCGTGCCCGTGCGACTCCAGCGGACGGGCCGGCTCGTACCGCCAGGCGATCTGAAGGCCGTCCAGCCGGGGCGGACGGTCGCCGGGCAGCAGGTGCTTCTGGAACGCGAGCGCGGTGTCGCGCTCCTCCTCGAACAGCAGCGCGTTGTCGACGGCGAGCGCGACGCGGCTGGCGATGGCGCCGAGCAGGTCGCGGTCGAAGCCGTCGTAGTGCGGGTCGGGCCGCTTGGACAGGTTCGACAGCGCGAGGCTCATCACGCCGAGCAGCTCACCGCGCACCAGCAGCGGCGCGGAGATCACCGAGGTGATGCCCATGGCGTCGCCGAGCCGCTTGGACGACTCCGTCGGCGCGGAGAACCGGTGCTGGACCATGTCCTCGACGAGGACGGCGTCGCGCCGGCTCATCGCCTTCTCGCTGAAGTGCCCGGGCGGGTAGTGGACGGGCTCGCCGACCTCCGCCCACGTCCCGGGAGGCGGCTCCCACCCGCCCGCGTGCCGCGACACGCGACGGTAGAGCCGGTCGCCGCTGTAGAGGTCGATGAAGCAGTGGTCGGCGAACTGCGGGACGAGCGTGTCGGCGACGCGGCGGAGCGTGCTCTCCAGCTCAAGTGACCCGGCGAGCCGTTCGCCGATGCGCTCCATCAGGCCGTAGCGGTCCTGCTCACGCTGGTTGGAGCGGAGCGCCTCGCGCGCGAAGATGACGACGCCATCGACGGCGCCGGACGGGTGACGCAGCGGAACGGCGTGCGCGCGGGTGTAGACGGTGGTGCCGTCGATGCGCAGGTTGCAGAACGTGCCCTCCCACACACCGCCCTTGAGGACGTGCTTGGCCAGCTCGGTGGCCTGCTCGTGGTCTTCTTCGGCGATGCCCAGGGAGAGGATGGAGTGGCCGATGATGTCGTCGCCGCCGAACCCGAACAGCTGGCGGGCGAAGGCGTTGCCGTAGATGACGTTGCTGAAGCGGTCGCAGACGATGACCGCCATCTCCATCTGGTTGAGGACGGTCTCGGGTGGCAGATGCGCCTCGTCAGGCGCTTCCCCCCAGTGCTTCATCTCCCCATCCCGATACCAGTAGCGGGCCCGCCGGTGACCGCATTCTCCCGGCACGGCCATCCGCCGCCGCCCCGCGCGATGATCACCGGGCGTCGCGGCGCGGCTGCCGCGTGTACGTCTTCCGTCGTATTGAACGACGAACCCGCCGTCGGGATACGCCCGAAAGGCCCGCTGCTATGGAGATCTTCGGTATAGACCTTCGGTACGGCGCCCCGTACGCCCGCTCCCGCACCCGCCGGTGCGCCCGCGCGCACCCCCGCCGCACGCACGCCGACCGTGTCAGCGCCTGCTGACGAAGACGTGCTCGGCGATGTCGCGCGGCAGTTCCGTCGCGGGACTGTCGGCCTCGTCGTCACTGATCACCTGCACCCCGTCATCGGTCGCCCGAAGCGTCACCTCTCGTCCCGGTTGTATCCCTATTTGCTTGAGTCTAAGCATCAGGTCGCTGTCGCTCTGCACCTGCTCGCTGATCCGCCGGATCACGGCGCCGGCGCCGGCGGGGCTGGCGATGGCGGTCATCACCGACAGCAGCGCGGAGTCGCTGTCGTCGCCGTGCCCACCCAGTTCGTCCAGGCCGGGGATGGGGTTGCCGTGCGGGCAGGTGGTCGGGTTGTCGAGCAGGGAGACGAGGCGGCGCTCCACGTCCTCCGACATGACGTGCTCCCAGCGGCACGCCTCGATGTGGACGTCCTCCCAGGGCAGCCCGATCACGTTGACCAGCAGGCATTCGGCGAGCCTGTGCTTGCGCATCACCCGGGTGGCGAGGCCGCGGCCGTTCTCGGTCAGTTCGAGATGCCGATCGCCCTCGACCCGCAACAGGCCGTCGCGCTCCATCCGCGCGACCGTCTGGCTCACCGTCGGGCCGCTCTGCGAGAGCCGCTCCGCGATGCGCGCGCGAAGAGGAATGATCCCCTCTTCTTCGAGCTCGAAAACCGTCCGGAGGTACATCTCCGTGGTATCGATCAGGCCGTGTGAGGTCACAGCTCCCTCCTTGTGAACACCTTGCGTCCTCGTCCGGCCGGCACGTGGCAGCTCTCCTGCGGACAGGCCGGACGGGAAAAGTGCTCAGTCTTATGATCAGGAGTCTACTTGCTTGGACCTCTCATCGCCTGGCCCAGCGAATATCCCCCTGAAGCCGGGTAGTGGGAACGCAAGATGAACGCGAAAACTTCCCAGGACGCCGAACCCTTCCTGCCGGACAGCCCGGAGGGGCGGTCCGATCTCGACGAGCTGCGCCACGCGGCGGCCGGTTGCCGCGGCTGCGGGCTGTACGAGAACGCCACCCAGACCGTCTTCGGCGAGGGCTCTCCGGGCGGACGGGTCATGTTCGTCGGCGAGCAGCCCGGCGACCAAGAGGACCGCAAAGGCCGTCCGTTCGTCGGCCCGGCCGGACGCGTCCTCGACCGGGCGCTGGCCGACGCGGGGATCGAGCGCGGCGACGTCTACGTCACCAACGCCGTCAAGCACTTCAAGTTCAAGCGGCGGGAGGGCGGCGGGAAGCGGCGCATCCACGAGCCGCCGAGCGCGGCCGAGGTCCGCGCGTGCCGTCCGTGGCTGCTGGCGGAGCTGCGGCTCGTGGACCCGGACGTCGTGGTCGTGCTTGGCGCCACGGCGGGCAAGGCGCTGTTCGGCTCGTCGTTCCGCGTGACCAGGCTGCGCGGGCGCCTGCTCCCGCTCCCCGACCTGGAGACGATCGGCACCCCGGCCGCCGGACGGGAGCTCGGGGACGAGCCGCCGGACCGGGCCGACGTGCAGATCGTCGCGACGATCCACCCGTCCGCCGTGCTGCGCGCCGAGGACCGCGACGCGATGTACACCGGCCTCCTGGACGATCTCAAGGTGGCGGCATCGGCTCTGCGCTGAGACGTCAGCGCTCCGGTGACACTTCGGGGCTTCGGTGAGACGTCAGGTCTCCTGCGACGCTCTCGGTCGTGCGGGTGTCGTAGCGGAGCAGCGCGGGGACGGCGAACGCCGCCACGACGACCAGGACCGCGCAGGCCAGCCCGCCGCCCACCCAGGACGCGGTCGCGCCGGTGACGCTCGCGGTCGCGCCCGCGCGGACGTCCCCGAGCCGCGGCCCGCCCGCGACGACGACCGTGAACACGCCTTGGAGACGGCCGCGCATCTCGTCGGGCGCGTACGTCTGGAGCATCGACTGGCGGAACACCGCCGACACCAGGTCGGCCGCTCCGCCGACGGCGAGCAGCGCCACCGCGAGCCACAGCCGTCCGGTCAGCCCGGCGGCGGCCACCGCCAGCCCCCAGACCACGATGGACACGACGAGCGCGATGCCCTGCTTGCGGACGCGTCCAATCCAGCCGGACGACAGCCCGCCGAGGAACGCTCCAACCGCTATCGCGGCGAACAGGTACCCGACCGCGCCCTCACCGCCGAAGCGCGTCTCGGCCACCTCGGGGAACAGGGCGCGCGGCATTGCGATCCCCATCGCGATGACGTCCACGACGAACGACATCATCAGGACCGGCTGCCCGGCCAGGTAGCGCAGGCCGTCGAACACCGCCCGCACGCCCGGCGCGCCGGCGACGTCGCCGAGCGGCGGTATCGGCGGAAGGCGGAGCGCCGCGTACAGCGCGACCGTGAACAGCACGGCGTCCAGCGCGTACGCCGCCCCGTAGCCCCAGCGGGCGAGGATCACGCCCGCGAACAGCGGCCCGGCCAGCCCGCCGGCCATGAGGACCGTGTAGTTGAGCGTGTTGGCCGCCGGGACGAGCGGCGCCTCGATCAGCCGGGGGATGATCGCACTCCGGGCCGGCGACGACACCGCGAACCCGATGGCCTGGACCGCGACCACCGCCATGATCAGTCCGAGGTTCTCGATGCCGAGCAGCGCCTGGGCGAACAGCAGCAGGGTGGCCGCCCACATGACGCAGGACGAGGCGAACAGCAGCCTGCGCCGGTCCATGTGGTCGGCGACCGCGCCGCCCCACAGCCCGAACACGATCAGCGGGACGAGGTTGGCGACGCCGAGCGCGCCGACCCAGAACGACGACCCGGTCATGTCGTACACCTGGACGGGGACGGCCACGGCGGTGACCTGGAATCCGACGAAGGACACTCCCTGCCCGACCCACAGCCGCCGGTAGGCGGGGTGCGCCAGCGGCCGGGTGTCGATCGCGAGCCCGCGCAGCCCCCCGCGCCGGCCGCCGTGCCGCGCCTTCCGCTGAGCCTTCACGGGGTGGTCGGGGTCCGCGGCGGGGTCCGCGGCTTGGGGGGTTCGGAGGTGTCAGGAGCGTGGGTGGGGGTTGACTGCTGTTCCGGTGTCACGGAGACAGTCTCTCCCTCACCCACTCCCCCTGCTCGCCCCGGGTGGCCCGCCGGTAGCGGACGCGGTCGTGCAGGCGGTCGCGGCGGCCCTGCCAGAACTCGATCGACTCCGGGACGAGGCGGTAGCCGCCCCAGAAGTCCGGCAGCGGGATGGCGTCCGCGGGCCGCGCGGGCGCGTCCGGCGGCTCCTCGGGCCAGCGTTCGGCCAGTTCGGCGAAGCGGCGCTCCAGGACGTCCCGTCCGGAGATGACGCCCGACTGCCGCTCGCTCGCCCACGCGCCGAGCTGCGAGCCGTACGGGCGCGTCCGGAAGTAGGCGGCCGACTCGTCCCGCGACAGCTGTTCCACCGGCCCGGCGACGCGGACCTGCCGGTGCATCGCGTGCCACGGGAACACGAGCGCCGCGCGCGGGTTCTCCGTAAGGTCGCGGCCCTTCTGGGACGTCAGGTTCGTGAAGAAGCGGAACCCCTGCGGCCCGTACCCCTTCAGCAGGACGGTCCGCGCGCTCGGGACGCCGTCGCCGGACGCCGTCGCGAGCACCATCGCGTTCGGTTCGGGCAGCCCGAACGCGTGCACGTCGGCGAACCACCCGGCGAACAGCGCGAGCGGATCGGCGGGGAGCGCCGACTCGGACAATTCGCCCCCCTCGTAGGATCTGCGGAGCCGGGCCGGATCGGGCGTCCGGGCTGGGTCGGGCGTTGGGTAATCCACAGACTCAGACCCTCTCACCTGGTCCTTGTGCAACACCCAGGACCCCTGGGTACTGCACGGTAAGGCAGGCAGGGTTCAATGGCACGGCACCGCCTTATCACTCTTGGAGACGAAAGGCAGGACGACATGTCCGACTTCAAACCTGGTCTCGAGGGGGTCGTGGCCTTCGAGACCGAGATCGCCGAACCGGACAAGGAGGGCGGCGCCCTCCGCTACCGGGGCGTCGACATCGAGGAACTCGTCGGCCGCGTCTCCTTCGGTGACGCGTGGGGTCTCCTCGTCGACGACAGCTTCGACCCGGGCCTGACCCCCGCCGAACCGCACGTCCTGCCGGTCACGTCCGGCGACGTGCGCGTCGACGTGCAGAGCGCCCTCCCCACCCTCGCCCCCGCGTACGGGATGCGGCCGCTGCTCGACATCTCCGACGAGGAGGCCCGCGCCGACCTCGCCCGCGTGTCGGTGACGGCGCTGTCGTTCGTCGCGCAGTCGGCGCGCGGCATCGGCGTCCCGATGGTCCCGCAGGAGCGGATCAACGCCGCCGGGACGATCACCGAGCGGTTCATGGTCCGCTGGCGCGGTGAGCCCGATCCGAAGCACGTCCGGGCCATCGACGCGTACTGGGTCTCCGCCGCCGAGCACGGCATGAACGCCTCCACCTTCACCTCGCGGGTGATCGCGTCCACCGGCGCCGACGTCGCGGCCTGCATCTCCGGCGCGATCGGCGCCATGTCGGGACCGCTGCACGGCGGCGCCCCGGCCCGCGTCCTGCCGATGATCGAGAAGGTGGAGCGGATCGGCGACGCCCGCAAGGTCGTCACCGACATCCTCGACTCCGGCGAGCGGCTGATGGGCTTCGGCCACCGCGTCTACCGCGCCGAGGACCCGCGCGCCCGCGTGCTGCGCCGCACCGCCAGGGAGCTGGACGCGCCGCGCTTCGAGGCCGCGAAGGCGCTGGAGGACGCCGCCCTGTCCGTGCTGCGCGAGCGCCGTCCCGACCGTCCGATCGAGACGAACGTGGAGTTCTGGGCCGCGGTCATCCTGGACTTCGCCGAGGTCCCGACCGCGATGATGCCCGCCATGTTCACCTGCGGCCGCACCGCCGGGTGGGCCGCGCACATCATGGAGCAGAAGCGCACGGGACGTCTCGTCCGGCCGAGCGCCAGGTACACCGGGCCTGGAACCCGTTCGATCGACGACGTCACTGGGGCCGCCGAGGTCCTCAAGCGGCACGCCCACTGACCCCCTCTCTCGTCTGTCCCCCCGTCCCTCCTTTTTCGTCCCTCCGAGCAAGCCCGAGGCCCCCGGTTCGATCCGGGGGCCTTGCCCTTTCGGGCCCGTTCCGGGCTCCGACCGCCGTGCGGCCGTGCGTGGGACCCGGCCGCCTTTGCCATCATGGGCGCCATGGGTGACGAGCACGACGAGCCGCTGGAGGGCGACATCGGCCCGGCCGCGTCCCGTCCCGCCCCTTTCCCGGGCACGGAACCTTCGGGCACGGCGTCGTCGGGCAGGGCGTCGATGAGTGCGGCGGCGGGGCCGGAGGCCGCCGCGGAATCGCGGCGGTACGAGGCGGAGCGCGAGGAGCGGCGGCGCAGCACCGACGCCGTGTCGGGACGGATCGCCGCCGCGGCCACCGCGCTCTTCCTGGCCTTCCTGATCTACGACTCCGTCGACACCGCCGTGGAGGCCCACGGCCGGGGCGACGACTGGATCTACCCGCCCGCGGTGATCGCCGTCACCTGCGCGATCGCGCTGGTGACCCTCCTTGCCTGGGCCGTGCGACGGGTGAAGTAGCCTCTGGTGAGTGACCGAAAGCGCTAATCCCACCATTGACATTCCCGCCGATCTGAAGCCTGCGGACGGCCGATTCGGATGCGGTCCGTCGAAGGTCCGGCCGGAGCAGCTCGCGGCGCTCGCGGAGTCCGGCTCGACGTACCTCGGGACCTCGCACCGGCAGAAGCCGGTGAAGTCTCTCGTCGGTCGCGTCCGGGAGGGCCTCGGTGAGCTTTTCTCGCTGCCCGAGGGGTACGAGGTCGTGCTCGGCAACGGCGGCACCACCGCGTTCTGGGACGCGGCCGCGTTCGGGCTCGTCCGGCAGCGGTCGCAGCACCTGACGTTCGGTGAGTTCTCCAGCAAGTTCGCCAAGGTCACCACGAGCGCGCCGTGGCTGGGCGACCCGACCGTCATCACCGGCCCGCCCGGGACGCACCCGGAGCCGTCGGCCGAGGAGGACGTGGACGCCTACGCCCTCACCCACAACGAGACCTCGACCGGCGTCGCGATGAGGATCGCGCGCCCGGCGGGCACCATCGCGCGGGACGGGCTCGTGCTCGTCGACGCCACCTCGGGCGCGGGCGGCCTCCCCGTGGACGTGACCGAGACGGACGTCTACTACTTCGCTCCGCAGAAGTGCTTCGCGGCAGACGGCGGCCTCTGGGTGGCGCTCGCGTCACCGGCGGCGCTTGCGCGGATCGACGAGATCGCCATGTCCGACCGGTACATCCCTGAGTTCCTCAACCTGAAGACCGCCGTCGACAACTCCGCCAAGGACCAGACGTACAACACCCCAGCCGTGGCCACGCTGCTGCTGTTCGCCGAGCAGATCGAGTGGATGAACGGCCAGGGCGGCCTGGAGTGGACGACGTCCCGTACGGCCGACTCGTCCCAGCGGCTCTACACGTGGGCGGAGAAGACGTCGTACACGGCGCCGTTCGTCGTCGACCCCGCGCAGCGTTCGCAGGTGGTCGGGACGGTCGACTTCACCGACGACGTGGACGCGGCGGCCGTCGCCAAGACGCTGCGCGCCAACGGGATCGTCGACACCGAGCCGTACCGCAAGCTCGGCCGCAACCAGCTCCGCATCGGCATGTTCCCGGCGATCGACCCGGACGACGTCGAGGCGCTCACCGCCTGCGTCGACTACGTCGTCGAACGCCTCTGACCACACCGGCGCCCGCAGCCATGAGCGGTTCAGGCGACGGAGAGTAGGCCGCCGGTGCCGCCGAGACGTTCCACGACGCTGTGGATCAGGCCGGCGCGGTCGCATTCCTCGTCGGCGTGGGTGAAGCCCGTCCAGACGCGGTCGTCCAGGTCGGTGTCGCGTGCCGTCGGCTGGAAGTTGGCCGTCGCGAGCACTTCGGGCAGGTCGCGGCGTCCTGGACGGCGTTCCATGCCGACCTTCAGGTAGGTGCCTTCGCGGAGCATGACGACGGTGGCGAACTCCACCCGCGTGTGCCGCTCGGCCTCCCGGAACCAGCGCGGGTTGGACGCCCAGTAGATGTTCTGGGCGGTGTCCACGGCAACGGTCAGCGGGCTGAGCGCGGCCCGGGCCAGATGCACCTCGGTCGGACGGTCGCGGTCGACCCAGACGAGCGCGGCCCGTCCGACCAGGGCCTCCAGTACCGCGGTCACGTCGGACGGGCCGTCGCAGCCCGCGAGGAGCTGGAAGATCGGTTCGCTGTCGGTGGCTCCGGCGGCGGGCGGCAGCGCGAAGCGCGACCGGAGGTCGGCGACGTCGATGTCGCCGTTGTGGGTGGCGACGACACCGGCGGACGGGCCGCCCGCGGCGGCCGTCCCGAGGACGACCATCGGGCTGGCGTTGTCCGCCTCGGCGGGCGAGCCCTGCGTCGCCCAGCGCGTGTGCCCGAGGACGACCGGCGCGCGGTCGAGCTCGGGGAGGAACTCGGGCCGCCAGACCCCCGAGAAGCGGCCGCGTCCCTTCACCACGCGGCAGCCCACCGCGGGTGCGGCTCCGCAGCCGCTCTCGTGCCCCCCGACCCCCGGCCCCCCGAGGCCGGGCCAGCCGCCGAGCCCCGGCCAGCCGCCGAGGAGCGCCAGCCCGGCCGAGTCCGTGCCGCGCTCCTCAGCGAGCGCGCCCAGCGTGATGAACACGTCCGAGGCGGGCCCCGGGTCGTCGGCGAACGGCGAGCGCACTATCCCGAACAATCCGCACATGCCAGATGAGATGCATTTCATGGGCGGACGGTTCGGGCCGCCGATGGCGCCGAATAGGCTCGGAGCGTGAACCGCGCGCCCCGCTGGCTGCTTCCCACCGTGCTGACCGCGCTCGTCCTGGCCGTGGTCGTCGGTGCGCTGCTGAACTGACGCGGGTCGTATGATCGACGGGGCGCGAAACGGGGATGATCAAGGCATGCCAGTGAACGTTCTTCATCCTCGGAGCCTCCGCCTGGGCGAAGCCTCCGCGGGCAGGCCGGATGGAGGACGACGTTCAGGGCGGGCCGTCCGCGCCGTCCGCGCCGGAGCCGCCCTCGTGCTCACCGGGACGTCGGTCTGCGTCTTCGCTCCTGCCGCGGCGGGTTCGGCGCGGGACGACAAGGTGGCGTTCACGATCAGCGACCCGCGGGTCACCGAGTCCAGCGGGCTCGCGGCCAGCAGGCGGCATCCCGGCGTCGTCTACACGCACAACGACTCGGGCGGCGTCCCGAAGATCTACGCGCTCGGCGGGGACGGCGAGGTCCGGGCCGTGCTGACGCTCGCCGGCGCGGGCGCCCGCGACTGGGAGGGCATCGCGCTCGGCAAGGACGGACGCGGCCGCCCGGCCATCTTCGTGGCGGACATCGGCGACAATCTCGGCGGCGCGTGGCCGTACGTGACGGTGTACCGGATCAGGGAGCCGTCCCGGCTCAGGAGCCAGACGATCCAGGCCACCGCGTTCAAGATCAAGTACCAGGACGGCCCCCGCAACGCCGAGACGTTCATGATCAATCCGCGGACGAACCGGCTCTACATCGCCAGCAAGCTGTTCGGCGGCAAGGTGTACGAGGCCCCCGCGAAGCTCCGCACCAGCGGAACCAACACGATGCAGAAGGTCGCGGACGCACCGGCCATGGCGACCGACGGCGCGTTCTCCCCGGACGGGCGCACCTGCGTAATCCGGTCCTACTTCGGTGCGCGCCTCTACTCGGTGGGCCCGGACGGACGCCCAGGCAAGACCCTGAAATCGCTCGACATCCCACTGCAGACGCAAGGCGAATCGTTGACCTACACGGCGGACGGCACATCCCTGCTAGTGGGGTCCGAGGGCAAGAACCAGCCGGTCTACCGGCTGCCACTGCCGGACGAAGCGCGCCCGTCGCCGTCCGGTGAGAAGGGCCCGAAGAACGCGGGAGCGTCGGGCGACGTTGAACCGGACACCAGGAACACCAAGATGGGGCTGTTCCTCGCGCTCGCCATCGCGGCGGCCGTCGGCTACGGGCTGCTGCGCAGACGCGGGAGGTCGTCGGGCGGCGGATAACAGCGGCGGGCGACGGCGCGCGGTCGCCGAGCAGCAACGAACGGACAGAGACGAGCGGCGAACGGACAGCGGCGAGCGGCGAGCGGACGGCGTGGACAGGCCGACCTGACCGGCACGATGGAAGTCGGTTCCGGACGGCGAGGGATCGCGGAAGGAGGCGACGGGCCCGCGGGGACCCGTGTGAGGATGCGGACTGTGGAGCATGAGCTGGTGGGGCTGGCGGGGCCCGGCGGCCGGTGGCGTCCCGTCGCCGCCGGACCGTTCGCCCTGCTCGCGGTGGCGCTGGCGCTGCTGCCGATCCGTCCGGTGTGGCTGTGGGCCGGGCTGATCGGCGCCGTCGCCGCGATCCCGTGGCTGCTGGGCGCGGCGCCGGAGGCGCGACGGCGCCGTCCGCGGCCGTACTGGCGGCTGTCCGCGGAAGGTCTGGAACGGATCGGGCCCGGCGGGCTGAGCATGGACTCCTACGAGCGGTCCCGGATCGACGGGCTGGCCATCACGACCGGCGACGGTGTGCTGACCGTGTTCCACCGGTTCGGCCGTACCGCGGTGGGCGGGATGACCGGGATGGGCTTGGAGCCGCTCGCCGTGTTCGTGACGGCGAGGCGCCTCGGCATACCCATGCACGTGCTGGACGGCGAGGCGACCGATCTGCTGGACCCGGCACTGGACGAGGCCCTGCGCGTCCCAGCGCCGGACGACGACGTCCCAGGAGGCGGCCCTCTGCCACGCGACCACGCGGCGGAGAAGCGCCTGCTGGACCAGGAGGCCGCCCTGCTCGCCGCCGCCCACGAGCCGCCCTCGTCCACATCGAATAAAAGCCCCGACAAGGTCGGGACGCGCAGGGAGCAAGGCAAGGAGCAGCGGCTTGACACGCCCGAGCCGCTGCCCAGCCGCCGCCGGGTCGTCCTCCTCGGCGTGCTCACCGCCCTGCTCGGCACCGTCATGATCGTCAGGATCGCGGTGGACGGCACCGGCGAGTTCGGCGCGAGACTCGCCGCGGGCTGCTGGGCGCTCGCCGCGATCACGGGCGTCCTCGCGGCGCGCCGCCGGCTGCTGCGGGCCGCGCAGGTCCGCTGGACGATCACGGCGGAGCGGCTGCTGGTGCGGGCCCGTCCTGGCCGCCGCCGCGAGGTGCAGGACCTGCGGGCCGGGGACGTCGCCGCGGTCGTCGTCGGTCCCGGTCTGCGGCTCGACCCGGTGAGCGGCGAGCCGCGCCGCGCCGACCTCGCCGCGCTCGCGTTCGGGCACCGCCTTGAGCTCGTCGCCCGGTTGCCCGCGCACGGCCTGGACGGCTTCCAGCTCGCGCACGCCCTCGACGACCACGGCTACCGCGTGATCACGCCGGGGGCGCGGGCGCCACGCCGTCCGCAGTACGGCCTGGAGGGGCTGCCCGAGATCTTCGCGCAGGTCCCCGGCGGGCGGCTGGTCGTCGCGGAGGGCGGGCTCGGCTGGGCGGACGCCGCGGGCGACGTCGTCCTGAAGATGCCGGAGGACCGCATCGGCGGCATCGAGCTGCTGACCATCGCCGGGCACGCCTGGGTCCGGCTCTACGACACCGAGGGCGACGAGTTCTTCGCCGCACCCCTGTCGGCGCTGCGGATCTCCCGCACCGACCTGCGGGACGCCGCCCGCCGCGCCGGGCTGCCGGTCAACGACGCCGAGTACGACGCCTACCTCAGCGCCGCGTTCCATTCCGCCGTGTCCACGCTGACCGACTCCGAACCGGCCACCGCGTCCGTGTCCTCGCAGGGCGCCGCCGGGCCGGAGGCTTCGGTGCCGCCCCAGCCGGACCGTCCGGACGAGCATGACGTCACGTTCTCCGTCGCCGCACCACCCGGCCCGGTGACCGCGCCGGGCACGCTCCTGGACGCGACCCGCCGCTCCCGTGTCGGGACGTACGGGATGAGCGTCCTGCTATGCCAGGCGGTGGCGCTGCTGGGCGCGGTGTGGCTCGGCCCTGAGCTGGGCGGGTTCAACGCCACGGCGTCCTGGTCGGTGCCAGCGGGGCTGGTCATCGGCCTCGTCGGCTACTGGCTGTACGACCGCAACCGTTCGCAGCTTCGCGTGTCGTCCGCCGGGCTCGCGGTCGTCACCCGGCGCGGCAAGGTCGAATGGGACCTGGGCCGCGACCGAGTCGGCGGCGTCGGCATCGACGAGGCGACCGAGCGGATGCCCCGCCTGGTGGTGTGGAGCCCGGCCGGGCGGGTGCTGCGCCAGGTGACGTTCCCGCCCGACCTGGACGAGCTGCGCCGCGCCTGCGAACGCTACGGCCTGCCCTGGGGGCCGCCGGACGCCGACCGTCCCGCGCCCCCGCCGCCCGAACTCTGACGCAGCGACCACGTCTTCAGCGACTCGTACGTCAGCTGGCTGTAGTCCTTGCCGGGCAGGTGGCTGCACATCAGGTGGACGGAACCCGCCGTCCACGGCGCGCCGGCGAACGCCGACAGCGACTCCATGAGCGGACGCACGTCCACCGGCCTTCTGGACCGCGCCAATGTGAGATGCGGACGGAAGCCCCGGTGCTTGTCGGGCAGCGTCCCGACGCGGCATCCGGCGGCCGTGGTCGACGCGGCGAGCCGCGCCACCCGGCGGCGGTCGCCGAACAGGCCCGTCCACAGGACGCGTGCGTGTGTGCCGCTGCCGGGGAACGCGCCCGCGCCCGCCAGCGACAGCGACATCCGCTCGTGCCGGGCGACGGCGCGCTCCAGCCTGGGAAGCAGCCGGTCCAGGGTGCGGTCGTCGACCTCGCCGAGGAACGTGAGCGTGACGTGCAGCAGCTCGCGCCGCGTCCATCTCAGCTCGGGGACCGCGTCGCGGTGCGGTCGGACGGCCTCCTCAAGCTCGTCCAGAATGTCCGGTGGCGGCACGAGCGCCACAAAAAGCCTCATGGGAGCGTCCGGAGGGCCACCAGACCAGCATTTCAGCAGATGGCACCCGTTGTCACGCCGTCAGGCGGAACGTGCCCCCGAACCGGCCGACGCGGCGGCGCGGCCCCTGAGGCGGGCGAGCGCGGGACGGATCGCGCCGTCCTCTCCGGTCAGCCGTCCCGGCGCGCTCCGCACGGCCAGCACGCCGACGGCGAACGCCGCGACGACGGAGATCAGGCCGCCGCCGACGAGGCCCGTCCGGGCGCCGAAGTGCTCGGACAGCCAGCCGATCGCGGGCGCGCCCAGCGGGTTCGTCCCGAGGAACACGAACATGTAGAGGCCCATCACGCGTCCGCGCATCTCGGGCGCGACGGTCAGCTGCATGGTCGCGTTCGCCGCCGTCATGATCGTCATCATCGCGATGCCGGTCGGGACCAGCAACACAAGGAACGACCAGTACGTCGGCATCAGGCCGGTGGCGACCTCCAGCGCGCCGAACAGCAGACCCACCGCCACCAGAAATCTCAGCCGCGGCTTGGTCACCCGCCTGGCGGCGAGCAGCGCGCCGCTGAGCGCGCCGAGCGCGAGCATGCTGGACGCAAGCCCGAACGCGGACGCGTCCGTGTGGAAGACCTCCTTGGCGACGAGCGCGACCGTGGTGGCGAAGTTCATGCCGAACATGGCCAGGAACCCGATGAGGATCAGGACCAGCATCAGGTCGCGGCGCCCGCGGACGTAGCGCAGGCCCTCGCGGAGCTGCCCCTTGGCGCGCTTGACGGGGTCGGCCGGGTGCAGTTCGTCCGCCCGCATCGCGTAGAGGCCGAACAGGACGGCGCCGAACGACGCCGCGTTGACCAGGAACACCGGGCCGGTGCCGATCAGCGCGATCAGCACCCCGGCGACAGCGGGGCCGACCAGCCTGGCGCCGTTGAACGAGGCGCTGTTCAGCGCGATCGCGTTGGGCAGGTCGCGATTGCCGACCATCTCGACGACGAACGACTGGCGGGTCGGGTTGTCGATGACGGTCGCCATGCCGAGCCCGAACGCGAGCACGTACACGTGCCACACCTGCGCGGCGCCGGTCACCGCGAGCAGGCCCAGGATGAGTGCGAGCACGCCCATCGACGCCTGCGCGAGCATCATGACGCGGCGCTTGGGATACCGGTCGGCGATGACGCCGCCCCAGAGGCCGAACAGCAGCATCGGCAGGAACTGCAGGCCGGTGGTGATGCCGAGGGCGGTGCCGCTGCCGTGCGCGAGTTCCAGGACGAGCCAGTCCTGCGCGATGCGCTGCATCCACGTCCCGGTGTTGGAGACGACCTGGCCCGCCGCGTACAGCCGGTAGTTGCGGTTCCGCAGCGACCGGAACATGCCTCCGGTGCGCGGCTCGCCGGGCTCGCCGTCCCCACCGAATCCGTCGGCCTCGCCTGGCTCGCCTGGCTCGCGGGGTTCGGCGGGGTCGTCAAGATCACGTGGCGCGCGTGGCCCCTCGGGGGCGACGGGCACGTCAAGCTCGGCGTCTGCGGGGGCGGCGGCCGGGGGTGTGGCGATCTTCTTCGGGGACGTCTCGGCGTCAGGGGGTTCGCAGGTGGACGGGGACGGGCTCGCGGCTCTGGCGCGTCCGGCCGGGCGGGCGGCGGGACGGCGGCGGCTCCGCCCGGCGGGCGCGGGGGCGGGCGTGGAGGCGGGCTTGGGGGTTAGGGGGAGGACGGTCGCGGCCCGGGCGGTGCGCGCGGACCGGCGGCCGTGGGGGCCGCGCGTCGCGGTCCCCTCGGGCTCACGGGGGGTTTCATTAGCGGAAGTCATTAACAGGGCTAACGATAATCGCGACCCCGGCATTCCGGCAAATCCGCCCGTACGGGTCAGGAGCGGCTGAGCTTGTCGATGATCGGCGCGGCTCGGCGGAGGATCTCCCGCTCGCCCTCGGTCAGCTCGCCGAGCCTCCTGGCCAGCCACGCCTCCTTGCGGCGCCGCTCGTCGGCCAGCAGCGCGGCGCCCGCCTCGGTGGCGTTCAGCACGACCTGGCGCCCGTCCGTCGGGTGCGGGCTCCGCACGACGAGGCCCCGCTCCTCCAGGTAGGCGATCACGCGGGTCATCGAGGGCGGCTGCACCTTCTCGTGGTCGGCCAGCTCGCGGGGCGTCATCGAGCCGTGCCGCTCGATCGCGGCCAGCGCGGCGAACTGCGTGAGCGACAGCGGGCTCCGGCCGCCGGCGCCGAGCTCGCCGGTCTCCCCCGCGGGACGCAGCGTGCGCAGCCGGCGCGACAGCCGGGCGATCGAGATGCGGAGTTCCTCGGCGAGCCCGGGCACGGACGCGGCACGGCTTGGGGTGGGTGGCGTTGTCATCGTCATTGGTCTCCCATGCTGCCACGCCGTACCTTGACATTGCGGCTAGGCTTATTAGCCTGTGAGCTATCTAGATTAGAGGAGGGTGGCAATGCCCCGTGTCGGACTGTCTCCGCCGGCGGTCGTCGACGCCGCCGTCGCCATCGTGGACGCCGAGGGCCCCGGTGCCCTCACACTGGCCGCGGTGGCGGGAAGGGCCGGGGTCGCGACGCCCTCCCTGTACAAGCATGTCCGCAACCTGGCGGAGTTGCGACAACTGGTCACCGTACGCGTGCTCGAAGAACTCACAGAACGGCTCGGAGAGGCCGCGCTGGGACGCTCCGGAGACGACGCCGTCCGCGCCCTGATGCGCGCCTACCGGTCGTACGTGGTGGAGCATCCAGGACGGTACGCAGCGATGGACCAGTCCGCGGACGCCCCGCCGGAAGACAACGCGGCGGGCGAGCGTCTCCTGGCCATCGTCTTCGCGGCCTTGCGCGGCTACGCCCTGGAGGGTTCGGAACTCGTCCACGCGGCCCGCTGCCTGCGTTCGGCCGTGCACGGCTTCGCGGTCCTGGAGGCCGCGGGCGGCTTCGGCCTGCCCGAGGATCTGGAGGCCAGTTACGAGCTGCTCATCACCATGGTCATCGGAGGATTGCCGGGCGCCCGCGCTGACCGCGCCCAGTGAGCGGACCGTGCTCGGTGACTCGCTCGGTGACCTGCTCGGTAACCTGATCGCATGACCCGACCGCGCCGCCCGGACCCGCCGCCCATGCAGACCAATGACGTCCGCATCGCGGCCGCGGGCGCGGGCGCCTGGGCGGTGGCGTTCGTCGTGCTGCTCATCGTCGGGCTGCCGTCCGAGGACCGCTGGTGGCTGTGGGTGTGCGTCACGGGCTTCGCGAGCGGCGTGTTCGGCGTCTGGTACGTCCCGCGGCTGCAGGCCCGCCGCGCCGGTCAGGAGGCCGCTCGCGCCAAGCAACACGAGGCCGACGCCCAGCCCGTCGGCGAGAGCACCGGGCCCGCGGACGAGACGGGTCCAGCCCGCTCAGCGGAGGGCACGGAGGCGGCGGAAGCGGCTGAGGGTAGGCCCGCTGACTAAGGCTGGGGTTAGAGCTCTCTAGGGCTGGGCCAGGGCTCCAGGTCTGCCTCGGCCAAGAGGTCGGGGAGCGCGTCGGGGGTGCGTAGCACCGCTTCGACCATGAGCCGGTCGGCCCACCGCCCGGCCGACCACGCGAGTGCGCGGGCAAGGCCGTTCACTCCGCTCGCGTGCACTTCGCCGTCTCTCGTCCACCACGGCACGTCCTGGCCGTCCACGACGAGGCGTTCATGCGCGAGGTAGTCGGCTGGGGCATCTGGCAGGACGGCCCTGACGGCGTCCGGTACCGGACGTTTCTCGCCCTCCGATTGGACGACGCCCGGGATCTCCTCCCCGGCCAAGGGCAGGTCGAGCAGTTCGGCGAGGCGTTCGTCCCGTCCTTGGGCGGCGATGACGAGCGGCTGGCCCTGGAGGAGCGGGAGGACGTCCGGGGCGTCAAGGACGAGGGCGTCGGCGGCGTCCACGACCTCGACGCCGCCGTCCACGACCGTCCGGACGTGGTCGGGCGGGTCGATGGCCATGTCCGGCGGGGTGTCGGCGAGGGCCGTCCACAGCCCGCCCAACTGCGCACGGGTGACGGACCGTCCTGGGTCACCGAGCCGGTCGAGCAGCTCTTGGGCGCCTTCGGGCTCGTCCAGCAGGTCGGCCAGCGACGTCCGGACGCCCAAGGCGAGCAGGAGCCGCTCGTCAAAGCCCGCTGGCGCGACGTCGTAGAGCCCTGCCAGAGCCTCGTCCCCGCTCAGCCGGAATTCGCCGGGTCTACGGCCGTCCAGGACACGGTGACGGCTCAGCCACCACGCCGTGTACGACGGGACGGCAACGCGCCGACCGTCATGCAAGGCCACATGGACGGGATCGACGATCGCGGCCCGCCACGGCGGCTGCGCCAGGACGCGCAGCGCCCCAGCCGAGTCGTCGACCAGTTCGAGATCTCGGACGGCCAGAAACTCCGGCACGAGCGGCGGGAGGTCTTGCGGGCCGATTCGCCGCAGCACGTCCTCCGCCCACAGGTCCTCGTCGTCGAGCTCAAGGGTCTCTGCTTCGGCGGCGAGCCCTGTGAGGTTCACGTCCTCGCCCTTGGCGAGAGCGAATCCGTCCAAGACACCGGCGGCCGTGAGCGTCTCGGCACCCCACCGTTCCAGCAGCTCGGCGTCGACCACCCCGAACGGCGCGTCATCGGCCATGAGCGCCCGCAGTGGGCTCTCCGGCAGAAGCAGCTCGCCCGCCGGATACAAGTCACCGTCGTCATCGGGCAGGGCCAACTCGGCCAGCCAGGGTTCGTCACCGGGGTCGAGCCGCGCGGCCGCGATGAGCCCCAGGACGGCTTCGGCGATCGCATCGGGGTCTTCGGCGTCGAACGATTCCTCGACCGCCGCTCGCACGGCGGCGTCGGCGAGGACGGCCCGCGGCCCGGCCTCGACGGCCCCCAGCCGTGCCAGCAGCGGATGCACCGCGTCCGGGTGGACGAACCGCAGGCCCAGCACGTCCAGGCCCCCGGGATCGACGCCGTCCGCGATCAGCAGGCCCCGCGGACCGCGCACGATCCGCACGCCGCCGCCCGCCGCCGCATCCGGTGACGCGCCCGCCAACGGTACCGGGACGGCCCCCAGAGCGTCTGTCGCGGCCGCGGCGAGGGTCCCGTACATCCGATGCCACCAGGCCGGTGCGCGGTCCACAGCGGCCAGCTCATCGATGACGTCCGCCAGCTCGACCCGCCGCACCCCGAGCGCGGCGAGCGCCGGGCTCCGCGCGGGCCACTCCGGCGGCAGCAGTCCGGACACGACGCCGTCCTCGCCGCCGAGGAGCTCGACGAACTCCGCCGGGGCGTCCACGGCGACCGCGTCCCGGCCGCGCGTCCGGTGCGGCAGAAGCGGGGCGTCGGGAAGACGTTCGCGGATGCCGCGCCGTACCCGGGCGTCCAGTTCCCCGGCCCCTACCGGCCCGGGCACCAGCGCGAGCACGCGCGGCGAGACCGGAAGCCCGCCCAGCAACCGCACATAGGTCTCGGCCGCCCGCTCCACGAGGAAGTCGGTCAGCGGACCGGGCGCGACATGCCGCCGGTCTGGTGCGAGCGGGAACGACGCTATGAGCAACGCGGGCAGATCCAGCCGCTCGTCGCTGGGCGTGGGCGCGTGCACAACGGCGGGGGTGTCCTCCGGTAGCCCGTCTTCTGGCAGGGCCCACCGCACCTGCCAGAACGGCCGTGCCCGTTCCTCCACGGGACGGTCTTCCAAGAGCGCCGCCGGAATTTCCCCATGCGCCTCGGCCGTCCGCCACACGGCCCCGTTGACGACCACCTCGCCCGGCGGACGATGCTCAGCGGTCAGTGCGCGGACGTTCCCGTCCACATCGAGCTCAACGCTCTCCAGCGCGGGCAAGGCCAGCATCAGCGCCGCCCCGGCACGCTCAAGCTGCCGCCGGACGGGCTCGACCGCGTCCTCGCGCAACGGCAGCCGCACCACCGTGTCGAACCCCGCCGGTATCTCGGGCGGCTCGTCCATGGCGAACGGCAACCGAAGCAGCGGAACATGCCCGCCGCGCCGCTCCAGCTCATCTGCGAGCGCCGGTACTCCCTCCACCAGCTCCCTGGCCCGGGACCGCGACCACATCACACCGCCCCCACCGGAAGCGATGGAGGGCGTATCGCTGACGGCCACCACGGCGGCGAATCCGACCCCGAACCGTCCCGCCATGCCCGCCGCACCCGCCGTACCGGCGTCGTCGCGCTTGGACGACGCCCGCAACGTCGACAGCGCCTCCACGCCCGCCGCGTCCAACGACGCCCCGGTGTTGGCGGTGGTCAGCACGGAGCCCGACGCCGACGACCGGAGCGTCAACCGGAGACGTCCCGGGACGGGGGCGCGCAGCGCGGCGTCAGCGGCGTTCTGCGCAAGCTCGATCACCACACGGTCGCGGTAGCCGCCGAGGGCGAAATCCTCCTCGGTGTTGGCGTCCTCACGGAAACGCGCGGGCGACTCATTCCAGGCGCGCAGCACCCGCTCCCGCAGGGCCCGCGTCCCGAACTCCGGCATCGTCAGCCGTGGCCTAGGGCCTCTTCGTCCAAGGTCGCCGCGTCGTCGACCACGGACGCGACCACCTCGTCCACAGAAGCAGACGCTTCGTCCACGGACGCGGGCTCTTCGTCCAGGGACGCGGGCTCTTCGTCCAGGGACGCGGGCTCTTCGTCCAGGGACGCGGGCTCTTCGTCGGGGGACGCGGGCGCTTCGTCCACAGGAGCAGACACTTCGTCCACGGACGCGGGCGACTCGTCTTCGGCCAAGGACACCGCGTCCTCAACCACTCTCGGTGGCGACGGAACGACCTCGTAGCCCAGTTCGTCGATGACCGGCGGGCTGTGCTCGGACACGGCCGGAAGGGACACCGCCTCCGAGTGCGCGCCGCAGCCGTGGTCGGCGGAGACGACGCGTCCGTCATCGGGCGCGTACTCGTTGGCGCACACCCCGAACATCGTCCGCAGCTCGCCCGCAAGCGTCACGTAGAACCCGCAGGTGGAGCACTGCGCGGGCGCGGACGCGGCGATCGGCGCGCGCGGCCCCCCGACGCCGTCGTACCAGCGCGCGGCGGCCTCGTCCCGTCCCTCCCGGGACAGGACCCGGACGCGGCCGAGCCCCGGCTCCCACTGCGCCTCGCGATCGGTGGAGTCGTCGACCTGCGTGTAGCCGGGCACCAGCCGGACGTCGTCGGGCGCCGTCGGCAGCAGGTCACCGGGGCCGAGGTCACCGGGACGCAGCCGCTCCAGCCACGGCACCCACGGCGGCGCGAGCAGCGCGTCGTCGCCGGGCAGCAGCACGCACTCGCTGACCGTGACGACCTTGGCGCGGGACGCCCGCGTCACGGTCACCGCCCACCGCCAGCCCGTGTAGGCGGGGTCGAGGCACTCGAAATAGTGCGTGACCACGCGATCGCCCTCGGCGCGCAGGCCGAGATGCTCGCCCGCGTCGCCGGGCCAGGCGGTGTCCGCCGCGGCCTCGCGGGCGAGGTCGACGGCCTCGGCGCAGGCGGTGTCGACGGCGGGCGTACGGCCCCTGCGGGCGCTCCCGGGGGCGACCCCGGAGGCGGCCCCGGGGGCGGGCTGCGCGGGCGCGGAGCGCGCGGGGCTGGACTGAGGCTGTGAGCTCACACACCAATTCTCGCCCATGGAACGGCGTGGCCGGGTCCCCCACCGGTCCACCCAGTGGAAAACAACCACCGGGAACCCGTTGGTGAGCCCCTCTCTCAGCGGGGAACGTACCCTCAATCAGGGGTCGTGCCCCAGCGGGAAGCTGGACGACGCAGGGGAGAGATCAGGGCGCATGGGTGACCGGACACGTTTCGGGCGATCCGCACGCGCCGGTGCAGGAGCTGTGGCGCGGACGGTGCGCGGCGCGCGTTCCGCGATGGCGGGCACAGGACGGCTGACGCGTCGCATGACGCACGCCCAGGGCGCGGGACGCAGCGGGCTCGGCAGCCTGATCGAGGCGTCCGCGGTCAACTCCGCCGGTGACGCCCTGGTGACCGTCGCCCTCGCCGGGACGCTGTTCTTCGGCCTGGACGTCAACCAGGCGCGCGGCCAGGTCGCCCTCTACCTCGTCGTCACGATGGCACCGTTCGCGCTGGTCGCGCCTTTGATCGGCCCTGCGCTGGACAGGGCGCGGCACGTCCGCCGGTACGCGATCTCCAGCACGTTCGTGATGCGCGCACTGCTGTGCTGGGCGATGGCCAGCGCGCTGCCGCACGGCGACCAGGTCACGTTCCTGCCAGCCGCGTTCGGCGTGCTCGTGCTGTCCAAGGCGTTCGGCGTACTGCGCGCCGCGGTGACGCCCCGCGTCCTGCCGGACGAGGTCACGCTGGTGTCGGCGAACGCGCGGGCCTCGTTCGCGGGTCTGATCGCCGCGTCCATCACCGCGCCGGTAGGCGCGGGCCTTGCATGGCTCATCGGCGCGGACTGGGTCCTGCGCATCGGCACGGTCGTGTTCCTGCTGGGCATCGTTTTCACCATGCGGCTGCCGCAGAGCGTGGACGTCCCCGAAGCGGAACCCGCGCCGCGCACCCCCGACCCGGAATCGGAGGACGCCGAGCAGCCGAAGGCCAAGCACTGGCGGACGCTTCCGCGCGTCGGCCCGGTCGTCGCGGAGGCGATGCAGGCCAACGCGGTACTGCGCGCCTTCTCCGGCTTCCTGATCCTCTATCTGGCGTTCCTGCTGCGCCAGGAGCGGTTCGACCCCGTGTCCAACAACGTCGCGCTCGGGATGCTCGCGGCGTCCGCCGGCGCCGGCGGACTGATCGGCACGTCGCTCGGCGCCTGGATGAAGGCGCGGGCGCCCCAGCTGATCGTCTCGGCGACGCTGGCGTCCGTGACCGCCGTCGCCGCCGTGAGCGCCGCGTTCTTCGGGCTGTGGGCGGCGCTGGCGGTGGCGCTCGCGGCGGGCCTCGGGCAGGTGCTCGGGAAGCTGTCGATGGACGCGGTCGTGCAGCGCGAGATCGGCGAGGAGATGCGGTCGTCGACGTTCGCGGTCTCCGAGACGCTGCACCAGCTGGTCTGGGTGCTCGGCGGGCTGCTCGGCCTCGGCATGTCCATCGTCGCGGACGGGCGCCTCGCGCTCGCGATCGTGTCCGCGGCGCTCGCCGTGTCGCTGGCCCTGCTGCTGCGGCGACGGGCCGTGACCCGCCGCCGGGAGCGCCGCCGCCCGCACCGCCCGTCCACGATCAAGGACGCGCACCCAGAGATGCACACCTGACACCCGCCGCGCAGAGCAGAACCTGGCGGCTAGGACGCGGCCAGGCGCAGACAGGACGCGCCTAGCCGCTGCTAGGACGCGGCCAGGTCGTCGGCGACGGCCCGCAGCACGGTGGCGATCTTCTTCGCCTCCGCCGGGGCCGGATGCTTCCCGCGCCGGTACATGTTGGAGATCCCGTCCAGCAGCTTGATGAGGTCCTCGGTGATGACGACCATCTCGTCCGGCTTCTTGCGCCGCTGCTTCGCGATGGTCTTCTCGACCGACGGCAGGGTGTCCAGCACCTTCACCTGGAGCGCCTGCTGACCGCGACGCCCTTCGACCACACCGAACTCGATGCGCTGGCCCGGTCTGAGCGTCGTGACCCCGCCCGGCAACGCCGATGAGTGCACGAAGACCTCACCGCCGTCGTCGCGCGTGAGGAAGCCGAACCCCTTGTCGGAGTCGTACCACTTGACCTTGCCAGTCGGCACCGGAGACCTCGTTCGGTAATCGTCCTGAATCGACCCCAAGATTAGTGCCTCGCCAAGGGCCGATGTACACACCGGTACCCGCCGCGAAGCCCGTGCAGGCCGTCGATCAGAAGCTATCCTGACCGTCCGACAACGGCACCCGAATATCGCGCCGCAGTTCAGGACGCGGACCGCCGGTTCAGGACGTCCGGAACCCGCCGAGCCATTCGGGGAACGCCAGCAGATCGGGCAGGACGACGTCCGCGCCGTACGCCGTGAGGGCCGCCGAGTCGTACGCGCCCGTCGCGACCGCCACCGCGACCGCCGACGCCGCCCGCGCCGCGTCCACGTCGCCGGTGTGGTCGCCGATGTAGGCGCCCGCGGCATGCTCGCGCAGCGCGACGCCCTTGTCGGCGCCGAACAGGCCGCCGACCACGACGTCCACCTCCAGGCCCAGGAACCGGACGGTCCGTTCGGTGTCGGCCTGGTTCTTGCCCGAGACGACGATGACCCGTCCGCCCTGGCCGCGCACCGCGTCCAGCGCCGCCGCGGCGCCCGGCATCAGCACGGTCGCCGGGACCGCGATGTCGGCGTAGATCGCCCGGTAGCGCGCCGCCATCGCGGGCACCTCGTCCGCCGGGAACCAGTAGCCGAGCTCCTCCTCCAGCGGCGGTCCGATACGCCGGACGACGAGGTCGGTGTCGATGGCGACGCCGGTCTCCGCGGCGAGGGCGGCGTACACCGCGCTGATCCCGGCCCGCGTATCGGCCAGCGTGAGGTCGAGGTCGAAGCCGACCGAGTCCAGGACAGGGAGATCGCGCACGTCCCACAGGTTAAGGGGCCTGGACACATGCGCGTACCCGCGCTCTCCTGGTAGTGGCGATGCGACGGGATCCGAGTAGGAGAGCGCGGGAACTTTCGCGCGGGAACCGTTCTGTTGTGACCGGAACTTGCGTGCCCGGTCCACCGGGAACGGCCGCCCGTGCTGGCGATATACCCGAGCCCTCGATCACAAACCATCTGACCAGGGAAAACACGGGACTCGAACACACCACCCCGAGCAAAAGGACGATCACCCCCGACGTCCGCCCCGGCAAGGTCCCTCGGTGAACGGGCCGCTGAAGGAGGCCGCAATGGCAGACGACCCCGACCTGACCCGCGTCGAGTCCCGCGGCGGCCGCCGCGCCGCGGGGGAACGGCGTTCGCTCACGTCCGGCGCCGCCGCGGCCCGCCGCCGCGCCGTCGGCGTCGCCGCCACCGCTGTGTCGGCCGTCACCACGGTCGTCGTCCTGATCCTGGCCGTGCACATCTTCTTCGTCGCGTTCGAGGCGAACACGGCGAACGACCTCGTCCGCTGGTTCGGCGACCGGGCCGGCGACCTCGGCTGGCAGTTCAAGGACGTCTTCCAGCCCGAGAACCCCAAGGCCGAGGTAGCCGTCAACTACGGCCTGGCCGCCCTGGTCTACCTGGTGATAGGCCGCGTCGTGACATCCCTGATCCGCCGCCTGGCCTGACCGGACGCCCCTGGCCTGACCGAACGCCCCTGGCCTGACCGAACGCCCCTGGCCTGACCGAACGCCCCTGGCCTGACCGGGCGCCGCCTCGCCTGACGGGGCTTCTCAATCTCTCCCGGGGAAGCGGACCGCGTCGAACGGCCAGGCGGTCCCGACCCACTCGCGGACGAACTCCTCCAGCTCCTTCTCCAGGGCGGAGTCCTCCTCGTCGGCGCGGACCCAGAACACCACGACGGCGTCCGCGCCGGGGGTGTCGGACGGCGCGACATGGATGCGGCCGAGCTGGCGGTCACCGTCCGGAGTGATCACGACGTAACTGAACGAGCGGCGCAGCTGGCCCTGCTTCTGCAGCCACGCGACGTCGATCAGGGCCTGCTCGAAGGTGAACTCGCTGTCCGGCCAGCCCCACTCGGGACCGAACCGGCCGGCGAGCCGGTCCAGGCTGCCGATCACGGCGGCGTAGTCCTTGACCACGTCGTGCACGGTGATCGGACGGATCTGGAACCGGGAGCCGGCCACCAGCGTGGGCACCACGAAGTCCTCGGGCAGGAAGGCTCCGTCGGCCGCCTTCCGCGGAGACTTGAACATCGCCGACCTTTCCGACGACGCCCCTTCCGACGACGGGGCGCGGGCATCGAAACTCTAGCGGCCCCGGGGCCGCGACGAGGCGTAACACACTGTGAACACGCCCCGCCGCGACCAAGCCCGCAGGTCGCCGCCGCAAAGCGCCGCCTTGCGGAGGACCTCGTCATCGGGACCTCGTCCCCCGTCCGAGGCTCCGCGGACCTCACTTCCCGCCGGTCCGGCGACCCGGCGGTAGGCTCGATCAGCGTGGTTCCCGCCGACCGGGCACCCGCACATTAGCACGTATGTTCGAATCGTGCGGCGGGTCCATGGAGGTATGACAGATGTCGATGTCCACGCGCGAGCGGATAGTGGCCGAGTCGCTCCGGCTGTTCGCCGACCGGGGTTACACGGCGACCTCGGTGGCGGAGATCGAGGCGGCCGCGGGTCTCTCGCCGGGCGCGGGCGGCCTGTACCGGCATTTCCGGTCCAAGGAGGAGGTCCTCGCCTCCGCCATCCGCGAGCACATCGAGCGGACCCGCAAGCAGATCAACGACGTTCTCGACCAGGCGACCGTCTACGAGGACCGTCCGCTGGAGACGCGGCTGCGGATGACGTGCCAGACCGGGCTGGCGAAGATGCGCGAGGAGCAGGACCTCATCCGGGTGCTGTTCCGCGACCTCGACCAGTTCCCGAACCTGGTCGCGGAGATGCGCGAGGGAATCGTCAACCCCCTGTACGACGGGATCGCCACCTGGCTGGCCGCGCAGCCCGAGTTCGAGGGAACCGACGAGGACTGGCCCGCGGTCGCGGCGATCCTCGGCGGCGCGGTAGTGAACTACTGGCTGGCGAACGAGGCGATGTACGAGCCGCCGACCCGCATCGACGAGAAGCGCTTCGTGGAGAGCTGGGCGCGGCTCGGTCTCGGACTGGTCCGCCTGGAGCGCGCCCCCGCACCCTGACCCGTCCCGGAGCCCTGCCCTACGGCTCGGAACGTCCGCGTCCTTCGCGGCTTGGCACGCGTTCGTCCAGCACACGGCATGTTCGTCCTAGATGGTGTGCCGTGCAGGCTCCTACTCTTGAGGGGCCCGATTCGGGGCGGCGCGCCGCCCACGCCCCTCCAGCCCCACCCACCACCGATCAGAACGACGAGCTTGCTCGGCCCACCTAAGGTTGAGGAACGGCATGGAAACGTACGCGGACTGGTTGCGCGAGCGAGGCGACGACGAGCTTCGCGCGCTGCTGTCCGCACGCCCTGAGCTGCTCGCCCCCGTCCCCGCCGACCTGACGGCGCTCGCCGCCCGCGCCGCGACGCCCGCCGCGATCTCCCGCGCCCTCGACCGGCTCGACCGGTTCACGCTCGCCGTCCTGGAGGCGCTGCTCGTCCAGCCCGCGCCCGCCCGGCCCGACGTACCCGCACCCGCACCCGCGCCGCACGACGCCACCGCACCCTCGCCCGCCAAGCACGACACCACCGGCACCGCGGCCGCCGAGCCCAGCGCGACCGGCACCGCGGCGGTCGGGCTCGGTGCGCTCGCGAGCGCGCTCGGCGCCACGCCCGCGCAGGTCGAGGACGCCCTCGCGACGCTGCACCGGTACGGCCTGGCCTGGGGGAACGGGACGCTGAACCCGGCGCCCGGCGTCCGGCAGGCCCTGCCGCACCCGGCCGGGCTCGGCCCGCCCGTCCAGGAGGCCTTCGCCGGGTACACTCGCGAGCGGCTCGCCGACCTGATCACCGACCTGGACGGCGAGGCCCCGCGCGGCTTCGCCGACTCGGCGCGCCTGCTGCGGCGGCTCGCCGAGCTGCTGGGCGATCCCGGCCCGCTGATCGACGACGCGGGCCCCGACGCGCTGGCCGCCCTCGACCACCTCGCCTGGGGCCCGCCGGTCGGACGGGTCGCCGACGCGCGCCGTCCCGTCCGGGTCGACACGGCGGCCACCCCGATCGAGCGGCTCCTCGCCCGCGGCCTCCTCGCCGCCGAGGACGACCGCACGGTCACCCTCCCGCGCGAGGTCGCGCTGCATCTGCGCGGCGGACGCCTCTTCCGGGACGCCCCCGCCGAGCCCCCGCCGCTCACGCCCGCGCCAGGCGAGCCGCGCGGCGAGGACGTCGTGATCCGGGCCGCCGCGGGCGAGGCGTTCAACGCCGTCCGGCTCACCGAGGAACTGCTCGAACGCTGGGGCCTGGAGCCGCCGCCCGTGCTGCGCAGCGGCGGCCTCGCCGTCCGCGACCTGCGCGCCGCCGCCGTGCTGCTGGACGTCCCCGAATGGAAGGCCGCGCTGCTCGTCGAGGTCGCGTACGCGGCCGGGCTGCTGACCCGCAGCGGCGACCTCGACGGCGAATGGCTCCCGACCCCCGCCTACGACCTGTGGCTCATGCGCGACGCCGCCGGCCGCTGGACGGAGCTGGCCCGCGGCTGGCTGAAGTCCGACCGGGCCGCCGGCCTCGCCGGGGAGCGCGACGACCGCGACCGGCTCATCAACGCGCTCAGCGAGGCGATGGTGCGCGGCAGCGCCCCGGCCACCCGCCGCGCGACCCTGGACGTCCTCGTCGCCGCGGGCCGCGGCGCCGTCGGCGAGGACGCCCTCCGCGACCGGCTCGCCTGGCTCAGCCCCCGCCGCGGCGGCCGTACCCGCGACCGGATCATCGGCTGGACGCTGCGCGAGGCCGCCGCCCTCGGCCTCACCGGCTTCGGCGAACCGGCCCCCTTCGCCCGCGACCTGCTCACCGGCGCCGACCCTGAGCCCGCCCTGGAGAAGCACCTGCCCGCCCCGGTCGACGAGATCCTCATCCAGGCCGACCTCACCGCGATCGCGCCCGGCCCGCTGGTGACCGAGCTCGCCCGCGAACTCGCCCTCGCCGCCGACGTCGAGTCCACCGGCGCCGCGACCGTGTACCGCTTCACCCCCGAGTCGATCCGCCGCGCCCTCGACGCCGGCCGCACCGCCGCCGACGTCACCGGCCTGCTGACCCGCCACTCGGCGACGCCGCTGCCACAGCCGCTCACCTACCTGATCGACGACGTCGCCCGCCGGCACGGGCACCTGCGCGTCGGCGCGCTCGCGTCCTACGTCCGGACCGACTCGTCCGCCACGCTCGACGAGATCCTCGCCGACCGGCGCTCCGACCCGCTGCGGCTGCACCGCCTCGCGCCGACCGTCCTCGCGTCCGGGCTGCAGCGCGCCGACCTCCTCGACGGCCTGCGGGCCATGGGCCTCGCACCGGTCGCCGAGTCCCCGGGCGGCGGCGTGATCGTGACCCGTCCGGACGCGCAGCGCGCCGACCCGCCGCCGACCGCCGAGATCGTCCGGCTCCGTCCGGACGATCGCACCGACGCCTCGATGATCTCCGCGGCGGTGCGGGCGCTGCGCGCGGGCGACGAGGCGTCCATGCACGGCGCGGAGCAGGCCCGGCTGCGGGCGGACGCCCCGCCCGGCGAACCGCCCCGCTCTCCCGCGATGGCCACCGTCGACCGTCTCCGCACCGCCGTCGACCGGGGCGGACGCGTCTGGATCGGCTACCTCGACCAGCAGGGCCAGGCGTCCAGCCGCATCGTGGAGCCCGTCCGCGTCGAGGGCGGCTTCCTGACCGGCTACGACGCGACCCGCGCCGCCGTGCACCGCTTCGCGCTGCACCGCATCACCGGCGTCGCCGAACTCACCGACGACCCGGCACCCTGACCGTTCGGCAGGTGCCCGGAACCGGCGAACCTCACATACGGTCCAACCAGTGACCCATCGGACCGATAGCGTGTCCGGGCGAACGTGAGGAGGCTCCCGATGAGCGGGTACGGAGGGGGTCCGCCGTCGGGCTGGGAGGACCCCTACGGCGGTGGATCGCAAGGCTGGGACCCAGGCGGCGCGTACGGTCCCCAGCACGGACCTCAGTACGGGCCGCAGTACGGCCCCGGCCAGGGCTACCCACCCCCCGGCTACGGCCCTGGCTACGGCTACGGACCCCCGGGTGTTCCGTACGGGACGCCGAGCAACGGCTCCACCATCGCCGCGCTCGTCTGCAACTCCATCGCCGTCGTGCTGTGCTGCAACATCGTCGCGATTCCCGGCGTCATCACCGCCGCGATCGCCCTGGGCCGCAACACCACCGACCCGCGCTCCGCCCGGAAGCTGACCATCTGGAGCTGGTCGCTCTTCGGCGCCGCCATCGCGATCGGGATCATCTTCCTCGTGATCTACATCCTCATCGGCGCCGCCTCCGACCCCGACTACGACTCGTCCGGCGGGATCTGAGCCTGGCCTGAGCGGGCTCTCAACGGGCTCTGAGCGGGCCCTGAGCGGGCTCTGGACACGACCACCGGAACGCCGAAACACCGTCTCCCGCTGACCTTTCGCACCGATAGCATGTCCGCACAAAACGGGTTTCGAGGAGGTTCGATGAGCGGGCACGGAGGGAGCTCGCCGCCGAACTGGGAGAGCCCCCAAGGCGGGACGCCAGGCTGGGACCCGAGCGGCCAGGGCGGGCAACCCGGACCCGGTTACGGCTACGGGCCTCCCGGAGTGCCGCCCCGGACGGTGAGCAACGGCACCATCACGGCCGCGCTCGTCTGCAACTCCATCGCGATCGTGCTGTGCCTCAACATCGCCGCCGTCGCCGGCGTCATCACCGCCTTGCACGCACAGCGCCGCATCACCACCGATCCGCGCTCCGCCTGGAAGCTGACCATCTGGAGCTGGTCGCTCTTCGCCTTGTCCGTAGTGATCGGAATCGCCGTCGTCGTGTTCTTCCTCACCATCGGCGCAGACTCCTGACCAGCCACGGCTCCCACCGGATCCGCCACCGGACGACCCTTGCGGGACCACCACCGGATGACTCCTGCGGACAGCCACGGACGACGGGAAGACCCAGCGGCCCGCAGCCGTTGAACCTTCGTCGAACCCGTCGGCCCCGGACGTGCACCCGCCCGACGACTCGTCGAACCTTCGGGCCGGACGCGCTCCGCCCGGCTCGGGCCGGACGCGCTCCGCCCGACGACGAGGACGCCGCCGCATGCGTCCTCGGGTACCGTGCACCAGCGGGGATTCCCGATTCCGAACACCGATTCCCGACGGGGGCTGCTTTCCGTGACCGACGGTCCGCTCATCGTCCAGTCCGACAAGACGCTGCTCCTGGAGGTCGACCACGACCTGGCCGCCGCCTGCCGCAAGGAGATCGCCCCGTTCGCCGAACTCGAACGGGCGCCCGAGCACGTCCACACCTACCGGGTGACGCCGCTCGCGCTGTGGAACGCCCGCGCCGCCGGCCACGACGCCGAGCAGGTCGTCGACACGCTGATCAGGTTCTCGCGCTATCCCGTCCCGCACGCGCTGCTCGTCGACATCGCCGACACGATGGCGCGGTACGGGCGGCTGCGGCTGGAGAAGGACCCGGTGCACGGGCTGGTCCTGTCGTCGTCCGACCGGTCCGTGCTGGAGGAGGTCCTGCGGGCCAAGAAGATCAAGGGGATGATCGGCGCGCGGGTCGGCGACGACGTCGTCGCCGTCCATCCGAGCGAGCGCGGCGCCCTCAAGCAGGCGCTGCTGAAGATCGGCTGGCCCGCCGAGGACCTCGCCGGCTACGTGGACGGCGAGGCCCACGCGATCTCCCTCGTCGAGGACGGCTGGGAGCTGCGCTCCTACCAGCGGGAGTCCGCCGAGGCGTTCTGGCACGGCGGCTCCGGCGTCGTCGTCCTGCCGTGCGGCGCCGGCAAGACCATCGTCGGCGCCGCCGCCATGGCCCGCGCCGAGGCGACCACGCTGATCCTCGTCACCAACACCGTGTCGGCGCACCAGTGGAAGCAGGAACTCCTCCGCCGCACGTCCCTCACCGAGGACGAGATCGGCGAGTACACCGGCGCGAAGAAGGAGATCCGCCCCGTCACGATCGCCACCTACCAGATCATGACGACGCGCCGGAAGGGCGCCTACGCGCACCTCGAACTCTTCGACGCCCGCGACTGGGGCCTCGTCGTCTACGACGAGGTGCACCTGCTGCCCGCGCCGATCTTCCGCATGACCGCCGACCTGCAGGCCCGCCGCCGCCTCGGCCTCACCGCCACCCTCGTCCGGGAGGACGGACGCGAAGGCGACGTGTTCTCCCTCATCGGCCCGAAACGCTACGACGCGCCTTGGAAGGACATGGAGGCGCAGGGCTGGATCGCCCCCGCCGACTGCGTCGAGGTCCGCGTCACCCTCACCGACGCCGAACGCCTCGCCTACGCGACCGCCGAGCCCGACGAGCGGTACCGCTTCTGCGCCACCACCGACACCAAGACCAAGCTCATCCAGGCGCTGGTCGACCGGCACAGGGGCGAGCCGACCCTCGTCATCGGCCAGTACATCGACCAGCTCGACGAGCTCGGCGCGCTGCTGGACGCCCCCGTCATCAAGGGCGAGACGCGCGTCCGCGAGCGGGAACGCCTCTTCGACGCCTTCCGCTCCGGCGAGCTCGACGTCCTGGTCGTGTCGAAGGTCGCGAACTTCTCGATCGACCTGCCGGAGGCGTCCGTCGCCGTCCAGGTGTCGGGCGCCTACGGCTCGCGCCAGGAGGAGGCCCAGCGCCTCGGACGGCTCCTGCGGCCGAAGGCGTCCGGCCACGGCGCCCGCTTCTACGCGGTCGTGGCCCGCGACACCCTCGACCAGGACTACGCCGCCCACCGCCAGCGCTTCCTCGCCGAGCAGGGTTACGCGTACCGCATCGTGGACGCCGACACGGTCCTCGCCGGCGACGACTTCTAGAGCCCTCCTAGAGGGCCCGCCCGACGCAGGCCCCTTCGACCTCACCACCGGACCCGGACGCCCGCACGCCGCTCACCCTGCTCGCGCTTCCCGCCCTACGCCGCCCGAGCGCGACGACGCTGATCAGCGCCCCAAGTAGGGTCACAGCGGCCGCCATGTAGTACGCCGTGCCGAGCCCTTCGGCGAGTTCCCGCCGCAGAGCGCCATCGCCCAAGCTCCCGGTCCCGGCGTTGACGACGAGGACCATGACCGCGGTCCCGACCGCCAGCCCCGTCTGATGGGTCACGGACGCCATCCCGGACGCGACACCCTGCTCCCCCGCCCCGACGCCGTTGCCCGCCGCGATCCACATCGACGTCCAGACGATGCCCATCCCGAACCCGGTGACCATGATGCCGGGCAGCACGACGACAAACGCCGAATCGGGCGACAGAGCGGCCCCCAGCAGCACCATCCCGGCCGCGCCGGCCACCAGCCCGACGGACAGCGCGGCGCGCATGCCCGCACCGGTCACTAGCCGCTCGGCGACCTTCGTCCCCGCGATGTTGAGCAGAGTCAGCGGCAGGTACGCAAGGCCCGTCCGCAGCGGGTCGTAGCCGAGGACGTCCTGGAGGTAGACGGTCAGCAGGTAGTACTGGGCGCCCAGTCCCGCCCCGAACACCGCCGTGATCGCCATCGCCGTGAGCAGGCTGCGATTGCCGAACATCCGCGGCGGCATGAGCGGATCACGACTCCGAACCTCGATCACCCCGAACACGGCCACCAGCGCGGCCCCCAGCCCCAACGCCACGAGAATGGACGACGACGTCCATCCCCACACCGGACCTTGCGCAAGCACAAAGACCAGCAACGTGACCCCGGCAGTTGCGGTCAGCGCCCCAGGCAGATCGAACCGGCGACCTCTCTTGACGTCCACTCCGGCATCCGGCGGCAGCAACAAAAGCGCCGCCAGAAACGCCAAACCAGCCAAAAGAACAAAGACATAGAACACCGACTCCCACCCGAAGGCATCGGTGAGCACACCGCCGAGCAGAGCACCACCGGCAAGGCCACCGCCCCCCATGGCGGCCCACACGGCCAGCGCACGATTTCGCTCGGGCCCCTCCGCGAACATGGTGCTGAGCAACGCCAGCGTGGACGGGAACAGCAGCGCCGCGCCCACCCCCTGCGCAGCCCGTACCGCGATCACCAGCCCCGGATCGTCGGCTAGCCCGCCGATCAGCGACGAGACGGCGTACAGGACGAGCGCGACGATGAACATGCGGCGCCGTCCGAGCAGATCCGCGGCACGTCCGCCCAGCAGCATGAAGCCGCCGAGCGCGACCGCGTACGCGCTGACGACCCACTGAAGGGTCTGGCCGGAGAACTCCAGATCCCGCCCCAGCTCGGGCAACGCGACATAGACGATGTTGTAATCGGCGGCGATGATGAACTGCGCGAACGCAAGCAAGGCCAGAACCCACCCCGGGCGGCGAGGCCTGCGCGGCACGTTCAAAGGCGGCGGCTGGACGGACATGAGCACCTCGAAACGGTCATATGAACGAGTACGTCAGGCCGCTACCGTAGAAGTTGCCATTGGTGTCAGGTTCAAGTCCGTGCCCGTGATGTGAGGTGGGGTCGTGCGGATCGGTGAACTCGCACAGCGGACGGGCGTCAGCACACGCTCCCTCCGCTACTACGAACAGCAGGGCCTGCTGACGTCCGAGCGGACACCCGGCGGCCACCGCGACTATCCCGAAAGTGCCGTCGACCGGGTCATTCGCATTCAGGAGCTCTTCGCCGCCGGGCTGCACAGCTCAAAGATCGCGGTCCTGCTCCCCTGCATGCGGGACGCGGACGGCGGCCCGTCCGAGATCGCCACTCCGCGGCTGGTCACGGACCTCACCGCCGAACGCGACCGCATCGAAAGCATGATCACCGACCTCGTCCGCTCCCGGGACGTCCTGAACGAGGTCATCGACACGGCCGCAGACCGCAATGGCTGAAGCCCAGAAATGAGTAAGGCCCCGCCGTTGTCGGCGGGGCCTTCCCCATAATGTGTGTCCGGCGGTGTCCTACTCTCCCACACAGTCTCCCGTGCAGTACCATCGGCGCTGGAGGGCTTAACTTCCGGGTTCGGGATGGGACCGGGTGTTTCCCCTCCGCCAAAACCACCGAACGCCCAACGCACCACCCCACCGGGGTGGGCAAATCCTTGGGGCGTCGCATTGCGTTTGTTGTGTTGTGTTGTGGGTTCCGGTTGTTTTCTGGGAACCACACAGGGACGCGAACAAGCTCGTGCAGCGGTTTGGTTTGAACGTTGTGTGTGTTCAAGCCACTCGGCCTATTAGTACCGGTCGACTCCACACCTTGCG
>NZ_JBIRBA010000015.1:0-236312 GCF_044326345.1 Actinomadura sp. 9N215 | reverse complement strand
GGGCGGGTGGGGGATGGCGGCGGCACGGGGGGCTCCGGGGGGTCGTCCCCCCGGGAAAAGCGAAGGATCCCCGGGAAGCCGCAAAGCGGCGACCAGGGGATCCCAGATCCGTAGCGGGGGCAGGATTTGAACCTGCGACCTCTGGGTTATGAGCCCAGCGAGCTACCGAACTGCTCCACCCCGCGGTGATGGGACGAGTCTATGGCATGGGGTGGGGTGGTGCGAACGGGCCGGACGTCAGCAGGTGGGGACTTCGCCTTTGCCGGTGGTGAGGGCGTTGATGGCCTGGACGGTGTTGTGGAGGGTGTCGGCGCGGATGAGGCGGAGGCCGTCGGGGCGGGACGAGGCGGCGTCGGGGCAGTTGTCCTTGGGGGTGAGGAAGACGGTGGCGCCGGCCTTGCGGGCGGCGATCATTTTCTGCTGGATGCCGCCGATGGGGCCGACTTCGCCCTTGGGGGTGATGGTGCCGGTGCCGGCGATGAAGCGGCCCTGGGTGAGGGGGCCCGGGGTGAGCTTGTCGATGATGGCGAGGGAGAACATGAGGCCGGCGGAGGGGCCGCCGATGTCGCCGACGCTGATGTCGATCTTGAACGGGAACTTGTACTGGTCGGAGATGACGACGCCGACGGCGGCGCGGTCTCCGCCGGGGGTGGCGACGGTCTTGAGGGTGGTGGTGCCCGCCTTGCCGGCGCGGCTGTAGGCGAGGGAGACGCTGTCGCCGATCTTGTGCTTGGCCATGGTGCCGGTGATCTGGGCGACGTTGGTGACCTTGGCGCCGTCGACGGCGGTGATCTCGTCGCCGGGCTTGAGGACGCCGTCCGCGGGGCGGCCCTTCTGGATGCCGTCGATGACGACGCGGGTGGTGACGGGGATGCCGAGTTCGTGGAGGGCGGCGGCTTCGGCGCTCTGCTGGGAGTCCTGCATCTGGCGGGTGTTCTCTTCGTCGACCTTCTTGGGCGACTCGTCCTCCGGGAAGATCGTCTCTTCGGGGACGATGGCGGTGTCGCCGGCGATCCAGCCGCGGAGGGCGGTGAAGAGGTCGATGCGGCCGCCAGGTCCGCCGCGGTAGGTGACGGTGGTGAAGTTCAGGTGGCCGGCGTCGGGGTAGGTCTGGCGGCCGTCGATCCTGATGAGGGGCTGGCCTTTGTCGTTGGTGCCGAGGGTGTTGCTCGTCGGACCGGGCATCAGCGCGACGTACGGGACCGGCATGGCGGAGCCGATGATGGCGAGCACGAGGACTATCACGCTCGCGGCGGTGAGCGTGGCGGCACGACGGGACATGCCCGAAACTCTATGCGGTCGGGGCCGTCAGCACGCGCCGACCCATTCGTCGCCGCCGTCGGCGAAGGTCTGGTGTTTCCAGATGGGGACGTTCGCCTTGAGGTCGTCGATGAGCTGCCGGCAGGCGGCGAACGCTTCGGCGCGGTGGGCGCTGGACGCGGCGGCGATGACGGCGAGGTCGCCGACGCGCAGGTCGCCGACGCGGTGGACGGCCGCGAGCCCGTGGACGGGATGGTCGGCGGCGACCTTCTCCATGACGGCGCGGAGCTGCTGTTCGGCGCTGGGGTGGGCGGAGTAGTCGAGGCCGTTGACGGTGCGGGCGTGGTCGTGGTCGCGCACGGTCCCGATGAAGACGGCGATGCCGCCGGCTCCGGGAGCGGCGACGGCGCCCAAGACCTCGTCTACAGACAGGGTCTCGGCACGGACGCCGGCCAACCTGATCACGCCGTCCGGGCCCGGCCTGTCCTGGTCTGTGCTGCCCTGGCTCACGCTGTCGCGGCTCACGTCCCGCAGGCTACCCGGCGGCCGGGCCGCCCGGTTCGTCCGGATCGAAGGTGGCGGCGAGGGCCTCGGCGAGGGCGGGGACGAGGTCGGGCCCGGTGAGGACCTCGTCGTCGTTGTCGTGGCGGCGGAGCCGGAGCGCGGAGTGCCGGGCGCCGTCGCGCAGCACGCCGACGATCATGCGGACGTCCTCCCGTCCTGGATGGGACGCGGCGAACGCGGCGGCCTCGGCGTCGTCGTCGGGGATGTCGTCCTCGGCCTCGGGCGGCAGGACGACGCGTTCCATCACGAGGGCGCAGCCTTCGACGGTGTCGGGCCAGGCGATGGCGGCGAGGGAGTCCTCGACGGCGTCGCGTTCGGGGAGGGCGGGCTGTTCGAGCGCGGCGAGGGTGTCGGCGCCCGGATCCAGGCCGAGCTGGTCGGCGAGCTCTGGTTCGGCCTGGCGGAGCTCGGTGCTGCGCACGAGGGCGTAGAGGCGGGGCGCGGCGTCCCAGCCTTCTTGCGCCGAGTGGCGTTCGAGGTCCAGGACGACTTCTTCGAGGAGGCTCACGGGGCCCATCTTTCCTCCTTTCGGCACGAGGACATGCGGGAACCCCCGCGCCAGTCGGTAAGTTGCTTCTACAGCACCGGCGGGCGGCCGGTGGCGAGATCTCGATCGAGGGGGTCACTTGACCTTCCGGACTCCCGGCTTCGGGCGCCGGCTCGGTACCGGACGGACGCGGCTGGTGCTGCCGGCTCTGGTGGCGCTCGCCGTGCTCTTGATCGGGTTCATGGTCTTCACGGCGACGTACACGAACCTGCTCTGGTACGACTCCATCGGCTTCGCGAAGGTGTACACGACGCAGCTGCAGGCGAAGGTGGTGCTGTTCTTCGGGGCGGGGCTGCTGATGACGCTGCTGGTGGGCGCGAACGTGGCGGTGGCGTACCGGCTGCGGCCCGCGTACCGTCCGCTGTCGGTGGAGCAGCAGGGCCTGGAGCGGTACCGGGCGGTGATCGATCCGCGGCGGCGGCTGATCGCGTGGTCGCTGCTGGGGCTGCTCGGGATCCTGACGGGCTCGTCGGTCGCGGGCCAGTGGGCGGTGTGGCTGGCGTTCCTGAACCGGACGCCGTTCGGCGTGGAGGACCCGCAGTTCCACAAGGACGTGTCGTTCTACGTCTTCACGTATCCGTTCCTGCGGCTGGTCCTCGGTGTGGTCTTCGCCACGGTGATCCTGTCGATCCTGGCCGCGGTGATGGTGCACTACCTGTACGGGGGGCTGCGGCTGCAGGGGCCCGGCGACAAGGCGAGCCCGCCCGCGCGCGCCCACCTGTCGGTGCTGTTCGGGCTGTTCATCCTGTTGAAGGCGGTCGCGTACTGGTTCGACCGGTACGGCCTGGTGCATTCGGAGCGGGGCGCGACGACCGGCGCGTCCTATACCGATGTCAACGCGCTGCTCCCGGCGAAGACCATCCTGATGATCATCGCATTGCTGTGCGCGGTGATGTTCTTCAGCAACCTGCTGCGGCGCGGGATGATGCTGCCGGGCGTCGGGCTCACGCTGCTGGTGCTGTCGGCGATCCTGCTCGGCGGGGTGTACCCGCTGCTGATCAAGCAGTTCCAGGTGAAGCCGGACGAGCTGGCCAAGGAGCGCCAGTACATCCAGCGCACCATCGAGTCCACCCGGCAGGCGTACGGCGTGGACGGCGCGAAGGTCGTCCCGTACGGGACCCAGCCGGTGACGGACAAGAAGAAGCTGCAGGAGGAGGCCGACAAGCTGGGCGGCGTGCGCGTCCTCGACCCGGCGGTGGTCGGCGAGACGTTCCGGCAGTTCCAGCAGATCAGGCCGTTCTACCAGTTCCCCGACACGCTGGACGTCGACCGCTACCAGGTGGACGGCAGGCCGGTCGACACGATCGTCGCGCTGCGGGAGCTGTCCCGGGCGCCGGCGGAGCAGCGGAGCTGGGTCAAGGACCATCTGGTCTACACGCACGGCTACGGCTTCGTGTCCGCGTTCGGGGACCGGTTCGCCGAGGGCAACGTGCCCGATTTCATCACCAAGAACATGCCGGTCTCCCCCGAGCAGAAGATCAGGGTGGCGAAGCCGGAGATCTACTTCGGGGAGCGGTCGCCGCGGTACTCGGTCGTCGGCGGGCGCGGCCAGCAGGAGCTGAACTACCCGGACGACAACAGCAAGACGGGCCAGCAGAGCAGCAACTACGACGGCGACGGCGGCGTCCCCATCGACTCGTTCTTCCACAAGCTGCTGTTCTCGGCGAAGTTCCAGGACAAGAACCTCCTGCTCTCCGGCGCGATCGACCAGAACGCGAAGATCCTCTACGACCGGTCGCCGCGGCAGATGGTGCAGAAGGCGGCGCCGTGGCTGACGCTGGACGGCGACCCGTACCCGGCCGTGGTGAACGGCCGCATCCTGTGGATCGTGGACGGCTACACGACGTCCAACAGCTACCCGTACTCGGAGGAGATCAGCCTCGGCGACGGGACCCGCGACACGATCACCGACACGCGGTCGGCGGTGGCGCGGCAGGCCGACGACCACATCAACTACATGCGGAACTCGGTGAAGGCGACGGTGGACGCCTACGACGGCTCCGTGCGCCTGTACCAGTGGGACGAGAACGACCCGATCACCAAGACGTGGATGAAGGTGTTCGACGACACCGTCCAGCCGAAGTCGTCGATCCCGCCTGAGCTGGAGGCCCATTTCCGCTACCCGCAGGACCTGTTCAAGGTGCAGCGGAAGATCCTCACCCAATACCACGTGACCGACCCGTCGGCGTTCTACAACGGCGAGGGCTTCTGGGAGGTGCCCGAGGACCCGTCCGCGAAGGGCAAGCGACAGCCGCCGTACTACCAGAGCCTGCGGATGCCGGGCCAGGACGCCGAGTCGTTCGCGCTGACGACGGTGTTCACCCCGGGTGGCAACACGCGCGCCAACCCGCAGCTCGCCGCGTTCATGTCGGTCGGGTCGACGCCGGGACGCGACTACGGGCAGATCCAGATCTTGCAGATGCCGCGCAACGCCCAGCCGCCGGGGCCCGGTCAGGTGCAGAACTCGTTCGAGACGGACCAGAAGGTGAAGGGCGACCTGTTCACGCTGAGACAGGGCGGCACGAAGACCGTGCCTGGCAACCTGCTGACGATCCCGTTCGGCGGGGGCCTGCTGTACGTCGAGCCGATGTACACGAAGGCGGCGGGGGGCAAGGAGAGCCAGCCGTACCCGATCCTCGGCAAGATCCTCGTCCGGTACGGCAACAGCATCGTCGCCGCGGACACGCTGGACGACGCGATGGAGCAGCTCCTCGGCGGCGCGGGCGGGCCGCCGGCGGGCACCCCGCCGGCGGGCGGGCAGCTCAGCCCTGAGCTGCAGAAGGCCCGTGCCGACCTGCGGAAGGCCCTGCAGGACTTCGAGACCGCCCAGAAGAGCGGCGACTACGCGAAGATGGGCGAGGCCTGGCGGAAGATCAAGGAGGCGGAGGCCGCGCTGTGGACGGCGGGCCGGCCCGCGCCGGGGTCGCAGCCGAGCCCGTCGCCGAAGCCGTCCGGGTCGCCGTCCGGTTCCCCGAGCCCGACCGTCACACCGTCCGCAAGCTGAGACACCGGCGATTTCCCAGGCCGGGGCAGGGTCAGCGGCGGCGTTTGCGGGCGCGGCGGATGGCGGCGGCCGCGCCGATCGCGGCGACGGTGGCGCCCGCGGCGGTCGCCATGGTGGCCTCCTTGCCGCCGACGCGGCGTCCGACGACGGCGTGCCGCCCGGCGGTCTCCTCCATCACGGCGCGCAGCGCGCCGGCGTTGTCGTACAGGGGTTTCCAGCCGGCGGCGCGGAGCCGCGCGCAGTCCACGACCCAGGGGTAGGCGACGTAGTGCAGGTCGGTGGCGGGCGCGGGCGTCATGCCGAGCCGGTGCAGCCGCTGCGCCATCCCGAACGTGAGCGCGGCGGGCAGCTCGAAGCTCCGCTTCCCGGTGATCCCCGTCACCTCGTCGGCGCCGAGCCAGCCCTCGCAGCCGACCGCCAGGGGCCCGGTGATGTTCTCGGTGACGACGACGTCCAGCGCGGACGCGAGGTCCTCGATGTGGCAGAACTGCCAGCCGGGCGTGCTGCCCTTGACCGACAGCAGCCGCGGCGCCTCGAAATGCCGGGTGATGACCGTGTCGACGCCGGGCCCGGCCAGCGCGGCCGGGCGGACGACGGTGACGTCCAGCCCAGGGTGGGTGACCGGCGCGGTCACGGCCAGCTCCTCCATCTCCAGGTAGTCCCCGGCGATGGACGTGCTGGCCTCGGCGAGCAGCGGCGCGTCCTCGTGCAGCGGGACCTCGTTGCCGGGCTCCGCCCCGTACACCATCGCGGACGTGACGAGGACCACCCGGCGGACCCGGGCTGCGGCGGCCGCGGTGACGACGGTCTGGGCACCGCGGACGTTGTGGGTGCGGCGCTCGCGGGGATCGACGTCCGGGGAGTGCTCGACGTCCAGGTTGACGATCACGTCGACGTCCGACAGCCGGTTGGACAGCAGCGGGTCGCGGATGTCGACGACACGCCACGTGACCCCTGGCACATCGCCGCGCTGCCCGTCGATGGCGACGACCTTGCGGATCTCCTGCCGGTCGGCGAGCCGGGCGGCCAGCAGCCGTCCCGCACCGGATGCGGCGCCGGTGACGGCGACGACCGGGCCCTTGCTACGCCGAGGGCGAACCTTGCCCGTTGCCACGGGGGTGCCCCCTTCCTTGTGTACGCGACCTTGCCAGGACCGGCTAACGTTGCGGATATGAGCCCATCATGCATCCCAGGGGCGATCCGATGAGCAACACTCCCTTCGGCTTCAATCGTCCCGGCGACGGTGACGACGACGACCGGCCCCAGGATCCATTCAAGGGCATGGGCGGCGACATGGCGCAGTTCGCCGACATGCTGCACCGGTTCGCCGACATGATCGGCGGCCAGGGCATGGGCGGCGGCGGTGGGCCCCTGAACTGGGATCTGGCCAAGAACATCGCGCGGCACCAGGTGGTGGAGCAGGGTGACCCGTCGGTCGTCGACGCCGAGCGGCGCCAGGTCGAGGAGGCGCTGCGCCTGGCCGACCTGTGGCTGGACGAGAAGACGACGCTGCCCGCCGGGATCCGGACGCCGCAGGCGTGGAGCCGGTCCGAGTGGATCGAGCAGACGCTCCCGGTGTGGGCGAAGGTGTGCGACCCGATCGCGACCCGCATGGTCGAGTCGATGGGCGGCGCGCTCGGCGGCACGGGCGACGACATCCCCGCCGACATGCAGGCGATGGCCGGTCCGCTGATCGGGATGGTCAAGCAGATGGCGGGCGCGATGGTCGGCGGCCAGGCGGGGCAGGCGCTCGGCGCGCTGGCCCGCGAGGTGACCGGCTCCGCCGATGTGGGCCTGCCGCTCGCGCCGGACGGCGTCGGCGCGCTGCTGCCCGCGGGCGTCGAGGCGTTCGGCTCGGGCCTTGAGGTCTCCGGCGACGAGGTCCGGCTGTATCTGGCGCTGCGGGAGGCCGCCCACCAGCGGCTTTTCGCGCATGTGCCGTGGCTGCGCTCGCATCTGCTGGGCGCGGTCGAGGAGTACGCGCGGGGCATCACCGTCGATCTGTCGGGCATCGAGCAGGCCGTCCAGGGCCTTGATCTGTCCAACCCGGAGGCGATCCAGGAGGCGCTCGGCGGCGAGATCCAGCTCCAGCCTGAGGAGACGCCGCGGCAGAAGGCGGCGCTGGCCCGGCTGGAGACGACGCTCGCGCTGGTCGAGGGCTGGGTCGACACGGTCGTGAACGAGGCGGCGCAGGGACGCCTGCCCGGTTCGGTGAAGCTGGCCGAGGCGGTGCGGCGGCGCCGCGCGACGGGCGGCCCGGCGGAGCGGACGTTCGCGACGCTCGTCGGCCTGGAGCTGCGGCCGCGGCGGCTGCGCGAGGCGGCGGCGCTGTGGCGGACGCTCACGGAGGTGCGGGGCGCACAGGGCCGGGACGCGATCTGGGACCACCCCGACCTGCTCCCGACGTCCGGCGACCTCGACGACCCGGAGGGGTTCGTCCACGGGCGCGAGGAGATCGAGGGCCTGTCCGACCTGGACCTGTCCAAGCTCACCAAGGCCCAGGACGAGGGCGAAGCCGAAAAGCCGGGCGACAAGCCAGGCGAGGCGCCCGACGCCAAGCCGGATGACGAGGACAGCCTGGGCGACGGTCCGTCCAGCGCCAAGCCAGACGACGACAAGCCAGGCGACAACGGGCCAGGCGATGACAAGCCAGGCGACGGCGGGCCAGGCGACAGCGGGCCGGACGACGGCGGGTCTCGCGCATGAGCCTGTCGCGTGAGTCGCACGGGGTGCCGTTGTCGCGCGTTAACGGCTGCCGGTACGCGCCCGGGTCGTCCACGAACGCGATCAGGCGGCGCGTCGCGCGGGCGAGCCTGTGCTGGCAACGGCCCGTCGACCAGGAGCGTCGGCGCCGCCATCCCGTCAACTCCCGTTACCCGCGGGTGGGCCGCTCGTGACGCAGGGCGCGCCGCGAGGCCCCCTGTACGAGGACGCCGTGCGCGTCCTGTCGTCGTGGGAAGCGCCCGACGCCGGGCAGGACGACGTCCGGCGCGGTTTCCTCCGGCACCTGGAGGAGTACCCGGCGGACGGGATGTGGCGGGAGTGCGCGGCGGGCCACATCACCGCCAGCACCGCCGTTCTCGACGCGTCCCGCGGCCGGGTGCTGCTGACCTTGCACGCGAAGTTCAAGCTGTGGTTCCAGCTCGGCGGGCACTGCGAGCCCGGCGACGTCACGCTCGCGGACGTGGCGCTGCGGGAGGCGACGGAGGAGTCGGGCATCGGGGATCTGCGGCTGCTGCCGGGGCCCGTCCAGCTCGACCGGCACGCGGTCCGCTGCCACCCGGACGGCACCTGGCATCTCGACGTCCAGTACGCGGCGATCGCCCCGGCGGACGCGCGGCACACGGTGAGCGACGAGTCGGACGCCCTCGGCTGGTTCCCGGTGGACGGCCTCCCCGAGCCCACCGACGACGCTCTCCGGCGGCTCGTGGCGCGCTGTCAGGAACTCAGCGGGTGACCTTCGAGGAGCGCGCGGGTGTTCTCCCAGCCCTCCAGGCCGGGGTCGAGAAACCGCAGGTCATCGCTGGTGCGGAGGCGATGCCAGCCGGGCCCCTGCGGGACGAGTCCCGGCCGCGGGGCGGCGGCGCGCAGCCGGGCCAGCGCGTCCGGCGTATCGAGATCGACCTCCCGCAGGACGGCGGCGAGCCAGCCGGGCAGCGGCAGCCGCGCCGCCAGCGCGACCAGCCCGGCGGGGTGGGCGGCGCAGGCGGCGGACGGGGCGTGCCCGAGGGCGCGGAACAGCTTGCCGATCAGCAGTGGCGGCAGGTCGGGGGCGTCCGGCGCGACCAGCGCGGCGGTGCCGGCGCCGAGCGCGTGCAGCGCCGCGAACGCGCCCGCGAGCGTCGGTTCCCGGACGATCGGCGTCCCGGGCCAGGTCACGGCCTCGGCGTCCGGCTGGTCCGGCGGGTCGAGGACGAGCGCGGACGTCACCAGTTCGAGCCCGGCGACGACCTCGTAGGTGTCCTCAAGCAGGGCGAGCCGGAACTCGCCGGGGTCGATGCCCGGCGGGACGTCCGGCGGCCGGCGGGGGAACGAGAGCACCGCGGCGAACCGCGCCGGCGCTCCGGGGATCGGGGCCTGGCGGGGGTCGGGCGGGTGGGTCACCCGGCGACCTCGTGCGGGAAGTCGTCCCCGTGGTGGACGCCGTCGTCGGCGATCTCGTCGTCGGGGGCGTCCGCCTCAAGGGGCAGGTGCGCGGCGGCGGCGACGCCCTCCAGGTAGCCGCGGGCCCGGTCGGCCTTCGGGTAGTTGCCGACCAGCTCCCAGAAGTCGGCGCCGTGCCCCGGGATGAGCAGGTGCGCCAGCTCGTGGACGAGAACGTAGTCGACGACCCACCCCGGCATGCCGCGCAGGCGTGTGGAAAGCCGGATCGTGCCGTCGTCGGGGGTGCACGACCCCCAGCGGGTGCGCTGGTTCGCGACCCAGCGGACGCTGACCGGGTCGGCGCGGCCGTCCAGGTAGCGGCGTGACAGCTCCCTGGCCCGCGACTGGAGGTCGGCGTCGCTCGGACGCCGCCGGCGTTCCCTCTCCTCCAGCCGCTCCAGGATGGTCGCGATCCACTGTTCCTCTTCGGCCTTGCTCAGCCTGGACGGAACCATCACCACCACCTTGTCGCCGTCGCGGTAGGCGGACACGGTTCGCCGGCGCCTCGCGCTTCGACGGACCTCAACGTTAGGGGGCACGCCTGAACCGTACTCGAAATTTTGCGTCCACCACAGGGGGTGTTTGACGTTGTCGCAGGTCAGAGGCTCTGTTTTTGACAGACGTTCACTCACAGGTGAACCGCGGGACGCGCTTGTCGCGCTGCGCCGCGAGCCCCTCCAGCATGTCCTTGGACGACATCGTGACGGGCTGCGCGAGCGACTCCCAGCGCAGCGCCGACTCCAGGTCCCCGTGCCCGCCGCCGGACAGCGCCGCCTTCGTGAGCCGGGTCGCGATCGGGGCCTGCGCGGCGACCCGTCCGGCAACGGTGAGCGCCTCGTCCAGGACCCGGTCGCGGGGGACGGCCCGGTTGACCAGGCCGTACCGTTCGGCTTCGGCGCCGGTGACGACCCGTCCGGCCAGGAGCATCTCGCGGGCCAGCGGCAGCCCGGCGACCTCGGGAAGCAGCCAGGTCGCGGCCATGCCGGGATGCAGCCCGAGCGCGGTGAACGGGGCGAGGAGCTTGGCGTCGGACGCCGCGTACCGCAGGTCGCAGGCCAGCGCGAGGCACAGTCCGGCGCCGACGGCGTGCCCGTTGACGGCGGCGATCGTCGGGACCTCCAGGGTGCGGATCGTCAGCCACGTCCGGTAGAAGGTCAGCATCCGGTCGCGGAGCGCGGGGACGGCGACGTCGCCGGTGTCCGCGAGCCAGGAGAGGTCGCCGCCGGAACTGAACGCGCTGCCCGCGCCGGTCACGACGACGCACCGCAGGGCCCCGTCGCCGCGAAGGTCCTCGATCGCGGTCCGCCACGCGGCGGTCAGCTCGTCCGACATCGCGTTGCGGCGGCCGGGGTCGTTCAACGTCAGGACGGCGATCCCGCCCGGACGCCGTTCGACGAGCAGCACCTCACCAACCTCTTCGGCCATGGCCCGCACCGTACCGCCCCACCCCCTCCCGCGTTCGCCCGCCGGCCTCGGCCACGGCGTGAGAAAGCGCACACTTACCAGGTCGTCCCAGGTCAGGTCGTTCCATGGTTCTTGGCGCCGGTGATACTTGCGGATGGTTGTGGCGTGAACGACAGTCGATCACCGACAATGGTCGGCGTGAGCGATCTTCCCCGCCGCGCGGTGACGCGGTCAGCAAAGCTGGCGTCCCTCCCCATCGGCTTCGCGGGGCGCACCGCGCTCGGCATGGGGAAGCGGACGTTCGGCCGCCCGGCCGAGACCGTGGCGATGGAGATCCAGACGCGGACCGCCGAGCAGCTGTTCAAGGTGCTCGGCGAGCTCAAGGGCGGGGCGATGAAGCTCGGCCAGATGCTGTCGATCTTCGAGGCGGCGCTGCCGCCGGAGATCGCGGGCCCGTACCGCGCCACGCTGACCAGGCTGCAGGAGGCCGCTCCCCCGCTGCCGGCCGGCACCGTCCACAAGGTCCTCGCCGAGTTCCTCGGGGACGACTGGCGCGACTACTTCGAGTCGTTCGACGACCAGCCCGCCGCGGCCGCGTCCATCGGGCAGGTGCACCGGGCCGTCTGGCACGACGGCCGGCACGTCGCCGTCAAGGTGCAGTATCCGGGCGCCGGGAAGGCGCTGATCAGCGACTTCAACCAGCTCGCCCGCCTCGGCCGGCTGTTCGGCGTGCTCATGCCCGGACTGGACGTCAAGTCGATGCTCGCGGAGCTGAAGGAGCGGGTGGTCGAGGAGCTCGACTACACGATCGAGGCCGAATCACAGATGATCTTCCGGGACGCCTACGAGAACGACCCCGACTTCTACGTCCCCGAGGTCATCGCGCAGAACGGCGACATCCTGATCAGCGAGTGGATGGACGGCACCCTCCTCTCGAAGATCATCAGCGAGGGCGACCAGGAGACCCGGAACCACGCGGCCCTGCTCTACTGCCGTTTCCTGCTCTCCGGCCCGAAACGGTGCGGGATGCTGCACGGCGACCCGCACCCCGGCAATTTCCGGCTGCTGGCGGACGGCCGGCTCGGCGTCCTCGACTTCGGCGCCGTCGACCGCATTCCCGGCGGCTTCCAGCGGCGGCTCGGCCTGCTGCTGCGCATCGGCACGATGGCCGACATCGACGAGATCGAGGACGCGCTGCGCCGCGAGGACTTCATCCGCGAGGGCGTGGAGATCGACGCCGACTCGCTGCAGGCGTTCCTCGCGCCGATCACCGAGCCGTTCGTCACCGAGACGTTCAAGTTCAGCCGCGAATGGCTCCGCGACATGGCCGCGAGGGTCACGGACCTGCGTCCCGGCAATGTGGTCCGGCAGCTCAACCTGCCGCCCCAGTATGTGATCATCCACCGGGTGCTTTCGGCGGGCACGGGCGTGCTCTGCCAGCTGGAATGCGAGATCCCGGCCCGCGCCGAGTCACTGAGGTGGGTCCCCGGTTTCGCCGACGACGAGGACGGCGAGCTCATCTCAGGCTGACCGGTCAACCGAGCCGCCGAGAAAACCCGGGCGCCGAGAAGACCGGAGCGCCGGAAAGACCGAAGCGCCGGAAAGGCTGAGCGGGGCCTCGCGCATTGATGGCACGCGCGAGGCCCCGCTTTTCGCGCGTCCGAGTGAGTGGGCCACCGGGACGCGCTCCAGACACCCGCCGGGAGGCGCACTCGTCCGCCAAACCATCCAAGAAGGGCGGGGCGGCGGCCTGCGACCAGTGCGGGCTTTCTAGGACTTTCCATTAGTGACGGCCTTTTCAGGCGCGCCATCGAGTTCAATTCCGGTGTTGTGGGTTCGAAGTCTGCGTGAACGTTTCGCCGGTCCCCGCGGAAGCGGTCGGCGCGAGCAGGACGCGCCGCACCCGCGAGGCCCTCGTCTGCGCGTCGCGGCGCGCGCGCCGCAGCACGCGCAGCCGGACGGCCAGCTCGCCGGGCAGGTCCGGCGGCCGGACGGCCGGGTTCGCTCCGGCGTCCGCGGCCCGGAGGCGCGGTCCCCGCACGGGGGCCGCGCCTCCGGGGTCGACGGGAGCCGGGGTCGCCGGCATCAGACGGTCACTTCGTCGGGCCGCGGGTGCTTGCGCGGGCGGCCACGCGGCCGCTTGCGCGGAACGATCACACCGCGGACGAACAGCTCGCCGCCCCAGACGCCCCAGGGCTCCTTGCGCTCAAGCGCGCCGGCGAGGCACTCCTTCAGGAGCGGGCACTCCAGGCACAGGGCCTTGGCGAGCTCGACATCGGCGGGAGCCTCGGCGAAGAACAGCTCCGGGTCGGTCCGGCACGGAAGAGTGAGGTCCTCCTCGCTTACTGCGAGTGCCCCCTGCATCACAGTCACCCTTGTTCCTCTCGTTGGATCTCAACGGGCGTGTCGGTGGGTTGTCTGGGCAAATAAGAAGGCCGCGGATCCGGTGTCTGGATCCGCGGCCTGGGGGCTTGCCGGTGTGGTGCTAAACCGGTGGCCTCCAGGGATACGGACCCGACACGTCACCCTTGACGGTGACGCCCACGTGGGCCGTGGCCGGAGCCTGGACGTTCATGCCTTCGAGAAGGTGGTCGAAGACAGTCCGCCCCTGGTCCTGGATTCGCTGGTCGACGCGCAGATCACGCAGATTGACGCGCAGATCGCGCAGGTTCAGGCCGCGCATGCCGCGCGGGTCGCGCGGTCGCGGGCCGGACGTCTCCGCATAGGCGGCTGGGACGCCGGGAATCGAGGCGCCAGGGCATGCGGCGGTCCAGGACGACGCGGATTTGAACAACGTGCTGCTCACCGGACTGCACACCACCTTCCTGGCTCCTCGGGCCTCGCCGTCGGATCGATGATCCGCGCCAGCGGGCCGGCTGATTGTTCGCGTTCGAGCGTACGGGGCTTCCGCCGAATCAAGCAAGGCATTTTTGACCTGCGGTTTTGTGGTTGACTTTCACCCTTTTCCCGGAGAACCTTCGGCGCCTGGCGAGCGTCCCGGACTCCCGGGAGTCCCATACGAAACGATCATCCTACACATACCACTCCGGGTCCACCCCGGAAGATCAGGTCTCTGGTTCGGGGCGTGGTGCGACGCGGATGAGGCCCTCCTGCATGACGGACACGACCAGTTCGCCCGACCTGGTGAACACCTGGCCGCGGGCGAGGCCGCGGGCTCCGCCGGCGAACGGCGTGTCCTGGTAGTACAGCAGCCAGTCGTCGGCGCGGAACGGCCGGTGGAACCACATCGCGTGGTCGAGGCTGGCGCCCATCGTCCGATTGTCGCCCCAGGTGAGCCCGTGGTTGAGCAGGACTGTGTCGAGCAGCGTCATGTCCGACGCGTACGTCATCAGGCACACGTGCAGCAGCGGGTCGTCGGGGAGTTCGCCGTCCACTTTCAGCCAGACCTTCGACTCCGGGGTGACGAGCGACGGGTCCTGCGCCGCCTCCCAGGACAGCGGTGTCGCGTGCCGGATGTCGAACGGCCGCCGGGTGACGAACTCACGCGCGGCAGCCTCGCCGAACAGCGGCGTCATGCGCGTCAGGCCGTCCGGCAGCGTCTCGGGGGCGGGCGCGTCGGGCATCGCGGCCTGGTGGACGGGCCCGTCCTCGACGATCTGGAACGACGCCGACAACGAGAAGATCGCCTTGCCGTGCTGGATCGCCAGGACGCGCCGCGTGGTGAAGGACCGTCCGTCCCGGACCCGGTCGACGGTGTACACGATCGGGACGAGCGGGTCGCCGGGCCGGATGAAGTAGGCGTGCAGGGAGTGCACGGGCCGGTTCACCGGGACGGTGCGCCCGGCGGCGACGAGTGCCTGACCGGCCACCTGGCCGCCGAAGACCCGCTGCCTGCGCTCGTCGGACGTGCGGCCGCGGAAGATGTCGGTCTCGATCTGTTCGAGGTCCAGCAGGTCAAGCAGCGCCTTCAACGATTCCTTCACGGCGGCCAGTCTTCCGTATCCACCTGCGTGATCAGGATCTCACTTCACACCCCCCGGCCCGCCGCCGCTCAGCAGCCGCAGAGGGTCAGGACGGCCTCGCCGTAGCGGTCGAGTTTCACCTTGCCGACGCCGGGGATCCGGGCGAGTTCCTCCATCGATTCGGGGCTGTGCTCGGCGATCGCCTGGAGCGTCGCGTCCGTGAACACGACGTAGGCGGGGACCTTCTGCTCCGCCGACACCTGCGTGCGCCATTCCTTCAAGGCGATGAGCAGCTCCTCGTTGAGCTCGGACGGGCAGTCTTCGCAGCGGCCGAGTTTGCGTTCGACGGCGGCGGTCAGCGGGCGCCCGCACACCCGGCACGGCTGCGGGCCCTTGGCGGCGCGGCGTTTCGTCCGGTCGGCGCGGGCCGGGGTGTGCGTGGCGGTCTTGCCCGTCAGGCCGGTCAGGAAGCGGGACGGGCGGCGGTGCCGCGCCCCGCCCGGCGACCGCGACAGCGCCCACGACAGCGACAGGTGGACGCGCGCCCGCGTGACCCCGACGTACAGCAGCCGCCGCTCCTCCTCGATCTGCGCGGGCGTCTCCGCGTAGATGATCGGGAGGGTTCCGTCGACGAGGCCCACGAGGAACACGGCGTCCCACTCCAGGCCCTTGGCGGCGTGCAGCGACGCCAGCGTGACGCCCTCCAGCGGCGGCGCGTGCTGCGCGGCGGCGCGCTCCTCCAGTTCGGTGACGAAGTCGGTGAGGGCGGCCTTCGGGTCGTCGGCGGCCATGTCCTCGGCGAGCTGTGCCAGCGCGGCGAGCGACTCCCAGCGCGCGCGCGCCGCGCCCGCACCCTCGGGCGGTTGGTCGGAGAACCCGGCGCCGGACAGGACGTGCCGGACGGTCAGTATCAACCCCGTCCCGTCGTTTTCGGCGTCGGCGCCCGCACGGGTCGCGGCGCGCAGCATGATCACCGCCTGCCGCACTTCCGGCCGCTCGAAGAACCGCTCGGCGCCGCGCAGCACGTAGGGGACGCCCGCCGCCGCCAGCGCCGCCTCGTACGTCTCGGACTGCGCGTTGATCCGGTACAGGATCGCGATCTCCCGCGCCGGGACGCCCTCGTCGATGAGCTTGCGGGCCCGCCGCGCCGCGTCGTCGGCCTCGGCGACCTCGTCGTCGTACTCGTTGAACATCGGGTCGGGCCCGGACTCGCGCTGCGCCACCAGCTCCATCCGGTGCCGCCCGCTCTTCGCCTGCCCGATCACCCCGTTCGCCAGCCGGACGACCTGCGGCGTCGACCGGTAGTCGCGGACGAGCTGCACGACCTTCGCGTCCGGATGCTCGCGGGTGAAGTCGAGCAGGTGCGACGGGGACGCGCCGGTGAACGAGTAGATCGTCTGGTTCGGGTCGCCGACGACGCACAGGTCGTCGCGGTCGCCGAGCCAGGTGTCGAGGAGCATCTTCTGCAGGGGGTTGACGTCCTGGAACTCGTCCACGACGAAGTGCCGGTACTGCTCGCGGACCTGGTTGGCGACCTCGCGGTGCTCGGTGAGGACGGCCGCGGTCAGCTCCAGCATCCCCTCGAAGTCGAGCAGGTTGCGTTCGCGTCTGAGCTGCTCGTACATCGCGTAGACGCGGGCCACGTCGACGACCTCGGCGGGCGCGCGGCGGCCGGCCTTGACGGCGGCGGCCGGGTAGTCCTCGGGGCGGTGCTGTGTGACCTTCGCCCATTCGATCTCGCTCGCGACGTCGCGCAGCTCCGTCCGTCCGAGCGACAGGCGGCACGCCCGCGCCGCGTCCGCCACCAGCGCGATCTTCGACTCGATGATCTTGGGTGGTTCGCCGCCGACGACCCGCGGCCAGAAGTAGGTGAGCTGGCGCAGCGCGGCGGCGTGGAACGTCCGCGCCTGGACGCCCGGCGCGCCGAGCAGCCGGAGCCGGCTCCGCAGCTCCCCCGCCGCCCGCGTGGTGAACGTCACGGCGAGCACCCGCTGCGGGGACATCACGCCGGTCAGCGTCGCGTACGCGATGCGGTGCGTGATGGCCCTGGTCTTGCCCGTCCCGGCGCCCGCGAGCACGCACACCGGCCCCTGCACCGCCTCGGCGACCGCCCGCTGTTCGGGGTCGAGTCCCTCCAGCACCGCCTCAGTCGACATCCCCCCATACTCGCAGCCCGCCCCACCCGTATCGGCAATACCTCCACCTGTGGACAAGCAGGAATGCGGAACCCCTGTCTACTGTTCTCCGGTAGGCGAATCGGACGAGCGAAGAGGGAGACGACGCAGCGATGGCGACGCCGACGACCGACCGGGCCAAGGACCCGACCGGCCAGCTCACCATGTACACCACGTCCTGGTGCGGCTTCTGCCGGCGCCTCAAGAGCCAGCTCGCGCGCGACGGCATCGAGATGGTCGAGGTCGACATCGAGCGCGACCCGGCCGCCGCCGACTTCGTCATGAGCGTCAACGGCGGAAACCAGACCGTCCCGACGATCTTGTACCCCGACGGCACGGCCGCCACGAACCCGAGCGCCAAGGAAGTGCGGCGCCGCCTGGCGGAGATCGCGAAGACTCACTGACCATGCGGACGGCCCGCTGACCCATCGGGTCGGCGGGCTTTTCCTCGCCCCGCGCGCGTGCGTCAGAACGGCTGCATGTGCGGGAGGTCGCCGCCGTACCAGCGCATGATGAGCTGGGCGGCGATGGAGAGCGGGCCCGGTGCGACGAGGTCGCCGGCGTCGATGGCGGCGCGGAGTTCGTCGCGGGTGTACCAGGCGGCGTCGAGGATCTCCTCCGGGTCGGGGCGCAGCGGGACGTCGCCGTCCGTCCTGGCGGTGAAGCCGAGCATGAGGCTCTGCGGCAGCGGCCACGGCTGGCTGCCGAGGTAGCGGACGTCCCGGACGGGCAGCCCGACCTCCTCCTCCACCTCCCGCGCGACGGCCTGTTCGAGGGATTCGCCCGGTTCGACGAAACCCGCGAGGATCGAGCGGCGGTCCTCGGGCCACTGCGGGCCGCGGGCCAGCAGGATCCGGTCGGCGTCGTCGGTCACCAGCATGATCACGGCGGGGTCGACGCGCGGGAAGTGCTGGGAGCCGTCCTCGGGGCAGACGCGCATGTGCCCGCCGGACGCCACCCGCGTCTCGGCGCCGCAGCGCGGGCAGTGCCGGTGGGTCCTGTGCCAGTGCTCCAGGGCCACGACGTGCGTGATCAGGCCGGAGTCGCGGTCGCCGAGGAGCGCGCCGACGCGCCGCAGCCCGGCCGGTTGCGTGCCCTCGATGGCGGGCAGCGGACCGGACGTCCCGAAGTACACGGCGCCGGACTCGTCCTCGCCGAGGAGCCAGCGGTCGCCGTCCGGCGCCTGCTCCGGCGGGACGAGGACGAGCGCGGGGCTCGGCTCGTACGTCACGAGGGACCGGCCGTCCTGGACGACGACGACGCGGGTGTCCGGGTTCGTCCAGGCGGCGTCCAGCCAGGCGTCGTCGCGGCGCTTCAGCGCGACCCGGTCGAGCGTTCCGCGCGAGAGCGCCAGCCACTCCAGGGGAGCGTCGTTCACCATCCGTCACGTCCCCCGATCATTCGGACACCCCTCGGCCTTCGGTCACCGGTCTCGGTCTTCGGTCACAGGTCGGTGCTGCGGGCTGCTCCTGGGAGCATCGTCCACCTTGTCCTCCTCCGGCGCCCGCGACCGTTCAGCGCAGCGCGACCGTTCAGCGCAGCGCGGCCGCGAGTTCTTCCCACAGGTACACGGCGGCTTCGGCGCCCTTGAGGAGCAGCGGTATCTCGACCTTCTCGTTCGGTGCGTGGATGCGGTCGCCGTTCAGCCCGACCGCGACGAAGATCAGCGGCGCTTCGAGGATGTCGGCGAGGTCGGCTTCGGGGCCGCTGCCGCCTTCGCGGGTGAACAGCACCTCGGTGCCGAACGCCCGTTCCATGGCGCGGCGCGCGGCCTTGACGCCGGCTGAGTCGATCGGCGAGAAGCAAGGCCGGACGCCGCTGCCCCGGACGCGCACCTCTGACTCGACACCAGGCGGGGTTTGCTCGGCCACCCACGCCTCGAACGCCATCTGCACTTTGCGGGGGTCCTGTCCGGCGACGAGCCGGAACGAGACCTTGGCGTGCGCGTCGCTTGGCACGATGGTCTTTCCGCCGGGGCCGGTGTGCCCGCCCCACATGCCGTTGATCTCGGCGGTAGGTCGCGCCCAGATGCGTTCGAGGGTGGTGTAGCCCTTCTCGCCGTGGGCGGCGCGGCTGTCGCCCGCGGTGCGCAGCCACTGGTCCTCGTCGAACGGGAGGCGTGCGAACAGTGTCCGCTCCTCGTCCGTCAGCGGGACGACGTCGTCGTAGAAGCCGGGGAGGGTGACGCGGCCGTCGGCGTCGTGGAGCGCGGCGAGCAATTTCGCCATCGCCTGGAGCGGGTTGGGCACCGCGCCGCCGAACGAGCCTGAATGCAGGTCGCGCGACGGGCCGCGCAGCGTGACCTCGGCCTCGGTGAGCCCGCGCATGCCGGTGCACATCGACGGGACGTCCGCGGCCCACATGGTCGTGTCGCTGATGACGACGGCGTCGCAGGCGAGCCGGTCCCGATGGGATCGGAGCAATTCCGCGAAATGCACCGACCCTGATTCCTCTTCGCCCTCGACGAGCAGCTTGATCGTCACGGGCGGGGCCTGCCGGCCGGACGCGGCGAGCCCCGCGCGGATCCCGAGCGTGTGGAAGAAGATCTGCCCCTTGTCGTCGGACGTGCCGCGCCCGATGAGCCGGTCACCCTCCTCCACGGGTTCGAAGGGGTCGGTGTGCCATTCGTCCAGGGGCTCGACGGGCTGGACGTCGTGGTGCCCGTACACGACGACCGCCGGGGCGCCGGGGTCTTCGGCGGGCCATTCGGCGTACACGGCGGGAAGGCCGGGGGTCTCCCAGATCTCGACGGTCGGGAAACCCTGGCCGCGCAGGTAGTCGGCGAGCCAGTCGGCCGACCTCCGTACGTCCCCGACGTGCGCCGGGTCCCCGGAGATGGACGGGATCGCCAGCCAGTCCTTGAGGTCCGCGACGAACCGGTCTCGGCCGGCCTGGATGTACGCCGCTACATCGTTCACCTGCATGCCCCTTCACATGTCGTACCGGAGGCCGCACTCCTCGTGGGAGCGGAAGCAGTGGGGTGCCAAGAACTGCTCCAGCGTCTCACAGCCGCGGCCCTACGCCGCCTCAGCAATTCCACAGCAATTCCACCCCCGAGACACCGTCAGCCGCTAGAAGCCCCGGAGTGTCGCTGGGCGCTAGGAGGGGGTTGTGTTGAGGAGCATAAGTTCTGTGCGGAGGTTGTTGCGTGCGCGTTGTTCGTAACGTTCGTGGGCGATGGGCGTGTGGAAGAGTTTCGGTAGCGCGAGCAAGGCGTTGAGCACTTCGGCGCGTCCGGCACGGAAGAGCTCTTCGGGGACGAACGCGTACTCCTCGCGGACGGCGGCGGCATAGGCGGCGTATTGGGCGGGTTCTGAGCCGAGGATGGCGAGGTCGGCGTCGCACAGCACCTGGCCGTCGCGGTCGTCTTCTGCCGGAGCGTGCGTGGCGGTCAGTTCGACGAGGCGGACGACCTGCTCGACGTCCGGCGCGGGGAGGTCGGTGTCGGCGAGCATGCGGGCGGCGAGGCGGGCGCTGCGCTCCTCGTTGTCGGCGCGTTCGGGGTCGTAGACGGCGTCGTGGAACCAGGCCGCGAGGCGGACGGTGTCGGGCGCGGCGGCGTGCTCGGCGAGCTCGTCCACAAGGTCGAGGACGGCGGTGAGATGCTCGCGCGTGTGGTAGCGACGATGCGGCTCGCCATAGCGATGGTCCAGCTCCGTCCCGATATGCCGGGTGTGAGGTCCGGCGAGCGCGACCCACCGGTCGACTAGATCCATGGCCTCATCTTGGCGGATCGGCCCAGGGGGGACACGCGATGTCACCGTCCTTGCCCACGCGGACCAGCCCCGCCACTATGGTGGCTTCGAGTTAGGCAAGCCTTACCTCACCGAGCATTCCGTCGCATTGACCGCGTTACCTCACTGACTGCCTTGGCCCACGCACTGGAAAGGCCGATCCGTGGCCGCCTCTGTCTACCTGGCCGCCGGGAAGGCGACCGACTCGGTGACGCACGGCTTCCTGCCCGCCGCCGCCCGCCTGGCCCTGGACGTGACGCTCCTCACCGACCGGCCGCCAGCCCATGCCGGGACGCACGACGGACCGATCGTCGAATGCGACGTCACCGACTTCCGGGAAATCGTCGCGGCGGTCGGCGACGAGCCCGCGGCCATCTTCTCCAACAGCGACTTCCTGCAGGCGCCCACCGCGTTGGCCGCCTCCTACTTCGGGCTTCCTGCCAAGGAATGGCGGGCGGCGACCCGTGCGAAGAACAAAGCCCTCATGCGCCGCCACCTGGCGTCCATCGACCCGGTCTTCTCGGCGGACGCCCGGCATGTGCCGCCGGACGCGCCGTATCCGCTCGTCCTGAAGCCGCGTGAGGGCGTCGCCAGCGAGGACGTGTTCCTCGTCCAGGACGCCCTGGAACTGGCCACGCGCGTCGACGAGATCGCCGCGCGCCGGGACGACCCGCTGGTGGCCGAGGAATACCTCCCTGGCCGTCTCCACACTCTCGAAACGCTCGGTGATGGACGGGAGCTGCGCGTCCTCGGCTCGTTCCGGACGACGCTCTCTCCGCCGCCCTTCTTCGTCGAAGAGCGCCTTGAGTGGGCTGCCCCGCCGCCAGAAACTCCGCAGATTCTTGAGCAGCTCCACGCATTGGGCATCGGTTTCGGGGCTTGCCATACGGAGTTCGTCGTCCACGAGGGACGCGCGCGCATCATCGAAGTCAACTACAGGCTGATCGGCGACCACTGTGACTTTCTCTTAGCCGATCTACTGGGCATGCCGCTGTTCGAGCAGATCCTGACCGTCCACCTAGGCGGACGTCTCGACGACTGGCACGGCGCCGGTGAACGGCACGCCATCGCAGAGCCGGTCATCGCCGACCGGTCCGGCACGCTGACAGCCGCCCCCGGCTCACTTCGGCTGGACTACGGCCCAGTGCGGCTCGCCTACCGCCCTCAGCGCGCCGTAGGAGACGCCGTCGCCGTCACCCGCACGAACCGCGACTACTTGGGCACCGTCCGCGCCATCGGCCCCGGGCCGGACGAGGTGAACGCCGCCTTGGCGCGTTTCCGCGCCGCCCACGACTGGACGATCACGTGACCGGCAGCACCACCCCCGGCTTCGCAAGCGTGGGCGACCATGTGAACGGCTCTGACGTCGAGGCCTCGTTGGCGGCCCGGATTCTGGACGCGCTCCTACGCGAGAACTACGCGGGCCTACGTCGCTTCATCGAACAGACGACTTTGCGGCTTCCGCACCGTCCTGTGCGTCTTCTGCATGCACGGCCCGCGTTCCTGTCAGACCTCGTCGTGGATCCGGCGCAGAACCTCAGGCTGAGCGACGTCTTCACCGCCGTCCACGCCCTGGCGGACCCGCGCGACGACACGGCCGCGTTCGAGCGGGAGTGCCTGGACGCGCTGGCGACGATCAAGCTCCATCTCGACGCGCGGCCGGCGGTGCACCGGCGGCTGGCGCGCCTACCGGACGAGCTGCGCACCGGCCCCGGGACGTTCTACGAGACGCTCGCCGCCTACAACGACCACCCGGTACATCCGACCGGCAGGAGCCGCGCCGGGCTGTCCATGGCCGATCTGAGCCGCTACGCGCCCGAATTCGCGCCTTCGTTCCCGCTGCGCTGGGCGGCGGTGCGGGACCCGGCGCTCGTCGGGACGCTGCCGGATTGGTGGCCGACCCCCGGCGACGTGGGCCTGCCCCCGGACGGCGGCGGCCTGGCCGCACGCGGCGGTTCGGCCTCGGGCGGTGATTTGCCGTCGGGCGGTGGCGTTCTGTTTCCCGTCCATCCGCTGGCGGCGCCGCAAGTGCGCGATCATCCCGGCGCGGTCCTTGCCCCTGACCCGTACCTCCAGGTCAGCCCCACCCTCTCGATGCGGACCGTGGCCGCCGCGCCGCTCGACCACCTGAAGATGCCGCTGCCGACCGCCACGCTGGGCCTCCGCAACCGCCGCACGATCATGCCCGGCACGCTTCCGGACGGCGCGCTCGTCGAACGCCTCCTCCGCGACGTCCTGCGACAGGAGCATGGGCTTCCCGTCCTGCTCGCCGACGAGCAGACCTACGGCCACGCGCAAGACCCTCTCCTGGGCTATCTGGTGCGGCGTTTCCCACCCGAAACCGCACGCGCGCACATTGTTCCGATAGCGGCACTGCTGGCGGGCGCCCCCGACAGCGGTCATGTAGTCGAACGCTGGGACGTCGAGCCTCTCTTCGACGCATACCTGTCGGCGCTGTTCTCCTGGAACGTCACGCTGTTCCGGTACGGCATCGCCCTAGAGGCGCACCAGCAGAACGTTGCGCTGGTCTTGGACGACGCCCCGCCCCGGCTCCTGGTCAAGGACAACGATGGTGCGCTCATCAACACGTCCAGGCTCCGTGAGCGCCTGACCCCGTCCCCCGGCGCGGACCCGCGCGACCTCATCGACCGCCGCATGACGACCGGCGACGACGAGGCCCTCGCCCGCGTCTTCGTGACCATCACGCTGCACCTGTGCGCCGCGGCCCCCGCGCTCGGCCTGGCCGAGCGCGGCCTGCTCCCCTGGCGCACCGGGCGCACGCTGATCCGCGAGCGGCTGGACGAGGCGCTCGGTCCGGGCGACGCGTTCCTGCGCTCCCGCACGCTGGACGCCGGCACCCTGCCGGGCAAGGCCATGGTCACCGCCGGAACCCTCGTCGACAAGGCCAGGACAGGCGCGGCCGACATCAACAAGCACTACGGCCCACCGGGACCCAACTACCTACTGGACGCGACGTGCCCGTGACCGGACCCGCACCGACCGACCACGCCGCCCTACCCACTGGATGCGACGTGCCCATCGCACAACCCGAATCCCCCGACCACACCGCACCGCTGCGTTCGACGACCGTCTCCGCCGACGACACCACCTCCACCGCGCTGCTCAACTGCCTGATCCGGGAGGTGTGCGCACCCGAGCAGCAGGTCTGGCCGGACGGCGCCCATCTCGTCGCCCGCCTTCCCCGTGCCGGAGTCGTGCTGCGCACGGGCCTCGCCCGTCCACCGGTGGGCGCGACCTACCGGCTGGCGCCACCGTACGAAGAGCGGGATGGGGACGGCTGGATCCGCGCCTCCTGGGGCAGGCTGGCGAACCTGGTGGCCGGTGAACTGGAACTGGCGACCGGCCGTCCGAACCCGGAATTCCTCATCCAGGTGGACGACAGCCACACCGCGCTGGAGGCCATAGCCGCCGCACGGCGCGAACCTTCGCACAACCCCTACGTCAGCCCTTCGCACAGCCCGTACATCGACTCTGAGCAATCTCTGGTGGCGGGTCACCGTTTCCACCCGTCGCCGAAGTCCCGCCAGGGTTCGCCGACCGACTGGCTGCGGTACGCGCCAGAGGCCAGGGCCCGTTTCCGTCCGCTGTGGCTGGCCGTCCCCGAACACCTCATCGCGGAAGAAGGAACGCCTGAAGCGTTCACAGCCTTGGAGACCTACGGGCCTCGCATTCCGCATGGCCGCAAACTGATTCCCGTCCACCCCTGGCAGTTCTCCCTACTGGCGGACAATCCCCTCCTACAGGAGGCCCTGGAGCGGGGGCTGCTGCTCAACCTTGGTCCGTCTGACGCCGAAGCGGTGCCGACGTCGTCCGTCCGTACGGCGTACCTGCCCGACGCCGACGTGTTCTGCAAGTTCAGCCTGGACGTGCGCATCACCAACTGCGTCCGCAAGAACGCCTGGTACGAGCTGGCCAGCGCGATAGCCCTGAACGACCTGCTGCCGCCAATTTTCAGAAAGCTGAACTCCACGCTCCTCACAGAGCCCGCGTACCGCAGCATCACTCTCGCCGACCGCCGCCTGTACGAGGGCCTGGGCGTGATCCTGCGGGAGGGCATCAAATCCCTTCCCGGTACACCGCTTCTTGCGGGCGCCCTAGCCGACCCCTACAGCTCGACCCTTGCCGACTTGCCCGCCCTTGCGACCCCGGACAGCGCCCAAGCCTGGTGGGACGCGTACGTGGCCCACGTAGCACCGCCGGTCCTGAGCGCTTACCTCGACCACGGCATCGTCTTGGAACCCCATCTTCAAAACGTCCTCATCTGCTTGGACGATGAAGGCATGCCCGTCCACACCGCATTCCGAGACCTGGAAGGCACGAAGCTCACCGCAGGCCGCTGGGACCTGACGCATCTACCGCTCCGCGTCGCGGAAAGCCTCACCTACGCGCCCGAGCGGGGCTGGAACCGTGTCAGCTATTGCCTCCTCGTCAACCATCTGACCGAGATCGCTGCCGCGATAGCCGACCTGCATCCGCTTCTGGAGAAAACGCTGTGGCGAACGGCGAGAGAACACTTCACCGTCCATGACCGGCATCCCGAGATAAGGGCCTTGCTGGCCGGAGTGCCGCTCCCCGCGAAGGCGAACCTGAGGACGCGCTGGTCACGCACGGCCGACCGCGGCGCGACCTATGTCACGGTCCCCAACCCGCTCGCCGCGCCCCGCCCGCTATGAAGGAATACGCCCTCAGCCTCGACAGGTATCCGGCCTACATCTACGACCTCGCGGGCCTGGAATCGCACATCAAGTCCATTCGCGCCGCGCTCGGCTCAACGGAGCTCTTCTATGCCGCGAAGGCCAATCCCGACGCCGAGATCCTTCGCACTATCGCGCCCCATGTGGACGGCGTGGAGGTCTCGTCCGGCGGCGAACTCACCCACGTCCGGGAAACCCTGCCCAGGACCCGCATAGCCTTCGGCGGCCCCGGCAAGACAACCCAAGAGCTGTCTCTGGCGCTCCACGCCGACCGAATCCACGTGGAAAGCCCAAGCGAACTGACTCGCCTCGCCGCCCAGGGCTTCGCGAACATCCTCCTCCGCGCGAACCTGCCCCTCAGCACACCGGACGCGGCCCTGACCATGAGCGGCCCATTCGGCATGGACGAAGACACCCTCAATGAATGCGCCTACCTGCTGACGGACAATCCGCAACTCACCCTTCGCGGCATCCACGCCCACCTGGCCTCGGGCCTGGACGCCCCCACCATGCTCGACCTGGCCGACCAGATAACCGAATGGGCGCTTCCCTGGCTCAAGGCCCAAGGGGTGAACAATCCCGAACTGAACGTGGGCGGCGGCATGGCCGTCGACTACACGTCCCCCGGGACGCGCTTCGACTGGCACGCCTACGGAGCGGGCCTGGGCCTCATTCCCGCGAAAGTCCGCATAGAACCCGGCCGCGCCATAACCGCCTACCACGGCTGGTACGTCACCGACGTCCTGGACGTGAAAACGACCCGCGGCGAGACCTACGTAATCCTGCGCGGCGGCACCCACCACCTGCGAACCCCGGTGACGAAAGGCCACGATCAACCATTTGAGGCCCTCACGACGAATGGCCCTGGAAGCCCGGCCACCCTGGTGGGCCAGCTATGCACCCCCAAGGACGTCTTCGCGCGCAACGTCCTCGTCCCGCCGCTGATCCCGGGTGACGTCATCGCGTTCACCATGGCTGGTGCCTACGCCTGGAACATCTCCCACCACGACTTTCTCATGCACCCAAAACCAGCATTCCACTACATCCGTTGAACGGGTGTGTCGTCGCCAGGGTGAATGATCGACACGATCTGTAGCGCCGAATCCCCAAGCGTCCGATCTCCTTCGATCCGAGCGCGCCCAACGGCATGGGCGGGCGTGATGCCGCGGGTGCACAGCCGCCAAGCCGTGTCCGCGTCGAGTTCGATAAGCGCGTCAGTCCGGTCAAATGTCTCTCGCCGCAGCGCCCACCGCTCACTCCCGTTACTCCCGCGAATGCAGGCCCAGCCGCCGAATCCGGTGATGACGACCTGGACGACGGCACCTTCCGGCGCGGGAACGTCCCGCATGGTGTACGGCAACGCCCGCATGAACGTGTCGAGGACGGGTTCGAGATAGCGCGGTTCCGTGAGCCCGGCCCGTCCGGTGGCGTCGCAGATCTGCTGGTGATGCGTCCAGTACTCGCTGAAGTCGCGTGCGGCGTCCAGCCACACCGGATGCGATTCAGGACCGGCCCAGCTGACGGAACCGCCAATGGCGTCCATATCGACGCCCTGCCAATACTCCACGACCTGCTCCCCGACGGCCGAGAGCAGATCGACGAGGAGCAGCGGACTGATACGCCGCGCCGCCGTCACCCACTCATCATTGATGCGGTCGATGAACCTTGGAAACGCCTCGTCTGCCCGGGGCCGCAATGCCACGAAACCATCACGCAACATGGACAAACGGCCGACGTGGTCGCCGAGCACATGGGCGGCGATGTCCCGGACGTCCCATCCCGGGCAGACGGTGGGCCGCGTCCATTCATCGTCCCCGAGACCGCGCAGCAATTCGACGAAATGGGCCTGCTGTTCCGCGAACAGCGACCTCACATCGATGGGCGGGCCGAGCCAGGCGGCGGTCATCCGCGCGGGGAGCCGTGCCAGCGCCAGGACGTGAGGCGCGGACGGCCGGACAGTTCTCCACGACCGGTGGCCCACAGCAGAGTCGGCCACGGATCGGTGTCGCGCGGGGCGTCCGGGAAGAGGCGCCAGAGCACTCGCGCGCACAATCCGGCGGGCGGCTCCCACGCCAGGCCGAGGCCTTCCGCCAGGTCATGGGTGTGGACGAGGGTCTCCACGATGCCCATCGCGGCGAACCCCTCCGGATCCGACGCCCCGAACCCATGATGGGCACGGACGTCCGGCCGGGTGACCCGCACCATGGCGACGAGCATCGCGCCGCACGCCTCCAGCACCTGCAAAAGCCCGGCGGGCCCGGCCTCACGATTCGCGTGAACGGCGTTCGCGGGCCCGCCTGGCCTCCGGCTCTCCCACACGAACGGCACCTCGCCGTCCATCGGCGGCGCCTTCGGCCCCAGTTGCGCCGCATACGCGAAAAGGTCGTCGCTCAGATGCTCGACCGTTTCCCAGCAGTCCCATTCGAGGGTCCCGGCTTTGGCTTCCCAGGCGTCCGGAGACGCCTTCCGCAATGTGGCGACGGCGAGCTGAACGGCCGTGTCGAGGTCGTCCGCGGTAACGGCATCAGATGAGCGCGGCATGGCCCGACACTACCCACCCGGCCCGCATACCGAGACCCACCGCCTCCCTGCCGTCGGGCGGACGGCCGAACACGACCTGCCGACGCGGGCCAATTATGTTGCGGAAAGGCGGGTATGCCGTATCCCGGGACTCGTCCGCGCGGGCGGGCCGACCGCGGATCCAGGGTCTTCGGAGGAGAGACGCCGTGCCGCTGCTCGACCGGATGCGTGGTTTCGCGAGCCATGGACTGCGGGCGACCCGGGCCGTACGCGACATCGGCGTCATGCATCCGGTAAGACCGGACAGGGCCGTGCGCCTGCTGTTTCCGTACCTGCGCTTCGGGCCCGTCCCCGCGACGATCGGAGCGATGTCGGCACTGCGATTTCCCGGCCGGACGGCGCTGATCGACGAACGCGGAACGCTGTCGTATCGGGACCTTGAGCAGCGAGCAGCGCGGCTCGCCACCGCGCTCCGCGACCGCGCGGACAGCGGAAGAGTCGGGGTTCTGTGCCGCAATCATCGAGGGTTCGTCGAAACGGTTCTCGCCGCGTCGCGCCTAGGCAATGACGTGGTGCTGCTCAACGCGGATTTCTCCGCCCCACAACTGGGCGAGGTCGCCGAACGTGAAGGCATCACGCTGCTCGTTCACGATGAGGAATTCGCCCCGGCCGTCGACGAGGTCCGGATTCACCGGACACCGCCTCCTCGCCTGGACGGACGCCGACCCACGCAAAGCGACTGCGCCGCATGACGCCATCGATGCGCTGATAGACGACACGCCACCGGAGCCGATCAGGCCAGGCCGAACCAGCCGCGTCATCGCCATGACCTCGGGAACCACCGGAACACCGAAGGGCGCGACGCACGACCTGTCGATTTCGTCATTACTGCCAGTGGCACTCAGCCATCTCATGCGGGTTCCGATCCGGACGGGCGCGCCCATGGTGATCGCACCGCCGTTGTTCCACATCCTGGGTTTCGCATATGCGACGGTCGGGCTCGGCATGGGCATGCCGCTCGTCCTGTCCCGCCGTTTCGACGCGCGGAAGACACTCGAATCGATCGCCGCGTGCGAGGCGGAGGCGCTGGTGGCGGTGCCCGTGATGCTCCAGCGCGTCCTTGACCTGGAGGAATCACCGAGGACGCCGTCCCTCCGCGTCGTCGTATGCGGCGGTTCGGCGCTTCATCCCCACCTGTCGGACGCGTTCATGGACAGGTTCGGCGATGTCCTCATCAACGTGTACGGCGCGACGGAGACGGGCTGGGCCACGATCGCGACCCCCGACGACCTGAGAAATGCCCCCGGGACGGTGGGAAAGCCGTCCTTCCGCCTCACCATCAAGATTCTGGACGAGAACGGACGTGAATTGCCCCCCGGCGAGACCGGCGAGATCTACACCGGCGGCGGCCTGCGATTCGCCGGATACACGGGCGGCGGAGGCAAACAGGTGCGGGACGGCCTGACGAGCACCGGCGATCTCGGGCATTTCGATGCGGCGGGACGGCTGTTCATCGACGGACGCGCCGACGACATGATCGTCTCAGGCGGGGAGAACGTGTTCCCCGGCGAGGTCGAGAGCCTGCTCGGCGCCCATCCGGACGTCGCCGAGGTCTCGGTGACCGGCGTGGACGACGAGAGATTCGGCCAGCGGCTCGCCGCGCGCATCGTCCGCCGTCCCGGATCGCAGATCACCGAGGACGACATCAAGGCATATGTGAAGAAGCGTTTGGCCAGGTACAAGGTCCCGCGAGAGGTCAGGTTCGTCGAGGAACTCCCGCGGACCAGCACCGGCAAGGTAAAGGCGAACGCCCCGAACGACTAGCCGCGCGATGGTCAGGCGGCGCCGGCGCGGTTCTTCGCGGCCATGCAGATGCGGGCGAGGTCGTTGAGCGCGTCGGCGCGGCGCTCGTCCAGGGAACGGCGGTCGCCCGGACCGGCCTCGGCGAGGGTGTCGATGACCAGGGAGAACACGGGCCATTCGGCGGGGCCGATGGCGCCCTGGAAGTCGACGCCGTCCTCAAGGTCGTCCACGTCGAGGTTGCGGGCGAAGGTGGCGAGGGCGGCCTCGGCCGCGACGACGCCGATGCGCATCGCCAGCGCGGCCGGTTCGCGTTCGAGGGAGCGCACATTCTTAGAACCCATGTTCGACAACATAAACCACGGGGAGGACAATCGTCGAACGTTTGAGCGAACCGGTAAGGCCGATGGCCCGGTCCGGGGGCCGATCCGGCGGCCGGGGTGCGGCGCGCTAACCGGCTATCGCCTGCTGGAAGAGGTACGTGTGCGTGAAATGCAGGACGCCGTCCGGCCTGCTCGGACGCATCCCGGTCGCGGGCCCGCCCGCCAGCTCGTCGTCCAGCTCCCGCCTGATCCGCGCGGCGACGTCGTCCGGCGTCCGCGAGAGTTCGAGCCACGGGTCGAGCGGACGGACGTGGTCGAACCGCTCCGCGCGCTTCACCTCCGCGCCCGCCGCCGTGACGAGGTCCGTGACCTGCGATTCGGTGAGCGCGGCGCCGTGCGAGGGGTCGCGGAGCCGCTCGATCCGGTCGGGGTCGCCCTCCAGATCGTCCGGACGGACCAGATCGGCGATGATCAGCGCGGCGCCCGGCCGGCTGACCCGGACCATCTCCGCCACGACGGCCGCCGGGTCGGCGACCTGGTGCAGCGAGAACCGGGTGACGACGAGCGTGAACGAGCGGTCGACGTAGGGCAGCGCGGTGGCGTCGCCGCGCGTGAAGGTGACGTTCGTGAGGCCCGCGTGGTCGGCGTCGCGTTTCCCTTCGGCGAGCATCGCGGGCGTGAGGTCGAGGGCGGTCACGTGGCGGACGCGGGCGGCGATCGCGCGGGAGACGATCCCGGTGCCGGCGGCGACCTCCAGCACGACGTCCTCAAGGTCGATCTCCGGTTCCATGAACCGGACGAGCCGGTCCAGGTCGCGGGTGAACGCGACGTTCAACCTCGGGTCGGCGAACCCGGCCGCCTGCTTGGAGAACTCCCGTACGACCTTGTCGTCATGCGTCACCGTCACGTCGCCTCCTCGGATGGTTGCCCGGATCATCCCCGAAACCACGCAAGGTGAACAGGGGGTGGGTGAGACTCGTCACGGCCTAGGCGGCGGGGACGGATTCCAGAAGCGCGGCCAGGCCCCGGGCGTCCAGCAGGTCCGCCGGGCGGACGGTGACGTTGGCGCTGACGTAGTGGAATGCCGCGCTGACCTGGCCGACGTCCACCCCGGCGAGCTCCGCCCACGCCATCCGGTAGGCGGCGAGCTGCACCGACGCGAACCGGGCCTCCTCCCCGGACGGCGGCGAGCCGGTCTTCCAGTCGACGATCTCGTAGCCGCCGCCGTCCGACCGGAAGACGGCGTCCATGCGGCCGCGGATCAGCCGGTCGCCGATGATCGTCTCGAACGGCACCTCGATGTCGAGCGGCTCCCGCGACGCCCATTCGGACTCCTCGAAACGGTCGCGCAGCCGCGCGAGCTGCGCGTCGTCGGCGGCGCCCTCGTCGGCCGCGCCGGGGAGCTCGTCCGGGTCGAGGAGGCGCTGCTGGCCCCAGCGGCCCTCAAGCCAGGCGTGGAACGCGGTGCCGCGCCGCACGTAGGGGGCGGGCGGACGCGGCATCGGGCGGCGGATCTGCCTGGCCAGCGCGGCCGGGTCGCGGGCCAGCGACACCAGCGACGACACCGAAAGGTGCGCGGGCAGTTCGACGAGCAGCCCGTCGCCGCCGCGTCCCCGGTCCCGCTCGGCGAGGAGGAGTTCGACGTCGCGCGCCCAGGCGGTCATGCGGGCGCGGTCGGCGTCGGACAGCCCGGAGTGCCCGGCCCAGTGCCGCGTCCGTCCGGCCACCTCGTCCTCGACCATGCGGGCGGCCTCGACCACGGCCTCGTACCGTTCGCGGGCCGTGACGTCGGAGCCGCCGCGGTCGCCGGGCGCGACGGGCCACTGCGCCGCGTCGGGGTCGGCGAGCAGCGGGTTGGCGGTCCCCTCCTCCGGCGGGTCGGCCCACACGGTGACGGACCCGGCGCCCGCCGCGCACACCGCGCGTATCTCGTCCAGGAACGGCGAAGGCCCGAGCGGACGCCCCGACGACCCCCACCAGTAACCCGTGGCGATGAGCAGGCTGGACGCGCGCGTCACCGCGACATAGGCGAGCCGCCGCTCCTCGCGCAGGTCGCGCTCGGCGCACGCTTCGTCGAACGCCGCGAGGTCGTCTTTCTCCAGCCCGTTCAGTGGCGGCAGGTCGGCGCGGTCGCCGCGCAGCATGAACGGTAGGACGCGGGGATTCGCCGTCCAGCGGGTGGCGTTCTGCGGTGGCGAAGGGAAAATCGACCCCTTCGCCGGTGCGCCGTTCTTCTGCGGGACGTAGGACAAGCCGGGAACGACGACGACCGGCCATTCCAGCCCTTTGGACGCGTGGACGGTGAGCAGTTTGACGCTGTTGGTCTCTCCGACCCGTCCGGCCTCCAGCCCGAACTCCTCCGTCTCGGCGGCCTTGAGGTAGGCGAGGAACGCGCCGAGCGTGGGATCTTCGGCGTCGCCCGCGAACGTGGCGGCGGCGTCGATGAAGGCGTCCAGGTCGGCGCGGGCGGTGACGGGGTCGAGCCCGGAGCGCGCGGCGACCTCGATGTCGAGCCCGAGCGCGCGTTCCACCTCGCTGACGAGGTCGGGCAGCGGCAGGCCGACCTGGCCGCGGAGCGTGCGCAGCTCGTCGCGGAGGCGCCGGAGGCGTCCGTGGCCTTCCGGGGAGTACGCGTCGGGCGGGCCGAGGTCGTCGAGCGCGTCGACGAGGCTCCCGGTCTCCTGGTTCAGCTCGCTGACGAGCTGCCGCAGCGGATCCTCCCCAGACTCGCCGGATTCGCTGGTTTCGCCGGGCTGGCTGGTTTCGTCCGGCGGAGTCTCCTGCGGCTCGGGCGGCTCGGGCCTCTCCGGCGGGGTGACGTCGCGGGCGGAATCCTGGGCGAGGGTGCGGGCTCGCCGTCCGAGGGCGACGAGGTCGCGCGGGCCGAGCCGCCAGCGCGGGCCGGTGAGCAGCCGGGCGAGGGACGCCCCCGCCGTCGGGTCGTGCATGACCCGCATCGTGGCGACGACGTCCTGCACCTCGGGGACGGTGAGCAGCCCGCCGAGCCCGACGACCTCGACCGGGATGCCGCGCGCCTCCAGCGCCCGCCTGATCAGCGGGAACTGCGACCGTTTCCGCGCGAGGACGGCGATGTCGGAGTACTCCAGCCCTTCGCCGGCGTGCGGGCCGCCGTCGGGGGCCGCTTCGGGGCCGGCGGCCATGAGGGCGGCGACGCGTTCGGCGACGCGTTCGGCCTCGTCCTCGACGGTGTCGAACAGCGCGCATTCGACGCGTCCGCGCCCCTCCCGCCCGGCGCCGGGGATGAGGCGCGGCACGGCCTTCGTCTCCGCCCGCAGCTCCTCCTGGATCTTGGCGGCCGCGTCCAGGATCTGCTCGCCGTTCCGGAACGACCGGCTGAGCTGGACGACCGGCGCGGGCGTGAGACGTCCTCCGGCGATCCCGGCCTGCAAGGGGAAGTCGTACGCGAACCGCAGCAGGTTCCCGGCGCTCGCGCCGCGCCACCCGTAGATGGACTGGCACGGGTCGCCCACCGCCGTCACCGGATGCCCGCCGGTGAACAGCGACTTCAGCAGGACGAGCTGCGCCTGCGACGTGTCCTGGTACTCGTCCAGCAGGACGACGGAGAACCGCGACCGCTCGATCATCCCGACCTCGAGATGCCTGTAGGCGATCCGCGCCGCCAGCGCCATCTGGTCGCCGTGGTCGATGACCTCCCGGTCGGCCTTCGCGCGCCCGTACGCCTCGATCAGCGGCAGGAGCTGCTCCCGGACGGCCTGCTTGGCGAGGATGTCGCGCTGCGCCTTGAGCGGTTTCTTCAGTGTGGCGAACCGCTCGTCCAGCCAGGTCCCGACCTTGCGGACGTCCTCGGCCGTCCGCAGATGCTCCGACAGGTCGCCGGACAGTTCCATGATGGCCTTCGTCACGGTGTCGGGCTGCCATTCGATGCGGTCCATCGGCCCGTGGTAGGCGTCGACGACGCGCGAGCAGATCTGCCAGGCCACGGCCGGGGAGATCAGCCGCATCGTCGGTTCGAGCGCTTCGCGCAGCGCGTGGTCGCCGAACAGCCGGGCGGCGTACGCGTGGTACGTCGACACCATCGGCTCGCCGTCGAACAGGGCCTCGCCGCCGAGCCGTTCCAGCTCGTCGCCGGGCAGCACCTCGCGCAGCTTTTCGAGGCGTTTCCGCACGCGGACGCCCAGCTCGGCGGCGGCCTTGCGCGTGAACGTGAGGCCGAGCACGCGTTCCGGCCGGACGAACCCGTTCGCGACCAGCCACACCACGCGCGCGGCCATCGTCTCGCTCTTGCCGGACCCGGCGCCCGCGATCACCGCCATGGGCGCCATCGGCGCCTCGATCACCCGGGCCTGCTCCTCCGTCGGCTCCGGGATCTCCAGCAGCCGGGCCAGCTCTCCCGGCGTGATCACCCCACTCCCCCCGAGCTACGCGTCAACGTGCCCGCCCTCGGCAGGGCGGACGGATCAGCAGGAGCGTACAGAATCCGCCGCGGCTAGTCTCCGGCCTTGCCGTGGCTAGTCTCCGACCTGGCCGCCCTCGTCGTGGACCGGGCAGCAGGAGCGTACGGGGCACGTCCGACACTTGTCGTTGGCCCTGGCCTGGAAGACCTCCCCGGCCATGCCGGTCGCGACGATCTCGACGAGCTTCTTGGGCCACTCGGGATCGTCGTCCTCGGCGGGCGGGGGCTGCTCCTGTTCGCGCGCCTTGGCGGTGAACGCGGCCTTGCCGACCTGGACGAGCTTCGCGCCGCCCGGTTCGATCAGCCCGTGCCGCTCGAACGCGCCGAGCATCACCGCGTACTGGTAGACGCCGAGCTGCGGGTGGCGGGCCAGGTCGTCCTTGGGGACGGCGGTGGAGGACGTCTTGATGTCGATGATGACGGCGCGGCCGTCCTCGTCGCGTTCGGCGCGGTCGATGCGGCCCTTGATGACGACGCGGCCGAGGTCGACCTTGAACGACTCCTCCAGCGCGACGACCTCGTTGGGGTTGTCGCGATGCCAGGCGAGGAACTTGTCGACCATCCGGCCGGCCTGCTCGCGCTGCTTCTCGGAGTACCAGGAGCTGCGGAACTCCAGGTCGTTCCAGATCTCGTCGAGCCGTTCGGCGACATGGAGCTCGTTGACGCCGTCGTCCGCGCCGGCCAGCTCGGCGACCGCGTGGATGACCTTGCCCATGGTGCTGTACTCGTTCGGCCCGCCCTCCTGCGCGCCGACGGCGGACGCGAGCAGCCAGCGCAGCCCGCACGTCGTGAACGCCTCGACCTGGGACGGCGAGATCGTGATGGGCTCGTCCTCGGCGAACGCGGGGCCGGAGTCGGACAGTGCGGTGATGGCGTACCAGTTCTCCGGTTTCGCACCGCGCACGCCCGCGCGCGCTAGGCGCGCCAGGTGTCCGGCGGCGGCGCGCCTTAGCGGTTCTGGACGGGACGCGTCCGCGACCACGGAACGAAGGTCCGCGACGAGGGCGGACAGCGAAAGCCACCGAGTCTTCTCGTCCAGTTGCGATTGTTCGATGGCGCCTGGAAGGAGTTCGTTCAGGAACCGTGACGGCCGTTCCTCGGTGTCGTCGCCGCCCACGGCCGTCACGACCAGTCGTTTCCGGGCTCGTGTTACAGCGACGTAGAACAGGCGTCGTTCTTCGTCCAGCATCTTGGCCGCCATGGACGCGCCGGCAGCGGCGTCCCCTTCCGGCTCGGTTCCGGCGGCGTGCTCGATCAGTTCTTCGATGCCCAGCAGCGATCCGCGCAGCCGGACGTCCGGCCAGACGCCCTCCTGGACGCCGGCCACGACGACCACGTCCCACTCCAGCCCCTTGGAGCGGTGCGCCGTGAGGATCCGGACGGCCTCACCTTCCGGCGCCTGTTCGGCAAGGGTGTCCCCAGCGATTTCCTGGGACGCGATGTTGTCGACGAACAATTCAGGCCCCGCCTGCGGAAGCCGGTCGACGAACCGCGCCGCATGGTCGAACAGTGCCACGACCGCGTCAAGGTCGCGGTCAGCCGCGGCGCCGCGTGTCCCGCCCTTGACGCTTTGCTCCAGCAGGACGTCCGCTTGCCCGCTCTCCTGCCACACGGCCCACAGCACGTCCTCGGCAGAACCGCCGTCGTGGACGCTGCGCCGCGCTACATCAATCAGGTGCGCGATCCGTTCGGCCGGTGCCCGAACCCTCTCGTGGACGAGCACCAACTCACGCGGATCGTTCACGGCGGCGACCAACAATTCCCCTAGCGGACGCTGCCCACCCGACAATTCCTCCAGGTCGCGCAATGCCCGCTTCAGCCGGCGCATGGCCAGGGCGTCGGCACCGCCTAGCGGTCCGGTCAGCAGGTCTTCTGCGACGACTTCGTCCAGGAAGCCCTTCTTCAGCGCCGCCCGTAGCAGAACAAGGAATGGACGAACGGCGGGCTCACCGATGAGGGGAACCTCGTCACCCGCCACGACCACCGGCACACCGGCCTGGGCCAGCGCACGCCGAAGCACGGGCACCTGCCGTACGGCGCTGCGCACGAGGACCGCCATCCGCGACCAGGGGACGCCGTCCAGGAGGTGCGCGCGGCGCAGTTCGTCCGCGACGAGCGCCGACTCCTGGCTCTCGGAGTCGGCGATCACGGCGCGCACTTCGCCCTCTTCCAGCTCCTCCAGCGGACGCAGCGCGCGGTGCTCGGCGGCCCCCGCCGACCCGGCGGGCAGGCGCCGGGCGATCCGCCGCGACGCCGTCAGGATCTCGGCGCCCATCCGGCGGCATGTCTGCAGCGCCACGACGGACGCGGGGTCGCCGTCCAGCGTGCGGAACCGATTCGGGAAGTCCTGAATGCCGCGCACATCGGCGCCACGGAATCCGTAGATGGACTGGTCCGGGTCTCCGACCACGATGAGGTCGCGTCCGTCGCCGGCGAGGTAATGCAGTAGGGCTTCCTGCGCGGGGTCGGTGTCCTGATATTCGTCCACGAAAACGATGTCGTAGGCGTCCTGCTCCCGGATCCGCACTTCCTCGTCCGCGAGCATGCGCGCGGCCACCTGAATCAGCTCGCCGTAGTCGAACGTCGGGACGGGATCGAGCGCGAACCGATCCGCATACCGCTCCATGAATTCGCCAATGGCGGGCCAATCGTCACGGCCGCGCATGCGTCCGAGCGCGACGAGGTCTTCCCCGAACTGCCCCCGCTCTACCGCGCGCAAGGTGAAGTCACGCAGCTCTTCGGCGAACCCGCGCGTCGCCAGAGCGGCCCTCAGGCGTTCCGGCCAGCCGCGCGCACCGTCCGCCAGTTCGCCCTCCAGGAACCGTCGCACCTCAAGAAGTTGCTCCGGCCCCGACAGGAGGCGCGGTGCGGGGTCTTCGTCGAGGACCGCGTCCCGGCGGAGCAGCGCGTAGGCGTAGCTGTGGAAGGTGAGCGCGAGCGGCGTCCGCGTCGTCCGGTGCAGGCGCCCGGTGATCCGCTGCCGCAGTTCCCCCGCCGCCTTGCGGCTGAACGTCAGGACGAGGACGCGCTCCGGATCCACGCCCCGGTTCTCGATGCGGTCGACGACGGCCTCGACGATCGTGGTCGTCTTCCCGGTGCCAGGCCCGGCCAGCACGAGCATCGGCCCACCGGCATGCTCCACCACCCGCCGCTGCTGCTCGTCGAGCACGGGCGGGACGGCCCGCGCGGGACCCGCGCGGCGCACGAGACGGTAGGAAGCAGGCGGCACAACAGTTCATTGGAACAGATCACCGGGACGGTTCTGACCACAACGCACGCATGTCGCCAGAGAAACACCACGCGGCGACGGTAATCGGGACGGCCCAGTCCAGCGAGATCAGGACGGCCCAGTCCAGCGAGATCAGGACGGCCCAGTCCAGCGAGATCAGGACGGCCCAGTCCAGCGAGATCAGGACGGCCCGGTCCAGCGGGCGCGGGACATGTCGACGCGGCGGCCGTCCGGGCGCAGCGGCGTGCCCTCGGCGCGGTAGTGCTCGTGCGCCTCGATCTCGTGACCGCTCGGCGGGCGGCCGTCCGCGCGGATCACCCGCCACCACGGCACACCGCCCCCGTACAGGGACATCACGCGCCCGACCTGCCGGGGGCCGCCGCCCCGGCCGATCAGCTCGGCCACGTCGCCGTAGGCGAGGACCCGGCCCGGCGGGATCCGCTCCACCGCGTCCAGGACGGCCTCGGCGTACTCATCGGGTTCAGACCACATCCGGCGATTCTCGCGGTCTCAGGAGGGCAGGGGCGGCAGCGACCCCGGCGGCGTGGGCGGCGAGTCCGGCGGCGGTCCCGACGGCCCCGACGGCCCTGGCTGCGGCGGTCCTGGCTGCCTCGGTGGCCATGGCTGCCTTGGCTGCTGCGAATCAGGCGTCCCCGACGGCGACCCGGGTGGCCCAGGTGGCCCGGACGGCCTCGGTGGTGGCGGCGTCGAGGCCGGCGGGCCGTACAGCGGGGGATGCGGTGGGCCGCCGGGTTGCGGCGGCCGTCCCTGAGGCGGGAAGGGGCGGGGGCCGCCCATCGGCGAGCCCATCATCTGTCCCCTGGGCGGGCCGAACGGCGGGCCCATCGCCGGGCCCAGCGGCAGGCCGCCGGCAGGCCGGGGGTGGCGGCGGCGGAACGTCCTCGCGATCGCGCCGGCCGTGAGCGTCCCGCCGATCCCGGCGACCACGAGCCCGATGATCAGCGGCTGGACCCAGCCCGGCCGCTCGATGACCTCCACCGGCCCGGGATCGTCCTCCCCGAACCGCTGACCGGCGGACTTACCGGGGGATCTGCCGGACCTGGTGGAGGAAGCCAGCGCGTCGGCGGCGGACAGCGCCCGTACCGCGTGCACCTCGCCGAACCCGACGTCGGCGTCGTAGCCGCCGGTCGGCCCATGCCGGGCGCTCTGCAGCAGCGCCTGCGTGACCAGTGACGGCGACAGCTTCGGGTGCTTGGCGCGGATCAGCGCGGCGATGCCGGACACGAGCGCGCTGGAGTCGCTCGTCCCGCCGCTGGAGAAGTATCTGCCGTCCGGGGACGCGACCGGCACGTCCACGCCTGGCGCGGACAGCAGCACCGAGTAGTTGCGGTTCGAGAACGGCGCGCGCGCGTGGCCGGGCTCGGTCGCGGCGACCGCGATGACGCCCGGATAGGACGCCGGGTAGGAGTACGGCGCGAACCCGTCGCCGTCCAGGGCGCGCGGGTCGTCGCCGTCGTTGCCGACCGCGGAGACCACGACGACGCCCTTGCCGAGGGCGTATCCGATGGCGGAGCGCTCTTCGGGGACCTCCTCGTCCTTGCCGAGCGAGAGGTTGATGACGTCGGCGCCGTTGTCGGTGGCGTAGCGGATGCCGCGCGCCACGGCGGTGTCGGCCCGTTCGGACGTCCGGTAGCGGAAGAAGCTGTCGTCCTCGGGCTCGCCGATCGCCCGGATGGCGAGGATGCGGGACTCCGGCGCGATCCCGATGATGCCGGAGCCGCGCCCGGCGCCGTGGCCGTGGCCCGCGATCAGCGACGCCATCCCGGTGCCGTGCTGCCGGACCGGCTTCGTCCCGGCGTCGATCTCGGCGAGCATGTTGGGTCCGGTGGTGACGGACCCGGCCAGATCCGCCTGCCGGGCGTCGACGCCGGAGTCGACGACCGCCACGGTCACGCCCCTGCCCTTGGTGATCTTCCAGGCGGCGTTCATGCCGAGGAGGTTCAGGATGGGCCTCTGCCGGTCGCGGACGATGTCGGCGTGCGCGGGGACGGGCGTCAGCCACGTCCCGGCCAGCGCCGCCGCCGCGACCACGCCCGCCACCGTCCGCGCCCGCCGCCCCAGCCGCGCTGACTGCGCAGGCTTCGTCGACCGCGTTCGCCGCGTCCCACCCGCCTGGTGGCGCCCTGGCATCGGTGCTCCCGTCAGCATGCCCACTCGGGTTCGTCGCAGTCCGGCAGGGACTTCGCGGCAAGCGACCGCGCGATCGCGTGCCCGACCTGCGGCGCGACGATGAACGGCTCGCCCGGCCGCTCCTTCTTGATCGCCGCCCCGGGGCGGCCGTCGGTCTGGCCCGACGTCGTCAGCACGACGTACGGGCCGCCGCGGTCGATGGTCCGGTCCTGCCGGGCGGCGTCGGTGAACCGGGCGGCCGCCGTCCCGGGGAACGCCGCCGCGCGCAGCGCCGGACGCACACTGCCTCTCGCCTCAGGGCCCTGCGAGGCGGGCAGTTCCTTGTACGCCTTGTCGGCCTTCCACGGATCGGGGAACGCCACCACGCCGACCGTGACGACGATGCCCTGAAGCTGATCCACATACGTCGCGCGCAGGACGGCCCGGCAGCCGTGCCTGCCGATCGTCGCCGCGATCTCCGGATCGACGGCCTGCGCGCACGCGGCGTCGGGGACGATGCCCATCCGGGCCGCGTACTCGCTGTTTCCCGTCTGCGGGCGGTAACTGACCTGTTCGGGGAAGATGCGTTCGGCGGGCCAGGCCTGCCACCGGCGAGCGACCTCCTTGTTCGCGGCCAGTTGCAGTTCGGCGTTGGTCGGGTCGCGGTTGAGGGTCGTCCAGGCGCCGGTGAGGGAGATGCCGGTGGTGACCAGGTAGCAGCATGCGACGACGAGCGCGACGACCATCCATTGCCGTCCGCCCAGGCCGAGCACCGTCACGGACGGCGGCCCCGGCTGCCCCGGCTGCCCCGGCGAACCGGGCGGCCCCATGTAAGGCATGCCAGGAGGACGCAGACCCGCGCCAGGCGTACCAGTAGGCCCGCCCGGGGGCATGCCGGAGGGGCCACCGGCGGGCGTGCCGGGCTGTTGCGGGTGCCGCGGCGGGGGCGGCTGCTGGGAGGGGGGCAGGAATGCCACAACAGTCAAGATTAGCTTTGCTTCACGACATTCCGCCCTGACATTGCGGTGAGGGGCCCGTCCAGGACGGCGGACGCCCGGGAATGCCCCAGCGCATGGCAAGGTTGTGCGGTGAGAGGACGAAGACGTCCCGCCTAATCACGCGTCAGCACAGGAGCACCCACCGTGTCGTTGCCACCTCTGGTCGAGCCCGCAGCGGAGCTCACCCGCGACGAGGTCAACCGCTACTCGCGGCACCTGATCATCCCCGATGTGGGGATGGCCGGGCAGAAGCGCCTCAAGAACGCCAAGGTCCTGGTCGTGGGCGCGGGCGGTCTCGGCTCCCCCGCACTCCTCTATCTCGCCGCCGCTGGCGTGGGCATGCTCGGCGTCATCGATTTCGACGTCGTGGACGAGTCCAACCTGCAGCGGCAGATCATCCACCGGCAGTCGTCGCTGGGGAAGCCGAAGGTCGAGTCCGCCGCCGAGACCGTCCGTGAGATCAACCCGCTGATCGACGTGGTCGTGCACAACACCGCGCTCGACCGCGACAACATCATGGACATCTTCTCCGGCTACGACCTGATCGTGGACGGCACCGACAACTTCGCGACCCGCTACATGGTGAACGACGCCGCCGTCCTCCTGGGCAAGCCGTACGTCTGGGGTTCGATCTACCGTTTCGACGGCCAGGCGTCCGTGTTCTGGGCCGAGCACGGCCCGTGCTACCGCTGCCTCTACCCCGAGCCGCCGCCGCCGGGCATGGTCCCGTCCTGCGCCGAGGGCGGCGTGCTGGGCGTGCTGTGCGCGTCGATCGGCTCCATCCAGGTGAACGAGGCCATCAAGCTGCTGACCGGCATCGGCGAGCCCCTCGTCGGCCGCCTGATGATCTACGACGCCCTGGAGATGACGTACCGCTCGGTCAAGGTCCGCAAGGACCCGGAGTGCCCCCTGTGCGGCAAGAACCCCACGCAGACCGAGCTCCTCGAAGACTACGAGGCGTTCTGCGGCGCCGTCTCCGAAGAGGCCGCCGAGGCCGCGCAGGACTCCACCATCACCGTCACCGACCTCAAGGCCATGCAGGACCGGAACGACGACATCTTCCTGGTGGACGTCCGCGAGCCCAACGAGTACGAGATCGTCTCGATCCCCGGGGCGACCCTCATCCCGAAGGGCGAGTTCCTGAACGGCTCGGCCCTGGAGCGCCTCCCGCAGGACAAGAAGATCGTCCTGCACTGCAAGTCGGGCGCCCGCTCCGCCGAGGCCCTGGCCGTCGTCAAGAACGCGGGCTTCTCCGACGCCGTCCACGTAGGCGGCGGCGTCCTCGCCTGGGTCAACCAGATCGACCCAACCCAACCCACCTACTGACACCCCACCAAAGCCCCCGAACCCAGACACCACCCGGGTTCGGGGGCTTCGCATATGGCCGGCTTTCGCGGGCGGCCGTAATGGAGAATTCAAGCCATGCCGTCGGCCGCGGGAGCCTGGCCGTGCTGTTCCCTGTACTGGCGGGGGGACAGGCCGTAGGCGGTACGGAACGCCTGGCTGAAATGCGCGGGGCCCGAGAAGCCCCATCGGGCCGCGACGGCGCTGACCGGACGGGTCGCGAGCAGCGGTTCGGCCAGGTCGCGGCGGCAGTGCTCCAGGCGGCGTTCGCGGATCCAGCCGGCGACCGTCCGGCCTTGCGCGTGGAACAGCTTGTGCAGGTAGCGCAATGAGATGTGATGGACGGTGGCGATCGACGCCGGTCCCAGTTCAGGGTCGCCAAGGTTCTGCTCGATGAACGCGTGAATCTTGGTCAGCAGCGTCCGCTGGCGCGTGTGACGCGGCACCGAGTCGACGACGTCCAACTCGTGGGCGAGCGCCATCGTCACCATTTCGAGTGCGAGACGGGAAAGCCTGGCCGCGTCGGCCGGACTGTGCTCGTCGACGCGTCGGGCCAGGTGCAGAAGGAATGCCGACGTGAGCGCGCCGACACCGTGGCTCCCGGGAATGCGCCTCCCCGTCACGCGGCTGAGATCCCGGTCCGGCAAGGGCAACAGGGAGCGCGCGAAGCGCAGGACCAGCAGCTGACCGGACGCGACGTCCGCCGGCAGCGCCACCGAATACGGCCGCGTCGTGTCGTAAAGGACGAGATCACCGGCACCGGCCATCGCCTGGCGGTCGTCGTCCTGCACGGTGGTTCCCGCCCCGCACACGACGATGCCCAGCTTGCACAGCCGGGGGTCGTCCCGGCGCAGGAGCTCGCACGTGCGGTGGATCGCATACGGCGTCGCGGTCATCAGCGTGACCTGGATGGAGCCGAGATCACGGACGATCAGCCGGGGATGGAATGCCGCCTCCTGACCCGGTTCGCGGTACGGGTCGTAGGGCACGCGGTTCCGCGGGCCCGCTTCACGCCAGAAATCAAGACGCTCGCCGGCGGGCAACCCGTCCGTGGTCACGATGTGCATGCAGGAGATCCGTCGTCAAGGCGGCGAAGCCGCAATGTCCAGAACAAACTCTCCGGCCAGCCTTCATCACCCGGAAGGACGACAACAGGCAAGCCACAGGACATTCACAGGACGAATTGGAAGGGCGCCGACGGTGACCAAGGAGCCCGCCGGCGCCCGGGCTCTTACGGCCGGCGACAGCGACCACCACCGATTCTACTCCGGCCTACCACAGCTGCACGTACCAATACAACGGGTTTGAGTCGTAGCACATGCTGACCGCTGCTGAATGGGTGCCGCCGCTGTCGGCCAGACATCCAAGAGCCGAACCGTAGTGGACGTTCTGGAACCATTCGGGGGTCCAGAATCGCCAGTACTGTGTGTTGACGTGGGCACAGTCACGGGTGACGCTGGCATTCGACGGATTGCGCGCCGTCAGGCAGTCGCCGGTGACCTGGTTCTTCACCCACCCGCCATTCCAGATGATCCAGCGCTGGCCGCCGTCGCTGACGTTGCACGACGAGTAGTAGGCCGCGCCGCTTCTGTCGGTGTCCAGGCACCGTCCCGTTTGCCGGCTCCGGACCTGGTACGGCCCGGGCTCCCCCACCATCGAAGGCGCTGCCGCCGGCCCGGTCGTCCCCCGCCCCGCCGCGGTGGCCGAAAGCTGATCCGGCAGCGGAGCCGCCTGCGCCGTCGCGGTCGCACCCATGGGCACGAGCGCCGCGACCGTTAGGGCGATGGGCGCGACGATTCTCGCCACCGAACTTCGCACTGCCATTTCCGTCTCCTTCACGTGGTGTGCAGGCGCCGTCGCGTGACGGCCAAGCCAGAGTCTGCTCCCAGGACTCACGGGTGTCCTTACGCCTGAACGCACACCGCTTTAGCCTCCGCGCACAGCAGCGGCCGATCACACCGCACGCCAAACCAGCTCGTCCGGATACATAAGAGTTGCCCAATACGCCTAGACCTGCATTTTCGGCGGATTCTCCCAGCAGCGAATAACAGGCGTGCCCATCGATCAGCTCACCACTTCTGGGCGGACGGGTCAGGTGGCCGAGACGTCGTTGGCGCAGAGGTGAGTGAGGAGGGTGGTCAGGTCGCGGATCGTGTCCGGACCGTGTTTGGTGGTGAGGGTTTGTTCGTGGGCGCGGGCGAGGGATTCCAGGCGGGCGAGTTTGGTGCGGCCCCGGTCGGAGACGTGGACGGAGACGCGCCGCCGGTCGCGGGACGAGTGGGACCGGTACAGGTACGCCGAGTCGGCCAGCGAGTCGACGATCCGGGTCAGCGTGGGGTGCGGGATCTCTACGATGACCGCGAGTTCGCCCATCGAAATGTCGTCGGCGACCGCCAGGGCGCGCAGCACGCGCCACTGCTCCACGGACGTCCCCTCTTCTTCGAGGAAGCCGCCCAGGTCTCGGGCGAGGGCGCGCTGGGTGCGGGTGAGGAGGTCGACGAGTTCGGTGTTCGCCGTCCGGTCCAGAGTCGTGTCGTGTCGCTCGGCCACGCTGTGCCCTCCCCTCGCCCGGCCGCCCCTGCCAGAGCATACTTGCCTGGTCATGCATGGTTCAGCGGTCGTCAAAGACAGCATGGAGCTGCTGGTCGCGGGGCCGGACGGCGCCGCGCTGCGGGTCGGGCTGCTGCTGCCGCTGTCGGGGCCGCTCGGGCTGACCGGGCCGTCCGGGCTGAGTGCCGCGTGCCTGGCCGCGTCCGAGGTCAACGCGGGAGGCGGGGCCGCGGGGCGCGGGGTCGAGCTGGTGCCGGTGGACGCCGGGCGCGCCCCGGAGGCGGTGGCGGCGGAGGCCCGGCTTCTGGCGGACGCGGGGGTGGTGGAGGCGTTCGTCGGGTTTCACACGAGTGACGTGCATCGCGCCTTGGACGCGGTACTGGCCGGGCGGGTCCCGTACGTGTTCACGCCGCCGCATGAAGGGGGCCTGCGGGGAGAGGGCGTGGTGCTGCTCGGCGACGAGCCGACGCGGCAACTCGGCCCGGCGGTGCGGTGGCTGGGCGAACGGCTGAGGCTGCGGCGGTGGGCGCTGATCGGCAACGACTACATCTGGCCGCGGTCGGTGCATCGGGCGGCGTCGCGGGCGGTCCGGTCGCTGGGCGCGGTGGTCGTGATGGAGCGGCTTGTGCCGTTTCCGTGGGCGGCCGGGGAGGCGGGCTTCGAGCGGCTCGTGGACGAGTTGGGACGGACGGGCGCCGAAGCCGTGCTGCTCAGCCTGGTCGGACGGGATCTCGCTGTCTTCAACCGGGTGTTCTCCGCGTCCCGGCTGTCCTCGCGGGTGGTGCGGCTGTCGGGCGCGCTGGAGGAGAACGTCCTGCTGGCGGGCGGTGGGGACGACAGCGGCGAGCTGTACTCGGCGATGCGGTCGTTCGCCGGGCAGGGGGACGACCGGCGGATCGCGCTGGCCGAGCGGCATCGGGCGGTGTTCGGGCCGGATTGTCCGGTGCTCGACGCGTACGCGGAGGGGTGCTACGACGGCGTCCATCTGCTGGTGGCGCTCGCCGTCGCGGGGGTCCTGGACGCGCGGCGGGCCAAGGCGGCGTCGGCGCGGCTCCTCGCGGGAGCGGACGCGGGGGCAGGAACGCGGGCGGCGGCGGGAGCGGGTATTGAGGCGGGGGTGCGGCGGGCCTGGGCTTGCGCGCCGCTGGGCGTGCCGCGGTCGGGCGGCTATCTGGCGCGGGCGGACGGGCTGGATCTCACCGTGATCACCCGGCTCTGAGGTCTTTTCGTCTCAAAGCTTTTCATTTGAAAAGAATGATTCTAGGCTGCGCGCTGGAACCGCGGGGCCCGGTGCTCCTCGCGGCGAAGGAGGACGACCGTGACCGTCGAGGAAGCGCGGCCGGAAGGTCCAGCGGGGCCCGAGGGCATCGAGCGCTACGGGTACAGGCAGGAGCTGCGGCGCTCTCTCGGCTTCCGGGACCTGGTGGTCTACGGCCTGGTCTTCATGGTGCCGATCGCGCCGTTCGGGATCTTCGGCAGCGTCTTCGAGGGCTCGGGCGGCATGGTCGCGCTCGCGTACGCCGTCGGGATGCTGGTCATGCTGTTCACCGCGGCGTCGTACTGGCAGATGGCGCGGGCGTTCCCAATGGCCGGGTCCGTCTACACCTATGCCGGGCGCGGGATCGCGCAGCCGGTCGGGTTCCTGTCCGGCTGGATGATCTTCCTCGACTACGTGCTGGTGCCGGCCCTGCTGTACCTGATCGCGGGCGTGGCGATGAACTCGCTCGTGCCGGACGTCCCGGTGTGGCTCTGGCTGGTCGGCTTCGTCGTCCTCAACACGGCGGTCAACTTCTTCGGCATCGAGATGACCGCGCGGATCACCCGCGTCATGCTGGTCGCCGAGCTGATCGTGCTGGCGGTCTTCCTGGTGGTGGGCGTCGTCGCGCTGGCGCAGGGCAAGGGCCACGACGGCGGCGGGTTCACCCCGATCTACAACGACGCGACGTTCTCGTGGAGCCTGGTGTTCGGGGCCGTCTCGATCGCCGTCCTGAGCTTTCTCGGGTTCGACGGGATCTCGACGCTGGCGGAGGAGAACCGCGAGTCCGCCCGCGCCATCGGACGGTCGATGGTGGCCGCGCTGCTGCTGGTCGGCGTCCTGTTCATCGTGCAGACCTGGGTGGCGTCGCTGCTGGTGGCCGACCCGGACAAGCTCATCGCGGAGGGCGACCCCGACGGCACCTCGTTCTACGACGCCGCCGACGTCGCGGGCGGGGTCTGGCTGGCCAAGCTCACCGCCGCCGCCACGGCGATCGCGTGGGGTTTCGCCAACTCGCTGGTCGCGCAGGCCGCGACGTCCCGGCTGCTGTACGCCATGGCGCGCGACCGGCAGCTCCCCGGATTCCTGGCCAGGGTGGACGCCAAGCGGCAGGTCCCCGTCAACGCGACGCTGCTGGTCGCGGTCATCTCGCTGGCCCTCGGCCTCTACATGGAGCAGCGGGACGACGGCATCACGCTGCTCAGCTCGCTGGTCAACTTCGGCGCGATGACGGCGTTCCTGACGCTGCACGTGTCCGTCGTCGTCCACTACGTGGTGCGCGCCCGGAGCCGGAACTGGTGGGCCCACCTGATCGCGCCGGTGATCGGGTTCTGCGTCCTCGGCTACGTCGTCTACAACGCGGACGTCGCCGCGCAGGAGCTCGGGTTCATCTGGCTGGGCATCGGCGTCGTCGTGCTGATCGTGCTGCTCGCCCTGCACCGGCGTCCGGCGCTCGCGGGCATCGCGGGCGACGACGAAGACCGCGGCAAAGGGTGACTCCCGGACGGCTTCCGGGCGGGTCACGGTCAGGGGTCAGCGGCCGTGGAGGATGACCTGTCTGAGGTGGCGGGACCAGTCGCGGTGGAACGCGGCGCGATCGTTGGAGCGCGGGAACGGCTCGTCCGGGACGGGGACGCCGAGGAACGCGCACAGCGGCTCCCAGCCCTCCGCGACGTCGAAGACCAGCAGCCGCTCGTCCGGGATCGCGGCCTTCACCTCCACGACATGCCGGTCGAAGGCGCTCAGGACGTGGTCGCGGTCCTCGACGCGTCCGCCGAACGCGCGGTCGACGATGGTCGTTTCGAGCAGGCGGGGAAAGCGGGCGAGGTCCGGTGACCGCCGCGCCACCAGCCAGTTGACGACCCGCTGCCGCGGCGAACGACGCCGTTGGTCCAGAATGTTCTCGAAGATCGTCGACGCGATGCTGTCGTACCACCGTTTGGGGTCGCGGACGGTCAGGACCACCTTCGCGTCCGCATAGTGCTCCGCGAGCTCCCGCCAGTAGGACGCGGCCGGCCAGTCCACCGCCGACCCGTACCCGGCGAAGACCTTGTCCCAGTCGGCGCCTCGGCCGTCTCCCAGGTCGAGCCAGTGCCGGATGCGGTGCGGCTCCGCGATGACGCCCCACATGTGGTAGCAGGGGCCGAAGCCGAGCTGCTCCAAGGCGGTCTGGAGGGAGGCCGTGCCGGTCCGTCCGAAGCCCACTCCCATCACCTTCATGGCGACTCCGTTCCACTGATCCGTTTGTGATCCGCGCCGTCGGCGTTCGCGATGATCGCACAGAATCGTCCGTACTTACCGACCGATTCCGGACGCGCCGCGCGGGACGGGATCAGCGGCCGCGGAGGAGGAGGCGCGCCAGGCGGCGCGGGCGCTTGCGGTGCCAGGCGGCGCGCTCGTTCGACTCCGGGAACGGCTCGTCCGGGACGGGGACGCCGAGGAACGCGCACAGCGGCTCCCAGCCCTCCGCGACGTCGAAGACCAGCAGCCGCTCGTCCGGGATCGCGGCCTTCACCTCGGCGACGTGCCGGTCGAAGACGCGCAGGACGTGGTCGCGGTCGTCGATGCGCCCGTCGAACACCCGGTCCATGACGGTCGCCCGGGCCATCCGGGGGTAGAGGGCGAAGTCCGGCGACCGCCGCGCCACCAGCCGCCGGACGATCCTCCTGCGCAGCGGCAGGCGCCGTTCCGCGAGCGCGCGGGCGAAGATGGTGGACGCGACGCTGTCGTACCACCGTTCCGGGTCGCGGACGGTCAGGATCACCTTCGCGTCCGGGTAGTGATCGGCGAGTTCCCGCCAGTAGGACGCGGCGGGCCAGTCCAGCGCCGACCGGTATCCGGCGAACACGCCGTCCCAGTCGACGCCTCCGGAACCGGCCGCGGAGCCAGCTCCGGAACCGGCCTCGGAACCGGGACCGGCCTCGGGACCGGCCTCGGGACCGGCCGGGGAGACGGTGCGGCCCTCTCCGATGTCGAGCCAGTGCCGGACGCGGTGCGGCTCGGCGATGATGGTCGACATGTGGTAGCAGGGGCCGAGGCCGAGCCGTTCGAGCGCCGCCTTCAGCGAGGCCGTGCCCGTCCTGCCGAAACCCGCGCCGATCACGTCCATGCCGACTCCGTTCCGCCGATCCGCCGCCGATCCGGCCGGCCACCGGCCTCTGATCAGCCTCTGATGCTCGCCGCCTACCTTCGCGGAGGACGAACCGAATTGTGTGCGGAATCGAGGAGTCGGGCAATGAGTCTCTTTCCGGGATCGCTTCTTGACGCGCTGCGCGAGTCGCCCGGCACGGCGGCGTTCGAGCACGCCGGCCGGGTCGTCTCCCGCGACGAGTTGCTGCAGCTCATCGCCACGCTCGCGGCCGGTCTGCGGGACGCGGGGCTCGGGGCGGGCGATGGTCTCGCCGTCCGCACCGCCGTCACGCCGGAGGCGTTCGCCGCGCACATCGCCGCGCACGTCGTCGGCTGCCGCGTCGTCGGCGTCCGGCCGGGGTACGCCGCCGGTCAGCTCGCGCACGTGCTGGGGACGGGCGTCGACGCGCTGCTCGTCGATCCGGAGTCCGTGTCGCCGGATCTCCGCGAAGCCGCCGGTGAAGTGTCCGTGCTGTCGCTCGGCGGGCCGTGCCAAGGGGCGGTCGACCTCCTGGACGGCCAGGGCGGCCCGGGCCCGGGTGGCGCGGCGCTCGACATCACGGCGCGTCCCGACGACGTCGCCCTGCTGGCGTTCACCAGCGGCAGCACCGGACGGCCGAAGGGCTGCGCGGTCACCTACCGGGCGCTGAGCGAGCACTGGGCGTGGCAGCCGCGCGCCTGGGGCCCGGTCGCCGCCGGGTTCGCGGCGGCGTTCGAGCGGTACATGCTGTTCGGGACGCTGGCCAGCATGGTGGTGTTCGAGTTCGTCGCGCCGTGCCTGCTGGGCGGCGGCACCGCCGTGATCCCCGAGGACGACGGCCGCCCGCCGTTCCCGTACGCGATCGAGCGCTACGGGATCACCGGCTCGATCGTGACCGTCCCGCGCCTGGGCCAGATGCTCGACCTCCTGCGACGGGAGACGGTCGATGTGCGGAGCCTCCGCGCGCTGATGGTGTCGGGGTCGCCGCTCGGCCCGCACCGGCTGGCGGAGGCGGTGGAACGGCTCGGCCCGGTCGTCTACAACGGGTACGGGCAGACGGAGGCGGGCTCGGTCTCGATGCTGACGCCCGCCGACATCGCGGCGGGCCACGTGACGTCGGTCGGCCGCCCGCATCCGGGCGTCGAGATCAGCGTCCTGGACGACGACGGCTCCGAGCTCGCCCCAGGGCGGACGGGCGAGATCCACGTGCGGAGCCCGTACACGATGACGGGCTACTGGGCCGACCCGGACGAGAACCGCGACACGCTGCGGGACGGCTGGATCCGCACCCGCGACCTCGGTCATCTCGACGAGGACGGCTTCCTCCACCTCGACGGACGCACCCGCGACGCCGTCATGGTCAACGCGATGGTGGTGTATGCGGGCCCGATCGAACGGGTCCTCGCCGGGCATCCGGACGTCGCCGAGGCGTACGTGGTCGGGGCGCCGGACGAGAGCACCGGCGAGGCCGTCCACGCGTTCATCGTCCCGGCCGCGGGACGCACCCTGAACAACCCCGACGCCCCGGACGCCCACGAGGACCCCGACGACCCGGACCTGAACGCCCTGGACACCCCGAACCCCCCGAACAACCTGGACACCCCGGACGATGCCGTGCTGAAGGAGCTGGCCGCGCTCGTCCAGGACGAGCTGGGCGAGGACAGCGTCCCGCGGACGATCACCATCGTGCCCGGCGTGCCCACCGCCGCGAGCGGCAAGCCCGACAAGCGGGCGCTGCTGGAGATCGTGCACGGGCCTTTCTGATCAACCTCTGAGATTCGCCGCCTTCACTTGGGTTGACCGTTCAATCACATCGTCGTCGTGGTGGAGGGTGTCGTGGCGAACCAAACCCTGGACTACCTGGTGATCGGCGCCGGACCGGCCGGCCTGCAACTGGGCTACCTCCTCAAGAAGGCGGGGCGGAGGTATCTGATCCTGGAAGCGGGCGCCGCGCCGGGGATGTTCTTCCGTACGTTCCCGCGCCACCGCACCCTCATCTCCACCAACAAGAAGCACACCGGGACGGACGACCCGGAGCTCAACCTGCGGATGGACTGGAACTCGCTGCTCTCCGACGACCCCGAGCTCCTGTTCACCCGCTACAGCGACCGGTACTTCCCGCCCGCCGACGAGATGGTCCGCTACCTCGGCGACTTCGCCGAGCGCTGCGCCCTGGACATCGCCTACAACACCCGGGCCGCGTCCATCACCAGGGACGACCAGGGCCGGTTCGAGGTCGTCGACGACGGCGGCGAGACCCGGCGCGCGGAGCGGCTGATCATCGCGGCCGGCTTCACCCGGCCGAACGTCCCGCCGATCCCGGGCGTCGAGACCGCCGACCTGTACGGCGACCACTCCACCGACCCCGCCGAGTACCTGGACAAGCGGGTGCTGATCCTCGGCAAGGGCAACTCGGCGTTCGAGACGGCGGAGAATCTCATCGAGACGGCCGCGGTGATCCATGTGGCGGGGCCGCGCTCGCTCCGGATGGCGTGGCGGACGCACTTCGTCGGGCATCTGCGCGCCGTCAACAACAACTTCCTCGACACCTACCAGCTGAAGTCGCAGAACGCGATCCTGGACGGCGACGTCCGCCGCATCGAGCGGCAGCCGGACGGCGGCTACCTGGCCACGGTGGCGTTCACCCGCGTGGACGAGGTCACCAAGGACATCCCCTACGACCGGGTGATCGTGTGCACGGGCTTCCGCATGGACGCGTCGGTCTTCGGCGACGGCTGCCGCCCGGAGCTGACGATCAACGGCCGGTTCCCCGCGCTCACGCCCGCCTACGAGTCGGTGAACGTCCCCGGCCTGTACTTCGCCGGGACGCTCACGCAGTCGCGCGACTTCAAGCACGGGACCAGCGGTTTCATCCACGGCTTCCGCTACGGGACGCGGGCGCTGCACCGCATCATGGAGCACCGCTACCACGGCTCGGAGTGGCCTGGCCAGACGCTCAGCACCGACCCGAAGGAGCTCGCGGCGGCGGTGCTGGCCCGGGTGAACCGCAGCTCGGCGCTGTGGCAGCAGTTCGGCGTGCTCGCCGACGTGATCGTCCTGGACGACGCCGGCGGGGCCCGCTACCTGGAGGAGGTCCCGGCCGACTTCCGGGACGCGCCCGTCTCCGCCGCCGGCCCCGGCGGCTTCTTCTCGATCACGCTGGACTACGGGCCCGACCACGACAAGGTCGACCCGTTCGACGTGACGGTCGCGCGGATCGCGCAGAGCGACTCCGCCAAGGCGCACGAGGGCCACTACCTGCATCCGATCGTCCGGCACCACCGGGACGGCGCGGTGACGGCGGTCCACCACGTCACCGAGAACCTGGAGAACGACTGGACGTCCGAGGAGGTCCACGCCGAGCCGCTGCGGGCGTTCTTCGCCCGGCAGACCGCGCCCACCCGGGTCTGACCATGAACCCCCCGACCCCCCCGCCGACCAACCCCCCACCAGCAAACCTCCCGCCGCCCGGCACCCGGCCGTCGAACCCGGCGCCGAGCAGCGTGCGGGAGTTCGAGGCGGTGGCGCGCGAGCGCCTCGACCCGGTGCACTACGACTACTTCGCGGGCGGGGCGGGCGACGAGGTCACGCTGCGCGCCAACGAGTCGGCGTTCGGACGGCTCGCGCTGCTCCCCCGCGTCCTGCGCGGCGCCGAGAAGCCGGAGCTGGGCGTCACGCTGCTCGGCGACGCGCCGGGCGGCAGCGCGTCCATGCCGGTCCTGGTGGCGCCGACCGCGTTCCACCGGCTCGCCGACCCGGAGGGCGAGCGGGCGACGGCGCGGGCGGCCGCCGCCACCGAGACGATCATGATGGTGAGCATGGCCTCGACCGTGGCCGTCGAGGACGTCGCCGCCGCCGCGCCAGGGGCCCGGCTGTGGTTCCAGCTCTACGTCCAGCCGGACATGGCGTTCACCGAGACGCTGGTCCGGCGGGCGGAGGCGGCGGGCTGCGCGGCGCTGGTCGTCACCGTCGACTCGCCGGTCTTCGGCACGCGCGGCCGGGACGAGCGCAACGGCTTCCACGACCTGCCCGACGGCCTGTGCTGCGAGAACATGCGCGACGGCGACCGGATCAGGCCGATCGTCCTCTCCCCCGCGATCTCCTGGGACCACATCGCCCGGCTCACCGAACTGACCTCGCTCCCGATCGTGCTGAAGGGCGTCCTGCACCCGGCCGACGCCCGCACGGCACTCGACCACGGCGTGTCGGCGCTGATCGTCTCGAACCACGGCGGACGGCAGCTCGACACGGTCCCGGCCACCGTCGACGTCCTGCCGGAGATCGTGACCGCCGTCGGGGGCGCGGCGCCAGTGCTGCTGGACGGCGGCGTCCGGCGCGGCACCGACGTGCTGAAGGCGCTGGCGCTCGGCGCCGCCGCGGTCGCGGTCGGACGTCCGGTGGTCTGGGGCCTGGGCGCGGACGGCGAGAGGGGAGCCGTCCGCGTCCTGGAACTCCTGCGCGCGGAGGTCGAGGAGGCGCTGGCGCTGTGCGGGCTGGCGTCCGTCCACGACCTGGAGCCCGGCATGGTGAGGCGGCTGAGGCGGTCATGGTGACGGCGCTGGTCGCGGCGGCGGCGGTGGCCGTCGTGCTGAGCCTGCCCTGGTGGCTGCCCGGCCGGGTCGTGGCCCTGCGCGGACGCCTCTTCGCCCGGATCAACGGCAACGAGGGCATCCCCGTCCCCGGCGACCTGATCGGGCTGGAACGCTTCAGGGAGGTCTACGGGCATCCGGCGGCGGGCGGCCGGAGCAGGGGCGCCGCCCTGTCGGACCTGTTCTGGTACTGGCTGTCGCCGGGCGCCGACGTCCACCAGGAGCATCTGGAAGCGGGCGAGCGCTACGACGAGGTCGCCCGCACCACGCGCGGGTTCCTCGCCGTCCCGCGCGCGGAGGCCGAGGAGCTGACGCTCCGCTGCGTGACGCGCGTACTGCGCGAGAAGGCTCCACGCGGCGACGCGGCGCGCCTGGTGCGGCTGCGCGACCTGATGATGCCGGTCTGGGCCGAGTTCTATTACGAGCTGGTGTTCGGCGAGCCGTGCCCGCGCGCCGCCCGCGACTTGATCGTCGGCAACGCGGACGACGTCGTCACCGCGCTGAAGTGCTGCGGGCTCCGCCACATGGGCCGCCGCCACCGCCTGACCCGCTACCTCGCCGGACGGCTGGACGACGTCCGCCTCCCCCTGCCCGCCGGCCTGTCCGACGAGGAGCGCGCCTACTACCTCCAGGGAACGTTCTTCAACACGGCGGTCGTGCAGATGTCGGAGGCGATGGCGCACCTGCTGATGGTCCTCGCGCGGCACCCGGACGCGGCCGCGGTCGCGATCACCGGCGACGACCGGGCCTTCGACGCGGTCATGCAGGAGACGTTCCGGCTGTATCCGCTGTTCGGCGTCGCGCACCGCATCACCACCGGCGACATCGACCTCGACGACGGGACGTCCATCCCCGAGGGCTCGGTGCTCTGCTTCGGCTACCCCGAGTTCCACCGCGCCGGGTTCGACGACCCCGGCCGCTTCGACCCCGGCAGGTTCCGGGACGGGCCCGCCGCCAGGGAGCTGAACCACATCCCGTTCGGCATCGCCGCCAACCGGCCCTGCCCCGCCTGGCGGCTCGCGCCGATCACGATGCGGGTCGCGGCGCGGGAGATCGTGCGCCGGTACGCGCTCGCCTCGTCCGCCGCGCACACCAGATCGATGCCCAACCGGGGGCCGTGCCTGCTCGTCCCCCGCCACGCGCCCTCCGCCCAGGGGGCCCGCAAGCAGGGCCGGGCCTGGACGCACCGGACCGCGCTGCTGTTCATCTGGACGCGGGACCGCGCCGAGGACGTGTGGCGCAGCCTCGTCCAGCTCGTCCTCGGCACCTACATGGTGTGGGACGCGCGGCGGCAGCGGCTCTGCGAACGCCACTTCGCACAACTGGAGACCAGCCATGCCTCATCTCGCAGCGGCACCCGTTGACCCGAACCTTGAGCTGATGCTCAAGGTGTTCCCCGCGCTCATCGTCATCCTGATCGCCGCCGGGGTGTGCGGACGCCTCGCGCTGACGGTCGGCCAGCCGCGCGTCCTCGGCGAGATGATCGCGGGCGTCCTGCTCGGCCCGACGCTGTTCGGGGCGGTGTGGCCGGACGCGCAGGAGAAGGTGTTCCCGGACGAGGTCGTCCCGGTCCTCTACGTCCTGAGCACCTTCGGGCTGACCCTGTACATGTTCCTCGTCGGCGCGGGCCTGGACCACGGCTCGCGGACACCGGGCGAAGGACGGCGCGCGCCGCTGCTCGCCCTGTCGGGGATACTGCCGTCGCTCGTCCTCGGATTCGCCGTCGGCGCCGTCCTGTGGGGCACGCTGTCGCGCGACGACGTCGGCCGGTGGGAGTTCGCGCTGTTCGTCGGCGGTGCGCTGTCGCTGACCGCGTTCCCGATGCTGGCCAGGATCCTGTACGAGCGGGGCCTGGAGAACTCGCAGCTCGGACGGCTGTCGCTGCTGGCCGCGTCCATCGACGACGCGGCGGCGTGGTGCCTGCTCGCGGTCCTGTCGGCGTGGCACCTCGGCACCGGCTCGGGCGACGCGGTGCGCACCATCGGGCTCGCGGCCGTGTTCGCGGCGGTGATGCTGCTGGTGGTCTCGCGGCTGCTGCGTCCGCTCGGAGAGCAGGTGGTCCGGACGGGCACGCTCAATCCGACCGCGCTGTACATCGTCGTCATCGTGCCGCTGGCGGCGGGCTGGGCCACGGACTGGATCGGCGTCTACTCGGTGTTCGGCGGGTTCGTCGCCGGGCTCGCCATGCCCCGCGACGCGGCGTTCCGCAAGGAGCTGCACGCCCGGATGATGGGCGTCGTCTCGACGCTGCTGCTGCCGGTGTTCTTCGCCTTCTCCGGCCTGAACACCGAGCTCGGCGGCATCACCGGCGGCACCCTGGTGCTCGCCTTCCTCGCGATCATGACCGCGGGGTTCTGCGGGAAGTACTTCGGGTGCGCGCTGGCGATGCGGTGGCTCGGGTTCGGCTGGCGCGACGCCTACGCGGTCGGCGGGCTGATGAACGCGCGCGGCCTGATGATCCTGATCTTCATCAACATCGGGCTGGCGCAGGGCATGATCACCCGGGAGCTGTTCGCGATGCTGGTGCTCGTCGCGGTCATCACCACCGCGGGCGCCGTCCCGCTCTACCGGCTGGCGCTGCCGGAGCGGCTGGAGCGCGAACGCGTCCCGGACGAGCCGGAGCCCGTCGCGCGGGCCGCCTGACGGCACGGCGGCCACGGAACATGACGAGTCAGGCGCCCGTTCGGTTCAAATTTAAAGAAAATTGTCCGGTACTGTCCGGACCGCTGGTGGTCCACCGGAAGCGGTGGGAGCGTTGGACCGTGGCCGATCCAACGGGCCCCGGCGACCCGCCACGCCGGCTGTTGATCGTCGAGGACGACCGCGAGCTCGCCCGGATGCTCGCCGGTCTGTTCGCCGAGCAGGGATACTCGGTCGACCTCGCGGCCGAGGGCCAGCGCGGACTGCACCTCGGGCTGAGCCGGGACTACGACGCACTGATCATCGACCGCGGGCTGCCCGTGCTCGACGGCGTCGAGCTGCTCCGGCGGCTGCGCGGCCGGGCCGTCACCGCGCCCGCGCTCGTGCTGACCGCCTACGGGTCGCTCGCCGACCGGGTCGCCGGGCTCGACGCGGGCGCCGAGGACTATGTCGTCAAGCCGTTCGAGATCGACGAGCTGCTCGCCCGGGTGCGGGCGCTGCACCGCCGCCATCTCGACCGGGCGCAGGTGCTGCCGCTCGGCGCGGGCCGGCTCGACCCGCGGTCCCGGCTGGTCAGCCTGCCGACCGGGGAGCACGTGGAGCTGTCCGGACGGGAGGCGCGGCTGCTGATGGCGCTCGCGACCCGTCCCGCCCAGGTGCACACGCGCGCCTCGCTGCGGCAGCGGGTGTTCGACGAGGCCAGGACGGAGTCGATCGTGGACACCTACGTCTACTACCTGCGCGTCAAGCTCGGCGCGGACGTCGTCCGCACCGTGCGGGGCGTCGGCTACCGCCTGGGCGAGCTGTGAACCGGCGGCGGGACGCCCTCGATCCGTACCGGTCTCTCGTGAGGGGACGACCCCCCGCACCGCGTGGAACGGACCAGTGGCTGCTGGCCCGGGCGCGGCGCCGCGTCACCGTCCAGGTCGCGGCGGCGGCCGTCCTGCTGGCCGGCGGCCTCGGCGCGGTCGCCTACCGGGGGGCGGCGCCGCGCCTCGACGCCGCCGACCGGCGCAGGCTCCGGCTGGCGCTCGTCACGGCGGAGGCCGCCGGACTGCCGCTCGCGCTGCTGACCGGCCGCCTCGTCGCCCGCCTGACCCTCGCGCCGCTGGCGGACGCCCTCACCCGGCGGCGGCGGTTCGCGGCGGACGTCGGCCACGAGCTGCGCGCCCCGCTGACCCGCCTGCACACCCGCGCGCAGCTCGCCGCGCGCCGGCTGCGGACCGGGACGGACGCCGCCGCCGACGTGGACCGCCTCGTCTCCGGCACCCGCCAGCTCGGCGAGATCGTCGAGGACGTGCTCGCGTCGGCGCGGCTCGGCCGGTGTCCCGCCGCGCTCGGACCGGTCGACCTCGGCGCGCTCGCCGACGAGCTGGCAGCGGCCGAGTCGCCCCGGGCGCTGGAGCGCGGCGTGACGATCGAGGTCGGCCGGGGCGGCGGCGCCCGCCCCGTCGTGCGGGGCTCGGCGCCCGCGCTGCGGCGGGTGCTGTCCGCGCTGGTCGACAACGCGCTCCGGCACACCCCGCCGGGCGGCCACATCAGGATGACGGTGTCGTGCGCGCGGGGGACGGTGGAGCTCACCGTCCGCGACGACGGCGACGGCTTCGACCCGCGCGACGCCGAGCGCCTGTTCCGCGGCTTCTTCAACGGCTCACCCACCGGCTCCTCCAACGGCTCCCCCAACCGCTCCTCCAACGGCTCGTCCAGCGGCTTGTCCAACGGCTCGTCGAACGGCTCGTCCGGATTCGGCCTCGGGCTCGCCCTGGCCCGCGAGGTGGTGGACGGCCACGGCGGCACCATCAGCGCGGACGGCCGTCCGGGAGCGGGCGCGGTGTTCACCGTCCGCCTCCCGGCCGCCCCACACCGATCTGGTCAAACCGCTTGTGATCTGCCTCACCCACCGGGACACTGAACCCAATTCCACTCCCCCGCGCCGTTCGCGCATTTCCTGACGTGCATTTCTTGGAGGCAGATCATGTCCGCACAGGTGATCACCGAGGCGGAGGAGGCGCTCGGGCATCTGGAACGCCTCACCGCCGAGCTGCGCTCCCGCGGCTGGACGGTCGAGGTCGCCGCCCCCCACGACCGCCGGCCCTCCGCGCTCGTCGCCGACCCGCGGACGCCGGCACTGAACGAGAACGTCATCGCCGCGCGCGAACGGCAGGGCGACGGCTGGTCCTACTTCTACGCGTGGGGCGAGCGCATCGCCTCCTGCGCCGACACGGCGGCCGCGGCGGCCGCGCTGGGCCGCGTCCTCACCGCCCGCCGCGACAACTGACACGCACCGCCTCGGAGGCGGCCGATCCACACCGTCCGCCGGGACGGCCGATCCGGGCCGCCACCAGGACGGCCGATCCGCGCCGTCCGCCGGGACAACCGATCCGCTCGGCGCATCGATCCGGCCTCCCGCAGATCGGCGGGGTCACATTCCCCGTCCGGTGGGCATGATCGTGAGCCACCGAGCGCGGGCACCGGGCCCGCGAGCGGTCCCCGCAAGCTCCCGCAAGACTCCCGCAACCCGGAGAGGAACGTCATGCGACCATCCGTCCGCGCCGCCGTCCCGCTGGCGGCGGCAGGCGCCGCGCTCGTCGCGTTCGCCAACCCCGCCATGGCGCTCTGCCAGGACAGGATCGAGGTCAAGGGCCCGACCTACGTCTACGACCAGGCGTACAAGGACGTCAAGACCAAGATCACCGTCGTCCGCGACCAGGGCTCGACGAGCGTGCTCCTGCAGGCGTCCGGATTCCCGGCGGACGCCGCCGGCAAGACGTTCGGCGTCCACGTGCACGTCAACCCGTGCGGGCCCAAGGGCGAGGACGCCGGGCCGCACTACATGAACCCCGACGGCTCGCACGACCTGCCGATGGAGCAGATGGAGATCTGGCTCGACGCCACGGTCGCGAAGAACGGCACCGCCCATTCCGGTGACGTCGTGCCGTGGAAGGTCGCCGAGAAGGCGGCAGGATCGGTCATCATCCACGCCCTGCCCACCGACCCCGCCACCGGCGGCGCCGGCGCGCGGAACCTCTGCACCACCGTCCCCTTCTGACCGGGGAGCCGTTCCAAGCGGTACGAGCCGACCCGCCGCGGTCCTGGCCGGCGGCGGGTCACGCCGACTCGCGGCCGCAAGACCAGGCCTGTGGCGGGGTCAGGCGGACTTGCGGCCGCGTCCCTTCGCGGGCTCCTTCTTCGCCCCGGATCCCGATCCCGATCCCGACCCGGACCCCGTCCCGGACTTCGACGACGACGACTTCCGCGCGGCGGTCTTCTTCCCCGACGCCCCCGAGCCCGCCGCCTTCCCCTCCTTCTCGCCGCGGCTCTTCTTCGCCGCCTCGACGCTGGCGCGCAGCGCGCTGAGCAGGTCGGCCGCCGGCTCCTCCGCGGCCTCCTCGGCGGGCCGCGTCACCTCCCGGCCCTCGACCTTGGCGTCGATCACCGCCTGGAGCGCCTCCCGGTAGGCGTCCTTGTACTCCGACGGGTCGAACTCGCCCTCCATCGACTCGATCAGCGACGTCGCCATCGACAGCTCCTGCTTGCGGACCTCGATGTCCTCGTCCAGGAACGCGAAGTCGGGGGTGCGGACCTCGTCCGGCCACAGCATGGTCTCCAGGACGAACACGCCCTCCCGCACCCGCAGCGTCGCCAGCGACTCCCGCTGCCGGATCGCGATCTTGACGATCGCGACCTGCCCCGAGTTCTCCAGCGCGTCCCGCAGCAGCACGTACGGCTTCGCGCCCTGCGCGTCGGGCTCCAGGTAGTACGACTTCGCGAAGTAGATCGGGTCGACCTCCTCCTGCTCCACGAACTGCAGGACGTCGATCCGCCGGCTGGACGACAGCGGCAGGTCGGCGAAGTCGTCGTCGGTCAGCACGACCATCTCCCCGCTCGGCAGCTCGTACCCCTTCGCGATGTCGGAGTACGGCACCTCCTCGCCGTCGGCCGTGCAGACCCGCTTGTACTTGATGCGCGCCCCGTCCTCCCTGTGCACCTGGTGGAAGCTGACGTCCCTCTGCTCGGTCGCCGAATACAGCTTCACCGGTATCGTCACCAGCCCGAACGAGATGCTGCCCTTCCAGATACTGCGCATGACCAGTCCTTACCCCGTGCGTTCAGGCCCCTAGCCTCGCAATCGCGTTCGATTTGCGCCACATCGGGCCCTTGATCCTTTTCTGTGGGACGGGACCGGGTAAGACGCCGGTATGACCATGCCGTGGCCCGTTGAGCCGATGATGGCCGCCACCGGGGACCTCCCCTCCGACGGCGCGAAATGGGGTCTGGAGCTGAAGTGGGACGGCGTCCGCGTCCTGTCGCACGTCTCCGCCGACGGCGTCCGGGCGGGCGGCCGGCGCGGCGGCGACGTCACGAGCCGCTACCCGGAGCTGTCCGCGCTCGCCGATCTCCTGCCCGACCACGACGTGATCCTGGACGGCGAGGTCGTCGCCTTCGAGGACGGACGCCCCAGCTTCGAACGCCTCCAGCGCCGGATGCACGTGGCCCATCCCGATCCGAGACTGATCCGCGAGGTCCCCGTCAGGTACGTGGTCTTCGACGTCCTGTACCTGGACGGGCACCTCCTCTACGACATGCCGTACGCGCAGCGCCGCACCCTGCTCGCCGACCTGGACCTCGCCGGCACCGGCCCGGTCGAGGTCCCCCCGTACCTGCACGGCGGCGACTCCGACCAGGTGGACGAGCTGCTCGCCTTCACCCGCGAGCAGCACCTCGAAGGGCTGCTCGCCAAGCGCCTGAACTCCCCGTACCGTCCCGGACGCCGCGTCGACTTCTGGCGCAAGGTGAAGAACTTCATGACACGCGAGGTCATCGTCTGCGGCTGGAAGCCCGGCAAGGGGCGGCGCGAAGGCGGCGTGGGCTCGCTGCTGCTCGGCGAGTACGACGTCAAAGGCGGGCTCGGCTTCGTCGGGCACGTGGGAACCGGTTTCTCCGACCGCGCCCTGGACGAGCTGTACGAAACACTGTGGCCGCTGCGCCGCCCCACCAGCCCGTACGACGAGGCCGTCCCGCGCGAGTTCGCCCGCGACGCGCAATGGGTCGAGCCGCGGCTCGTCGGCGAGGTCGCCTACAGTGCCCGGACCAGGGACGGGCGGCTCCGCTTCCCGTCCTGGCGCGGCCTGCGCGACGACAAGGACCCGCTGGAGGTCACCAGTGAGCAGTGACCCGGGGAGCACCCGGTGAACGCCAAGCGGACGCCCGTGGAGATCGACGGACGCAAGCTGTCGCTGTCCAACCTCGACAAGGACCTCTATCCGGAGTTCACCAAGGGCGAGGTCATCGACTACTACGCCCGCATAGCCCCGGTGATGCTGCCGCACCTGAAGGACCGCGCCGCCACCCGGATCCGCTGGCCGGACGGCGTCGACGGCGTCAAGTTCTTCGAGAAGAACGCCCCGTCCCACACCCCGGACTGGGTCCGGACGGCGACGATCCCCACGCCCGGCAGCTCCACGGGCCGCGACACGCTCGACTTCGTCGTCGTCGACGACCTCCCGACGCTCGTGTGGTGCGCCAACCTCGCCGCGCTGGAACTGCACGTCCCGCAGTGGAAGATCGGCCCGCGCGGCAAGGTGCGCACCCCCGACCTGGTGGTCTTCGACCTCGACCCGGGCCCCCCGGCGACGATCGTGGAGGCGTGCGAGGTGGCGCACCTGCTCCGCGACCTGCTCGCCGAGGACGGCCTGGAGTCGTACCCGAAGACGAGCGGCAAGAAGGGCCTGCACCTGTACGTGCCGGTCAGCGAGCCGAAGGACGCGGAGCGGACGTCCGGGTACGCCAAGGCCGCCGCGCAGCGCCTCGCCGAGGAGCATCCCCGCCTCGTCGTCGCGAAGATGGACCGGCGGCTGCGCAAGGGCAAGATCTTCGTCGACTGGAGCCAGAACAACCCCGCCAAGACGACCGTCGCGCCCTACTCGCTGCGGGCGGCGGGCCGTCCGTCCGTGTCGACGCCCGTGACCTGGGACGAGCTCGGCGCCTGCGCGGACGCCGCCGACCTGACGTTCTCGCCCGCCGAGATGCTCGACCGCGTCGACGACCACGGCGACCTCCTTGAGCCCCTCCTCAAGGACCGCCAGCCCCTCCCCTGAGGCGCCTTGAAGCGCCTTCGCGCAGGTCGAACGCCCTATGTGGTTGAACGGCCACTCTCCGGCGCCGGATTCCGCCACCATGAGACGGGGAACCACGCGGCCGGAAGGAAGATCGAAGTTGGCGCAGAACCACCATTACGACGCCGTGGTGCTGGGCGGGGGGACGGCGGGAGAGCTGGTGGCGTCCGGCCTCGCCCGCGCCGGCCGGGACGTCGCGCTCGTCGAGAACCGCCTCGTCGGCGGGGAGTCGCCGTACTTCGCGTGCGTGCCGTCCAAGTCGCTGCTGCTGTCGGCGCGGCGCGGCGAGACCTGGGAGATGGCCGTCGCGCGGCGGGACGAGCTGACCGGCCGCCGCGGCGACGACCCCGCCGTCGCGCGGATGGCGGAGGCCGGCGTGACCGTGCTGCGCGGCCGGGGCAGCGTCCTCGAACCCGGCCGGATCGAGGTGGACGGCGGGGTCCACGGCTTCCGCGACCTCGTCGTCTGCACCGGCAGCGAGCCGGTGATCCCGCCGATCGAGGGCCTCGCCGACGTCCCGGTGTGGACGAGCGACGAGGCGCTGTCCGTCCCCGACCTGCCGCGCCGGCTGGTGATCCTCGGCGGCGGCCCGGTCGGCTGCGAGATGGCGCAGGTGTACGCGGCGTTCGGGTCGCAGGTGTCGGTGATCGAGGCGTCCGGGCGGCTGCTGACCGCCGAGGCGCCGTTCGCCGGGGAGGTGCTCGCGGACGCGCTCCGCCGGATGGGCGTCGACCTGCGGCTCGGCGCCGCGCTCGCGAACGTCGAGCGCAAGGACACCGGCCTGCGGCTCTGGCTGTCGGACGGAGGCACGCTCGACGCCGACCGCATCCTGGTCGCCGCGGGCCGCCGTCCACGCGTCGAAGGCCTCGGCCTCGAACGGCTCGGCATCACCGCCACGCCCGGCCAAGGCATCCCCGTGGACGACACATGCCGGGCCCAGTCCGACGCGGGGGGTGTGTGGGCGGCGGGTGACGTCACCGGTGTCGCGCGCACCACGCACGCTGCCCGCTACCAGGCGCGCGTGGTGCTGTCCAACCTGCTCGGGCAGCGCCGCGAAGCCGACTACCGCGCGATTCCCCGCGTCGTCTACACCTCCCCGACCGTCTACTCCGTGGGCGTCACGCCGACGCAGGCCGCCGAACTCGGCATAGACCTCCGCACCGCCGGGTACGACCTCGCCGCGACGGCCCGGGCGGCGGTCGAAGCCGACGAGCGCGGCCGGGTGGAACTGTACGCCGACCGCTCCCGCGGGCTGCTGATCGGCGCCGCCGCGGCCGGACTCAACGCCGAGGAGTGGATGAGCGAGATCGCGCTGGCCATCCGAGCGGAGACGCCGCTGAGCCTGCTCGCCGACGTCGTCCACGCGTTCCCGACGTACGGCGAGTCCGTCGAGGCGCCGCTGCGGGAACTGGCCGGGCACCCGTGAGGCAGCCCCCCGGCCTGGACGCGTGAGGAGGACACCGCCGATGAGCGAGACCGACGACCTGGAGCAGCCGGCGCCCGACACGGCCGAGATCGACACGGCCGGCGAGGCGAACGAGGCCGACGCCGCCGAGCAGCGCGCCGCGATCGACGAGGACGAGGGCCCGCGGGAGTGGTTCGCGCAGGTCCCCGATGACGTCAACGAGGCCGACGCCGCCGAGCAGCGGCGCGAGGTACGCCTGGACGAGGACGACTACCGCTGACGCACCCCGTCACGTGACGAGCCGCGCCACCTGACGGGCCGTGCCGCGCCGCCCGCCAACAGGCAACAAAGTTGCCCGAAGATCGGGGTGGGGATGCCCGCGGCCCTTCGCCGGAAATACACTGACCTGCGTGAACCAACGTCGGCGGGCTCAGCCCGTGACCGACGGAGTTACCCGCGCGTAGGATGATGGGATTGTTCCCACGCGGCGGACGCCCCCCATCCGCCGCACAGAATCGGTGATCGGAGAGTGTGGTGACCGCGACCCCGGACGCACGCCCGCGCGGCACGAGGCTGCCGCGGCTGGCGCGCCGCAGGCAACTGCTCGGCGCGGCCCAGGAGGTGTTCGTCGCGCAGGGGTACCACGCCGCCGCGATGGACGAGATCGCCGAGCGCGCCGGCGTCAGCAAACCCGTGCTCTACCAGCACTTCCCGGGCAAGCTCGAGCTGTACCTGGCCCTGCTGGACGAGCACGCCGAGGCCCTGGTGAAGATCGTCCGCGAGGCGCTCGATTCCACCACGGACAACAAGCTGCGCGTCCAGGCGAGCATCGGGGCCTTCTACGACTTCGTGGCCGGCGACGGCGAGGCGTACCGCCTGGTCTTCGAGTCCGACCTGCGCAACGTCGCGCCGGTCCGGGCCCGCGTCGACCGCGCCAACCAGCAGTGCGCCGAGATGATCGCCCAGGTCATCGCCGAGGACACCGACTCCCCGAGCGACGAGGCGCACCTGCTCGGCATGGGCCTGGTCGGCATGGCGGAGGTCAGTGCCCGCTACTGGCTTTCCCAGCACCGCGCCATCCCCAAGGACACCGCCGAGAAGATCATCGCCCGGCTGGCCTGGCGCGGCATCTCCGGCTTCCCCCGCGCCGGCGACAACACCTGACCGCGGAGCCGCCGCCGGGCGGTTTCACCCTGGGCCGAACCCCGTGACGGCGCGCCGGCCGGTCCGCGTGCGAATATCGGGAGGGGCCCGCCGGCCGTCGGCGGGACGTGGCGAACGACGGGAGCATCGAGTGCAGGTCCGCATCGGCGTGCAGAACGTACCGAAGGAACTCGTGGTCGACACCCGGCAGTCGGCGGACGAGGTCCAGGCCGCGCTGTCCGACGCGCTCGCCGGTCCGCACGGGGTGTTCGTCCTCCAGGACCGCCGCGCCGGACGGGTCGTCGTCCCCGCCGAGCGGGTCGGCTACCTGGAGATCGTCGAGGACGAGCAGCGCAGCGTCGGCTTCGGCACCCAGTACACCTGAGCCGTCCGGCCCCGCTCGACCGGGGCTTGACCAGCCCTTTGTTTCATCCCGGCACGACGGGCACACCGGTCTTCGACCACGGGCCTTCCGGCCCACGGAAGAAGAATGGATGATCGACATGCTCACGACGATCCTCTGGTTCATCGTCGTCGGTGCCGTCATCGGAGCCCTGGCACGGCTGCTCGTCCCCGGACGCAACCCGATCGGCGTCGTCCTCACGGTGCTCGTCGGCGTCGGCGGCGCCATCCTCGGCGGGGTCATCGCGGACGCGCTCGGCGCGGGCACCCTCGTCGCCGTCGTGTTCGCGATCGTGATCGCCGCGCTCGGCGTGGCCGGGCTCACCTCGGCGAACTCGCGCGGCCACGGCCGCTGGCGCGGCTGGCGCCCACGCCGCCGCACCCACTTCTGACCCGACGACGCCCCGGGGCACCCCTCGAAAACACCGATCCAAACGGATTCGGCCCCTGGGGCGTCGCCACTCAGGCGACACCGACACGATGGATTCGGAGGCCCTCGCCGCGCGGCGGCGGGGGCCTCCCGCCGTCGCGATGTCCGGAAGTGGCCGTCCGGCAGGGGCCGTGAACCGGTCCCGCGCACCCACCGCCCGCGGCGGATTCGCCCTGGCGGGCAAGCTGCGGAATAGATCAAACCATGCAAACGTTGAGTACAGTGATCGGCTATTGGTGTATGCAATCAACGGTCGGTACACTGCGTCGCGGAGTGTGACCGCACGCAGTCACAGCGAGTGACTGCTTTCGACCCCTGACTGCGGTCGCCGAACGATTTTGAGCAACGGCTGGTCCCTCCCGCGCGAGCGCGCGGCCTCAGAGAAGAGCGATCGGCGGGCGCGCCTTGGCGGCGCCGCCCTCCGATGGGCCGCGCCGCACCCGGGAGCGGAGACCCCGCATATTGGAGGCTGAAAGCCCTGACTACCTTTCGTGAACTCGGGGTCGTCCCCGAGATAGCAGATGCCCTTGAAGCGGAGGGCATCGTCGAAGCGTTCCCCATCCAAGAGCTCGCCCTGCCGATCGCGCTGGGCGGGCACGACATCATCGGCCAGGCCCGTACGGGCACCGGCAAGACCCTCGCGTTCGGCGCCGCGCTGCTGCAGCGCATCGAGCACGGCGGCCGCGCCCCGCGCGCGCTCGTCGTCGCACCGACCCGCGAGCTGGCCCTCCAGGTCACCGACGACCTTCTCGTCGCCGGCGGCAAGCTCGGCTCCCGCGTGCTGTCCGTCTACGGCGGACGCGCATATGAGCCGCAGATCGGCGCGCTCCGCGACGGCGTCGACGTCGTCGTCGGCACGCCGGGCCGGCTGCTCGACCTCGTCAAGCAGAAGCACCTCGACCTCTCCAAGGTCGAGATCCTGGTGCTGGACGAGGCCGACCGCATGCTCGACCTCGGCTTCCTGCCGGACATCGAGCGCATCATCGACCGGATCCCGGCGCAGCGGCAGACGATGCTGTTCTCCGCGACCATGCCGGGCGAGATCGTCGCGCTGTCGCGCCGGTACCTGACCCGGCCGACCAACGTCCGGGCCGAGTCGCACACCGAGTCGGACGCGACGCCGCAGGTCGTCCAGCACGTCTTCCAGGCCCACCAGATGGACAAGCCGGAGATGCTGGCCCGCCTTCTGCAGGCCGACGGCCGTGGCCTGACCATGGTCTTCTGCCAGACGAAGCGGGCCTGCGACCGGGTGGCCGCCGACCTGGCGCAGCGCGGCTTCGACGCCGCCGCCGTGCACGGCGACCTCGGGCAGAGCCAGCGCGAGCGGGCGCTCCGCGCGTTCCGCAACGGCAAGATCGGCGTGCTGGTCGCCACCGACGTGGCCGCCCGCGGTCTCGACGTCGACGACGTCACCCATGTCGTCAACTACGAGTGCCCCGACAGCGCCGACACCTATGTGCACCGCATCGGCCGGACCGGTCGCGCGGGCAAGGAGGGCGTCAGCGTCACGTTCGTCGACTGGTCCGACATCACCCGCTGGAAGCTGATCAACGGGACGCTCGGGCTGCCGTTCGCCGACCTGGAGGAGACGTACTCCACGTCCCCGCACTTCTTCGCGACGCTCGGCATCCCCGAGGGCACGAAGGGGCGCCTGCCCGCCGAGCAGCGGCACGGGCGCGCCGGGTTGGACGCCGAGGAGCTGGAGGACATCGGCGAGACCGGCAAGGTCCGCAGCAGCCACGTCCGCGACCGTGACCGTGAGCGCCCGCGGCCCCGCCGCCGCAAGCGCAACCGGTCCCGGACCCGCGCCGGCAAGCCGGTCGACGCGACCGCGGCGGAGACCGAGGCCCCGGCGGACGACAACGTCGTCGACGCCGTCGCCACCGAGCGCAAGCGCAGCCGCGCTCCCCGCCGCCGCACCCGCGCCGGCAAGCCGGCCGCCGGCAAGGCGGCCACGTCCGCGACCGACACCGCCGAGTCCCAGACCGCCTAGGTCAGTCGAGGCGGCCGGGTCTATCGAGCCGACCGGGACCACCGAGCCGACCGCGAGACTTCCCGCTCAGTCTCGCGGTTGCCGCGGTCCCGGCCGCCGCCCGCGCGGCTTGGCCGCCGCCCGCGCGGCTTGGCCGCCGCCCGCGCGGCTTGGCCGCCGCCCGCGCGGCTTGGTCACCGTCCCGTGGCTTGGCCGCCGTCCGTTGGCTTGGCCGCCGGGGCTAACCGTCGCGCAGTTTCAGCGCGATCGTCGGGTGATCGGTCACCAGAACGGCGACGCGCGGATCGCGCAGGAACCGCTGCATCACGGGCTCGGCGTTGACCGTCCACACCATGGCGGGAATGCCGGCGCGCCCGCACTGCCGCAGCACGCCCACGCGGGCCAGCCGGTGGTTGACGGCGACCATGTCGGCGCCCGCCTTCCGGATGAGCCGCAACGGCGCGAAATCATGCGCGACGCCGCGCTCCCACAGGTTGCGTCCCACCGACAGGGCCGTCCGGACGCCCGGGAAACTCTTCTTGATCTCCACCAGCGAGAGCACCTCCCGGGTGGTGACGACGAAGCCGTCCCGCCCGAACGCGTCCACCGCCATCGCCACGGTCTCGTGCTCGGTGCCGCGCTCCTTGAGGTCCAGATGCCCCTGCGCGCGCCCTGCGATGATCTGCATCGCGTCCTCGACCAGCGGGATCGGGCGCGGCGACAGCTCCTGCGCCCGCTCGTAGGCGAGGCGTTTCAGCGGCAGCCCGGCGAGGTCGGGGTCGTGGTGGACGACGAGCCGCCCGTCCCCCGTCCGCCGGATGTCGATCTCTACGTACTCGGCACCGGACTCGACGGCCTCGGTGAGGCCCGTCAGGCCCGCTTCGTCGCGGCGATGCGCGGAGACGGCAGGCTTCGGACGCACCCTGCGACGCTATCACCGGAAGATTTTCACTCCGGCCCCGCTGTGCTGCATTGACTATGGTGGTCACCTGTGAGTACGCCCCGGTTCCTGAAGCTGCCCCCCGGCGTTCGCCGGACGACCATCGAGACGTCCCGCGGCCCGTTCGCCGCGCTGGAGGCCCTCCCGGGATCGGGCGTACCCGAACGCCGTCCCGCCCTCCTCGTGCCCGGCCTCACCGGCAGCAAGGAGGACTTCCTCGCCGTGCTGCAGACGCTCGCCGCGTCCGGCCGCCGCGTCGTGTCGATCGACATGCGCGGCCAGTACGAGTCCGCCGGACCGGACGACGCGTCCGCGTACACCCGCGCCGCGCTCGGCGAGGACCTCACCGTCCTGCTGGAGACGCTCGGGCCGGAGCCCGCCCACCTCGTCTGCCACTCGTTCGGCGGCCTGGTGGGACGCGAGTCCGTCCTCGCCGACCGGGTCCGCCCGGCGTCGTTCACGCTGATGAGCTCGGGGCCTTCGGCCGTCACCGGCCAGGCCGCGACGAAGGCCGAGTCGCTCCGCGACGCCGTCCCGCAGCTCGGCATGCAGGCGATCTGGGAGATCGCCATGGAGCCCGACTACACCGGACGCGGCGTCCAGCCGGACATCATCGCCTTCATCAAGGCCCGCACGCTCGGCAATTCCGAGACGGGCCTGGTCTGCATGTCCAACGAGATCCTCTCCGCCCCGGACCGCGTCGACGAGCTGGCCAAGCACTGCGCCGGCACGGGCCTGCGCACCCTCGTCCTGTACGGCGAGGACGACGACGTCTGGCAGCCCGCCGCCCAGGCCGCGATGGCCGAACGCCTCAACTCGTCCAAGGTCGTCATCCCCGGCGCCGCCCACTCCCCCGCCTGGGACGCCCCCGAAACCACCGCGACCGCCCTGATCGCCTTCTGGAACCAGTCGGAGCACTCCTGCCGCTGAACACGTTCGGCGATCGAAAGGCTGCGCACCGAAAGCGGATCGGCCTAGGGTGGACGCATGCCGGTGGATTACCGAGCCCCCAACATCAACGCCCGGAGCCTGGGGCAGCACCTGAGGAAGATCCGGGAAATCCTCGAACTGTCCTATCTCGACGCGGCGTCCCATCTCGGCCGCAACGCCGACTGGCTCGCCCGCGTCGAGACGGGCTTCGGCCACGTGACCCCCGCCGAGGTCGCCGAGATCCTGGACGCCTACGGCGTGCCGCAGAAGATCCGGGACGTCCTGGTCGACCTGGCGTCCCGCCCGGACGGCCCGCCCTGGCTGGCAAGGCACGTCGGCCGGTTGAAGGCGCTCGTCCGCGACATCTACACCGTCGAGTCGGAGTCGTCGCTCGTCCACACCTACGGCATCGCCCGGATCCCCGAACTCGCCCGCTGCGAGGCGTACGCCCGCCTGGCCTTCGAGCACCACATCCCCAGTGTGGACGTGGAAGAGGAGCTGGACCTGCTCCTCCACCGCCAGCGGCACCGCCCGGGCGGCGAGTCCCGGACCCTCGACGTGATCCTGGACGGCCACACCCTCGTCCACCACGGCGGCCCGCCGGACGTCATGGACGCGCAGCTCGCCCACCTGCTCGGCCTCTCCGCCGACGGCCGGTCGACCGTCCGCGTGATCCCTCCGTCCACGGGCGTCCACGCGGGCCTCCACGGGTCCTTCGACGTGTTCGAGTTCCCCGACGTCACCGACCGGATCTCCGTCGTCCACACCGCCCTCGGCATCGACGCGTCCATGGACGACCTCTGGGACACCTGGCGGCGCATCGAAGAGGTGACCCTCTCCCCCGCCGACTCCCGCACCCTCCTGGAAGACCAGCGCGCCACTCTGCGCGGATAGCGATCGGCCCTGCGCGGATAGCGATCGGCCCGGCTCCCTCCCCAGGCAGCCGGGCCGATCGGTCATCCCCCACCACTACGCGCCGGATATCACGCTTTCCATCCATTCCCGATGGACGGTCACATCGGTGTAGATGCCCATTCCCGTGGAGCAGTCGGGCGTGTGGCCGTCGGACACGATCTCGACCCGGCTGAACGCGCCGAGCAGCCGCCAGCCGCCCGCCGTCGAGCGCAGCAGCGGCCCGCCGGAATCGCCGAAGCAGGCGCCGGCGTCGGTCTCCGGGTTGCCGGTGCACAGCTCGGAGTCCGGCTCGATCGGCGCCTTGACGTTCACGCACGCCCCGGAATCACGGATCCCCGAGTCGAGCTGCCGCAACACCTCGGGCTTGCCCTCGGCGGGACAGCCCCACATGGGCGTGCTCACCTTGGTGCACCCCCATCCCAGCATCCGGACCGGGGTACCGGCGGGCTGCCGGGCGTCCACCGCCACGGGCGCGTTCGACACCGGCTGGTCGAGGTGAATCAGCGCGATATCGAAGTGGGCCGGGTCGGCCTCGGGATGCAGAACGATCCGTTCGGCGCCCCGGACGCTCCCGCCCTCGCTCTTGCGAAGGCTCCCGATGCGAAGTTGGAGGTCCTCGGGCTTGGTGCCGAAATCCACGCAGTGAGAGGCGGTGACGACCCATTCGGCGTCGATCAGGCTGGCCCCGCAGACATGCTGGCCCTCGATCTTGTCGTGTAACGACACCATGAACGAGTACGGTTCGGTCGCCTCCTCCCCACCGATGATCATGGTGGAGGCGCCGCCGTCCGTTGCGGGGGGTTCGGGCCCGGCCAGCGCGGCAGGAGTGGTCAGGCCGAGGCACAGCAACGCCGCCGCCGACGCGATCAGCATGGAACGGAATCTGCGCACGTTTGCACGTCCTTCCAGTGTCGGTGAATGCGTTCCGACGCTAGAAGCCACCGCCCCGGGCGGACGATCCAGCCAACGCGCCATCCTCGGGTACAGCAGCCTGTACCCGCACCGGCGGGCGGCGCCCGTGACCTGGCCGCCGATCACTGCCGCACGAAGGCCAGGTGCGCTCGCACTCGCTTCGTGAGGGGATGGTCGTCACCCAGCACGCGCTGGCAGTCGGCGAGTGTCCGCTCGTACAACGGGACCGCACGGCCCAGGTCACCGGCCGTCCGGTAGGCGTAGGCAAGGTTGTTGCAGGACCTCAAGGTGTTGGGGTGGTCATCGCCCAGCACGCGCTGGCAGTCGGCCATGGTCCGCTCGTACAACGGGACGGCACGGCCCAGATCACCGGCGGTTCGATACGCGCGAGCGAGATTGTTGCGGCACGTCAAGGTGAGGGGGTGGTCATCGCCCAACACCCGCTCGCAGTCGGCCATTGTCCGCTCGTACAACGGGACCGCGCGGCCCAGATCATCCGCCGCACGATATGCGCCGGCGAGATTGTTGCGGCACGTCAAAGTGAAGGGATGGTTATCACCCAATACACGGCTCCGCTCGGCCAGAGTCCGCTCGTACAACGGGACCGCACGGCCCAAGTCGCCGGCCGCCCGATACGCGCCGGCGAGATTGTTACGGCACGTCAAGGTCAGTTGGTCGCCATCGCCCAACACCCGCTCGCAGTCGGCCAAAGTCTGCTCGTACAACGGAACCGCACGACCCAGATCACCAGCCGCACGATACGCGCCGGCGAGATTGATACGGGTCGACAGGACGTGGGGATGGTCATCACCCAACAGCCGCTCACGACCGATCAGAGCACGCCGGCAGTAGGTGATGGCGCGATTCACGGTTCCTTGCTCGTGAAGGAAATATGCGGTCACGTGAAGCAGGAGCGCGGTGTCGACGGTGTCGGTGTCGGGAGCGGTGTGGTCGGCCAAAGCGGTGATGTGGGGAAGCAGGGCCTGCCAGGCGGGCCGGTGTGCCGGGTCGGCGGGCGTCGCGGGACGGGCCTGGTTGAGCAGTTCGGTTGCCCGGGTGCGGGCGCGGTCGATGTCGCCGGGGCGGCGGTGGGGGTCGCCTTCGTCCTGGACGGGACGTGGGTCCGGGGTGCGGGCGACGGCCTGGACCAGACGGTGCAGGCTGATGGTGTCGGCGTCCAGAGTGATCAGGTTGTAGGCGGCCAGGTCGCCCAGCGCGGTGGCCAGCCGGGCCGGGTCGTCCAGCGGGGTGAGCAGGCCGCGGGGGATGTCCTCGGGCGCCCACCACGCCAGGACGCGCAGCAGGTCCCCGGCGAGCGGCGTGGCCGCGGTCAGATGGTCCAGGGTGAGGCGCCAGATCCGGGCGATGGTGCGTCGGCCGTCAGCGCCGCGACCGGTCCGGTCGAACATCATCGCCGGGTCGCTGCGCAGGAGTTCCAGGTAGGCCGCCGGGGTCAGGTGCGTCTGGCGCATGTACGCACCGGCCTGCTTCACGGCCAGCGGCAGATGGCCCAGCTCGTCGCACAGCTCGGCGACACCGGCCAGATCGGCGGCGGCCGGGTCGGCGGCCGGATCGGCGGCGGCCGGGTCGGCGGCCGGACGGCCGTTGGCGGTGATGCGGGTCAGCAGTTCGTGTGCCTCGGGCGCGCTGAGCACGTCCAGCTCGATCAGCTCCGGGACGAGCTCGTACCAGCCCTCCCGCAACCGGCTCGTCACCAGGAAGCGGCCGCCCGGCGCGCAGTTCACCAGGTCGGCCACGTCGGCGGGGTCGGTGACGTTGTCGAGCACCACCAGCCACCCGGTGTGGGTGGCCAGCCACCGCCGCGCCCAGGCCGCACGCTCCTCCAGTGGCACCGCTCCCGGTGTGCTGCGGGTCATCTCCGGCACCAGCGTCCCGGCGAGATCGGCCAGCCCGGCGGTGACGCCCGCCGTGGAATCGGCGGTGATCCACCACGTCAGGACGTGGGCGTCAGCGTGGCGGTGTGCCCATTGGGCGGCCAGCGCGCTCTTGCCCACGCCGCCCAGCCCGTGCACAGCCTGCACCACCACCCCGCCCGGGTCCGCCAGCGCGGTGTCCAGCTCGGCCAGCGCCTCGTCCCGTCCGACGAACATCGTCGTGCGCGGGGGGAGCGTCGGCGGCGTCCACGCCGGTGGCTCCACCTCTTCGGGACGCGGCAGCGGCGCCGCCTGGTACACGTCGCCCACGTACGTGGACGAGTCGATGATGTCGCCGGCCGCGGCCATCGCCCCGATGCCCGGCGCTTCGACGCGATGTGCCCGTTGTTCGTCGTCGTCCCGTCCCGCGTCGCCGGGTGAGGGGGCGCCTCGCGCGCGTCTCATGGCGCGGCCGGGTCGTCCCCGGTGACCTCGGTGTGGGAGTCCTCCACGTCGCCACCGGCGGCTATCGCGCCCAGGCCCGGCGCGCCGACGCCCTCACCGGTGTCCGGGCCCGGTGGCGTCGGCGCGCCTGCGGGCGGTCGCGCCACCTTGGTCGACGACCCCTTCACCGAACCGCCGGCGGCGATCGCTCCGTCGCCGGACGCCGACACCCGGCCTGGGCGTGTTTCTTCCGGGTCCGGTGTCGCGCGGAACGTCAGCCATGCCAGCAGACCGGCGCCGGTCGCCACGAACGCCGCCGTCGCCGCCAGCCACGCCAGACCCCATTGCTGGGTCAGCATGCCGGTGGCCACGTTCACCACCGCGCCGACCACCACACCCGCGGCGGCCGCGTTCGCCTGCCGCCGCCTGGCGCCTCCACTGCCCACCACGCCTCCCGCGATGCCGACCCGGGCGATGCGCCCGCGCACACCGATTGTCCCGTGGTATTCGCCGACGTATCGCCGCTTGGTCGCATCTGGTCACTACCGTCCGATGGCGCGTCACTTCGCAGGATCGGGCCTTGCGCGGCCGGTTTCCGGTAGCCGCCGACGAAGGTCCGCGATCGGGCGTAGCCCACCGCGTAGGAGCGCGCGCGTACTCAAGAACAAGTACCGGAACGAGGGGATAACGCTCTATTCCGCCAAGGGGCCGGTACGCGTGGGGCCTGTCGTCTTCCGCGCCGTCCGCACCCCGGCGGACACCCCGGGGTTCGCATGGATGAGGGAGCGCGACTTCAAGGTCGTCCGATGCAAGGACGCATAATCGGGCGGCCTGCCAGTAAATCCCGTGCTTTGTGTCCCTTATGCCGGTACTGCGGTTGTGGCCCGGATTGCGGTGATCGGTCTACGGTGGCGGGATGGCGCTTGACGATGACGCTGCGGTGCGGGAACAGATCGCGTACTACCGGGCGCGCGCGCCGGAGTACGACCAGGAGTACGCCGAGCGCGAGGACATGCGGGAGCTGCGGCCGGTTTTCGACGGGCTTCCGATCGTCGGTGACGTGCTGGAACTGGCCTGCGGGACCGGGCAGTGGACGGCGCCGCTGGCCGCTCGGGCGCGTTCCCTGACCGCTGTCGACGCGGCCCCCGAAACGCTGGCCATCGCGCGGGAACGGGTCGCGCCCGCGGAGGTCGAGTTCGTGTGCGCTGATTTGTTCGGCTGGCGTCCGGCGCGTCGATACGACACGGTCTTCTTCGCTTTCTGGCTCTCGCATGTGCCGCCGAGCCATTTGCCGGGGTTCTGGCAGACCGTTGCGGACGCTCTCGCCCCCGGCGGCAAGGCCGTTTTCCTCGACAATGGCCCGGGTGAGGCCGCGATCGAAGAGGTCCTGGCAGGAGAGGGCGTTCCCGCGGTGCGGAGACGGCTGGCGGACGGCAGCGAACACCGGGTCGTGAAGGTGTTCCATGAGCCTGACCAGCTCGTCCGGGATCTGGCCGGGTGGGGGTGGTCGGGCGACGTGCGGGCGGTCGGCTCCAACTTCATCGCCGGAACCGCCGAACCAGTGGCGTAATCGTCGGCGCGGCGCGCGGCGACGGCGTCAGAGCCCGGACGGACGGCTAGGGCGTGAGGTGGACGAGGATCATCCAGTTGCTTCCGTCCTCGACGTAGGCCGCGCGGACGGTGTAGCGGGACGGGGCGAGGTCGACGAGCAGGTGGTTGCCGGGTTCCGGGGAGGAGCCGGGCCAGGCGGAGTCGATGAGGACGACCGGTCCGTCGACGTCCCAGGTGAGGTGCTCCTCCCAGGGAGCGGTGGGGGCGGCCTTCTTCGCGGCGGCCACGAGTTCGGCCTCGGAGTCGGCCGCGGACCAGCGGAGGATGAGCCGTTCGTCCGGCAGGTAGGTGGTCATGGCGGGTTCGTCGCCGAGGACCAGGCCGTCCAGGCTCCCGACGGAGACGAGGCCGATGTAGCCCTCGACCGCGCACGCGCGCCCGTAGTCGCCCCAGGTCTCCACGGGGCCGTCATCGTCGTCCACGCCGCCCCACTGCGCCAGCTGGGACGCGGGCGCGAGAAGCAGCGGCCCCCCGCCGGATTCGACCCAGTCCACAGATCCCGCCTCCCTTCGCCAGCCGCGCCACCCTACGCCCCCCGTCCGACATTTCCGCAGTTCTTCCCTCTGACCTGGGCTTATGCGACGATGAGAGGGAGACGCGATAGCGGTCGGCGCCGCGGTGTCGCTCCTCGCGGGCCGACCGGCCAGGAGGGGGAGACGCCATGCGGAAGTACGTCGACTGCCGGGACGAGCCCAGCGAATCCGGCTGCACGCTCATGATCAGCGGCCAGGAGGACGAGGTCGTCCGCGCCGCCGCCGAGCACGCGGCATCGGTGCACGGGCACGACGACACACCGGAGTTCCGGGAAGAGATCCGCGGCATGCTGAAGGACGAGCAACCGGCGATGCGGTGACCGTCCCGCCCAGCCATCTGCCAGCCGAGACGCTCGGCGATGAGTTCGGCCGGGTTCGGAGGTCTGCACCTCCGTACACCAGGCTGGACTCACGCCGGGAGGATCGATGACAACTGTTTCGTCCACGCTGAGGGTCTCTGACGCGCGCCTGCACTTCGAGGTGCGCGGCCAGGGGCCGCTCGTGGTGCTGGTCGGCGCGCCCATGGACGCGCAGGCGTTCGAGCCGCTGGCCGAGCTGCTCGCCGCCGGCCACACCGTCCTGACGACCGACCCCCGGGGCATCCGCCGGAGCCCGGTCGACGATCCCCGGCAGGACTCGACGCCGCCGCTGCGCGCCCGCGACCTGGCCCGGCTCATCGAGCACGTGGACGCGGGACCGGCCGTGGCGCTGGGTTCCAGCGGCGGGGCCTGCTCGGTGCTGGCGCTCGCGCAGGCGCATCCGGAGCGCGTCCGGGCGGTCGTCGCGCACGAGCCGCCGCTGATCGAGCTGCTGGACGACCGCGACGAGCTCCACAAGGGGACGGACGACCTGATCGCCACCTACCTCGACGGGGACGTCATCGGGGCGTGGGGGAAGTTCATGGCGCAGGCGAACATCCAGCTGCCCCCGGGCGCGCTGGAGCAGATGTTCGGCGGCGAGCGCGACCCGGAGCGGGTCGCCGACGAACGGCGCTGGTTCGAGCATGAGCTGCGCGAGACCACGTTCTGGAAGCCCGATCTCGCCGCGCTGAGGTCCGTGGAGACACGGATCGTCGTCGGCATCGGCGAGGCGTCGGGCGGGGAGCTCTGCGACCGGGCGTCCAGGGTGCTCGCGGGCGGGCTCGGCGTCGAGCCCGTGCTGTTCCCCGGCGGCCACATCGGTTTCACCGAGGACCCCGCCGCGTTCGCCGTCCGTTTCCGTGAGGTTCTCGACACGATCAACTGAATTCCCGGAATGGCCGGAAGCGGCGGCTTCGTCGTGGCGTGCGCGTCGGCGGACGTCTCAGACCCTAATCTGGGGCGTCCGCTCGGGACCGTTCCGAAGGTAGGCGCAGATGGCGTTTCGCACGTTCCTCGGCTCGCTCGGCGTCAACGCGCCGGACGTCGCGACGGTCCTGGACGCGGGCGAGGTCAGGCCGGGCGGCGCCGTGCGGGGCCGCGTGACCGTCAAGGGCGGCGGCGCCGACGTCCGGATCGAGCGGATCGCCGTCCAGCTCGTCACGCGGGTGGAGGCGGCGGAGCCGACCGAGAAGAGCTGGGACAACCCGGGGGTGGTCGCGTCCCAGGACGTCCCGGCCTTCGACCTCGCGGCCGGCGAGGTCCGGGAGCACGGGCTCGCGATCGAGGTTCCGTGGGAGATGCCGATCACGCACGCCCTGGCCGGACGCCTGCGCGGCACGCGGGCCGCCGTCCGGACGATCCTGGAGATCGACAACGCGGTCGACCGGGGCGACTTCGACGAGATCGCCGTGCACGCGCTGCCCGCCCAGGACGTCTTCTTCGGCGCCTACGAGGCGCTCGGGTTCCGGTTCGACGCGGCCGAGGTGAAGACGGGCCGGGTCAACGGCGGACGGAACCAGACGTCGAAGTTCTGGCAGGAATTGGAGTTCTTCTTCCCGCCCGGCTACCGGCGCGGGCCCGGCGCCCGGCTGGAGACGGTGTTCATCGCCCGTCCCGACTCGCTGGACCTGATCACCGGCCCGCACGGCCCCTACCCGTTCGAGTACGCGGACCTGACGCTCGACCAGTGCGTGAAATGGCTGGACGAGCACTGCCGCTCCCACTGGCAGAACTGAGCCACCTCGGCGCTCGCGGACCGGGCGAATGGCGTAACCGGATCTCTTCGCTCATCGTCACGTGACCACGGCCTCAGGCCGGGCGCGGTCGGGAGCGGTGTGACGGTGTGGCGGGGGCGATGTCGCGGAGCGGCGGACGCAATGACACACTTACTTGAGTTTGTCTCATGGAGGTGTGAATGTCCGCGAACGTCCGGCCCCCCGCGACCGTCCAGCCACCCGAGAGCGTCACCTGGCGTGTCCACATCGACCGGTCCATGTGGGTCGGCGGGGTGCGGGGCCTCATGCTGCAGGCGCTGCACCCCATGGCCATGTGGGGCGTCTGGCAGAACTCCGACTTCCAGAAGGACCCGTTCGGACGGCTCCAGCGCACCGCCGACTTCGTGGGCATCGGCACGTTCGGGAGCCCCGAGGAGATCGAGAAGGCGGCGTACCGCGTCCGGGAACTCCACCGGAGCCTGCGCATCCTCAACCACGACACCGGCAGGAAGGAGCGGCTCGACCAGCCCGAACTCCTGCTGTGGGTGCACTGCGCCGAGGTGTACTCGTACCTGGAGACGGCACGGCGGGCCGGGCTGCCGCTCACCGACGCCATGGCGGACAGGTACCTGGACGAGCAGCGCCGGTCCGCCACCTTCGTCGGACTGCACGCGGAGGACGTGCCCGGCAGCGTCGCCGAAATGGAGGCGTACTTCGCGGAGATGCGCCCCCAACTCAGGCTGACGGACGAGGCCGCGGCCACGGTGCGATTCCTGATGTGGCCGGCGATGCCGGAGAAACTCAGGTTCCTCGCGCCCGGCAAGCCCGGATATTTCCCGTTCGGCGCGCTCTGCTACTACACGCTGCCCGGCTGGGCCCGCCAGATGTACGGGTCGCTGCCCGAAGTGCCGCAGCCGGCGGTGACGGCGGCGCTCAGGTCGTTCCGCCTGGCGATGAACTCGATGCCGGAGCGGCTGCACGACTACGCCTTCGCCAAGAACACCCGCGACATGCTGGGACGCGCCAAGAGGCGGCTCGCTGCCGACGGCTACGACGTGAGCAAGGGCCTCTACGGCCTCCGCGACCCCCGCCGCTGGCCGTCCGACCACCGAAACCCCCTCGCCACCGCCTCCTGACGCGACGCGGGATGCTGCGCGGCGCGGGTTGTTAGGCGACGTCTATGGGGAGGGCGGACCAGGGGTCCTTGCGGGGGGCGGCCTGTTGGCCTTCCGGGCAGTGGCGGGCGAAGTCGCACCATGAGCACAGGGTGCCCGGACGGGGTGGGAACAGGTCGTCGTGCGGGGCGTGGTCCGGTGCGGCCGGGCGGGAGGGGTCAGCCGCGGGGCCGGGGGTAGGGCGTACCTCGCCGCGGCGGGGTTTCGGGACGCGGGCGCGGTAGGTCTCGTCAGCCTCGGCGGCCTCCGCGGCGATCGACTCGGCACGGCGGATGTGGCGGTCCAGGGACTCGTCGGTGTGGTCCCAGGCAGCGACCTCGCCGGACGGCAGATGGTGCAGCTCGACGCGGTGGCAGGGGCGGCGCAGCACGCGGGACGCGGCGACCGCGTAGATCGCCAGGGCGAGGGAGCCGCGGGCGTCGTCGGCGGTGAGGGGGCGCCGGCCCGTCTTGTAGTCGACGACGGCGAGTTCGGAGCCCCGGGCGTCCAGGCGGTCGATGCGGCCCGACACGGCGATGCGGTCGGTGCGGGTCGCGACGGTGCGTTCCACGCCGAGCGGCTCGTCGTACGGGTCGAGGCCCGCGGCGTAGCGTTCCGTCATGTCGCGGGCCCGGTCGCGCCATTGGGCGGACTGGGCCTCGTCGCGGAAGCCGTCCGTCAGCCAGCCGCGGGTGAGGAGCCGTCCGGCGGCGGCGGGGGTGCGGTCGTGGACGGGCAGCCGCCACCAGCCCGCGAGCGCGTTGTGGACGCTGGCGCCCATGCTGTTGTGGGCCCACGGCGGGCCCTTCTGCGGCATCGGACGATCAAGATAGGTCATCCGGTAGCGGCGCGGGCAGTCCAGCCACGCGTTCAGCCGTGACGGCGTGCACGTGTACAGCCGCCGGGGCATGCCCTCTAAGCCGAGCTGCTCCACCGCTAGTCGTCGGACTCCTGCGCCAGCGCGCCCCACGTCTCCCAGCGGGAGTCCTCTTCGCCGACCGTGGTCTCCTCGCCCTGGGCGGGCAGGACCTGCAGGTCCTTCGGGAGCGGGGTGAGCAGCGCGCCGATCGAGTTGAGCTGGTTGCGCAGGTCCTCGTAGACGCCGCCGACGGAGCCGGGCCGGCCGCGGTGCAGGGTGTCGCCGGAGAACAGCGAGCCGAGCTGCTCGCTGATCACGCAGACGCTGCCCGGCGTGTGTCCCGGCGTGTGCACGATCTCCAGCTGCGCGTCGGCGATCTCGAAGATGCCGCCGTCCTCCAGCCAGATGTCGGGTTCGAGGGCCCGGAGCGCCTTCGCGTCGTCCTCGTCCTCCTCCTCTTTGGCGAGGCGGCCGAAGTAGTCGCGCCACAGCAGCCGGTCGGCGCGGTGCAACGCGATCGGGGCCCAGTTCTCCTCGTCGTCCTCGCCCGCGGCGGCGACTTCGAGCACCGCGTTGAGGTGGTGCTCGTTGCCGTCGGTGAGCAGGACGGCCATGACCTCGCGTTCGCCGATCTCGCTGAGGATGGCCTCGGCGTCGTACGCCGGGTCGATCACGATGACCTCGTCGTCGTCGCCGACGATGTAGGTGTTGTTCTCGACGTCGTACTCGGTGTCGTCCAGGGTCAGTTTCCCCGACGTCACAACCTGTTCGATGCGCGCGTCCACGCAAGGCACCCTACCGTGCTTCGCGGCCCCGATCCCGCACACGGAGATCACCGGCGGACGCGGCCGCGGCGAGCTGCTCGAACGCGTCCGGATCGGTGGTCTCGCAGCCGAGCCGGTCGCCGGTCGGCTCGCCGTGGTCGTCGCTGGAACCGGTCGCGGCCAGGCCCAGCGCGGCGGCGAGGTCGCGCAGGTGAGCGCGGTCCTCGGGGTCGTGGGCCGGATGGTCGGCCTCGATCCCGGCGAGCCCGGCGGCGGCGAGGCGCTCGATCACCTCGTCGGAGAAGACGTAGCCGCGGCCGCTCGCCCGCGGATGCGCGAGGACGCACACTCCCCCGGCCGCGCGGACGAGCCCGATCGCGTGCGCCGGGTCCAGCGCGTAACGCTGGACGTAGGCGCGGCCGCCCTGCGCGATCCACCGCTCGGTGAACGCCTCGTCCAGCGTCTCGATCGCGCCCGCGTCGACCATGGCCTGCGCGATGTGCGGGCGTCCGACCGCCTCGCCCTTCGCCAGCGCGCGGACCATGCCCCAGGTGACGTCGACGCCGAGGTGGCGGAGCCTGTCCACCATGCCCTGGGCCCTGAGCACGCGGTCGTCGCGGATCCGGGCGAGTTCGGCGGCCAGCGTGGGCTCCGCCGGGTCGAACAGGTAGCCGAGCATGTGGAGGCTGCGGCCGTCCTGCGTGCACGACAGCTCGATGCCGGGGACGAGGGTGAGGCCGTCCGGCAGCGCGGCGGCGGCCTCCGTCCAGCCCGCGACGGTGTCGTGGTCGGTCAGCGCGAGGACGTCGAGCCCGCGTTCCCTCGCCCGCCTGACCACCTCGGCGGGCGGGCGGGTGCCGTCGGACGCGTCGCTGTGGCTGTGCAGGTCGATGCGCATCGATCAGTCCTCGGTCGGTCTGCGGGTCGGTACTCGGTCGGGTCTGCGGGGCGGTCCAGCGGCCGGTCGGCGGGTCGGCCCGGGTCGGTCGGCGGGTCGGTCCGCGGTCGGTGCTCGGGTCAGTCGTCGAGCCGGGGGCTGGGGGCGCCGTACGGGAGGTCGAGGTCCATCCCGGGTTCGCGCAGGTCGAGGAGGTTCTGCCGCTCCAGCATGAGGACGCCGGCGTCGGCGGGCCACAGCACCGCCCACAGCCAGTCGCCCATCGCCTCGCCGACGTAGACGGCGCGGTCGGGTCGCTCGCCGACCGCCCACATCGGCAGGGTATGGCCGCAGGTCGCGGAGGGACCGCTGATGTCGAGCTTCACGTGCGGCGGGCTGCCGTCGAAGACCTCGCCGGGGTCGCCGCCGTCCAGGCCCGCGTAGTACGCGCCGAGGCCGACCCCGGGCTGCTCGGCGATCAGCACCAGGTCGGCGGGGCCGCTGAGCAGCCCAGGCCCGGACACCGCGACGGCCGTCGCCCGCGCGCCCGAGCGGTCGTCCCCGACCGTGGCGAAGCCCGTGACGAGCCAGCCCAGCGGAAGGGGCCAGGGCGTCCAGACGGGGACCTTCGAGTCGAGCAGGACGGCGGCCAGCCCGTCCGGGCCGGGTCGCTTGGCCGGCTGCCTCGGCAGGACGGCGCCGTGCACGCCGCAGATCCAGTCGCTCGACCAGAGTCCCGGCTCCTGCACGGGACCCGCGCACCGCGGGCAGGTCGGCTCCGCCCTCATGACTACCCACCCTGCGCGGCGACGTCCCGGCTCGTCAAGTCGGGCGGGTCGCCGCACGGGGAAAGGGGGGACAAAATGGGGTCATGCGCGTACGTTGCGTCGGCGGGATCCTCCGGGACGAGGCCGGGCGGCTGCTCATGGTGCGGCGGAGGAACCCGCCGGGCGAGGGCCTGTGGTCCATCCCCGGCGGACGCGTCGAGCCCGGCGAGGACGACCCGGCGGCCGTCGCGCGGGAGCTGAAGGAGGAGACCGGCCTGGACGTCGTCGCCGGCACGAAGATCGGCACGGTGGAGCGTCCGGGGCCCGGCGGTGTCGTCTACGAGGTCCACGACTACGCGGCGACCGTGGCGGACGGGACGGGCGGGACGCTCCGCGCGGGCGACGACGCGTCCGACGTGCGGTGGATCCCGCCGGACGAGCTGCGCGAACTGCCCGTCACGCCCGGGCTGCTGGACGCGCTCACCCTGTGGGGGCTCCTATGAGGACGAGAGGTGCGCCGGCTGATGCGCGGCCGCCACGGGAACGTCGTCCTCGTCCTCCGGGCCGGACGTGACGGTCTGGACCCGCATCCGGCGCGACAGCCAGACCACGGCCGCCGCGTACAGCGCCATCGGGACGATGTCGGCCACGACGACCTGCCACGGCACGCCGCCCTGCTCGATGTCGAGCTCGCCGACCGCCGCCGGGAAGAGGAACGCCATCAGGTTGTTGAACACGTGCAGCGCGATGCCCGACTCCAGGCCGCCCGTCTTCACGGCCAGCCACGCCGCGATCGCGCCGAAGGCGAAGATGTCGAGGATGCCCCAGCCGGTGTAGCCGTGCCCGGACGTGAACAGCGCCGAGCCGACGACGATGCCCGGCCACGGGGTGCGGAACACGACGCTGAGGGCCCGTCCGACGCGCCGCTTGGCGTTCTCCAGCGTGCAGGCGCCCACGGCCTGCAGCATCCAGCCGCGGAACACGTACTCCTCCGCCGCCGCCTGGAACGGCACCAGGAGGACGATCGCGATCGCCGGGACGATGAAGTCCCGCCAGCCGACCCAGTGCTCGTCGCCGTCCGACTGGTCGTCGAGGGAGACGCCCGCCAGGATCGACGTCGCGTACGACACGACGCAGAACAGGACCGCCAGGCCGCAGCACGCCAGCATCCAGCGCCAGCGCAGCCGCCCGGCGACCGACGACAGCGTGCCGGGCCGCCGCCGCTGGATCCCCCACACCGCGAACAGCGCCACCGGCAGGAACACCGCGAGCGCCGCCAGGTTGAACGCCAGGTCGGCCGTCTCGTCCCCGAAGATCGAGTCGCCGTCCGACCCGGACGTCTCGGGCATCTCACCCGTCGCCACCACCTGGACGATCATCCCGACGAGCATGAGCCCCAAGGCCAGGATCATCCCGGTGGCCGCGATCGCCAGCGTCCCCACCAGCGGCCGCCACCACCGGTGCGCCTCGGTGCGCGCCAGCCGATGGAACGGACTCCCCTTCGGCGCCGCCACCGTCCACGGCCGCTTCACCGGCGGCGGGCCATAACCCGCGTACGCCTGCCCATAAGGACCGCTCGGATGCGGATAGGGACCAGGACCGTACGGACCGGGGCCGTTCGGGCCATGGTCGTATGGGCCAGGGCCGTACGGACCGGGGCCGTACGGACCAGGGCCGTACCCTTGCGCGAAGCCAGACGGCGGCACCGGCGCATCGGTCCAGTACGGCTGCGGCTGGTTGGGTGGCTGGGCAGGGTTGTGCGGTGGCGGGGGTGGCGGCGGCGGAGCGGCTGGGCGGGATGGTTCGTCCGCATGCGGTGCTTCGGGCTGGTTTCCGGTGGAGTGGTCGGGGTCCAGCGGGGCCCAGCCGTCGGCGTCCCCTGGTTCTGACACGTGCGACCCTCCCGTAATGGCTTCGCCCTCGTGGGACGAATCGTACGGGGAGTCAGTTCCCAGAGGGCGCATCCTCCAAGCGCTTGGTGCGGCGCATTCCGGCGGCACGGCCTTTGGCCGCGACGACCAGGGCCATCTTGCGGGACGCCTCGTCGATCATCTCGTCGCCGAGGCGGGCGGCCCCGCGTCCCTCGACGGTCACGGAGTGCTCGTAGGCGTCGAGGATCAGCTCGGCGTGGTCGTAGTCGTCCTGGGACGGCGAGAACACCGCGTTCCCCGCCTCGATCTGCGTCGGGTGCAGCACCCACTTGCCGTCGAAGCCGAGCGCGGCGGAGCGTCGCGCGACCCGCGTGAACGCGTCCACGTCCTTGATGTTGAAGTACGGGCCGTCGATGGCCTGCAGGTCGTGGGCGCGGGCGGCCATCAGGATCCGCATCAGGATGTAGTGGTAGGCGTCGCCCTCGGTGTAGCCGGACGGCTGCTCGCCGACGACGAGGGTCTTCATGTTGATGGACGCCATCAGGTCGCCCGGCCCGAACACCAGCGACTCCAGCCGGGACGAGGACGCGGCGATCGCGTCGATGTTGACCATGCTGCGGGCGTCCTCGATCTGGGCCTCGATGCCGATGCGGCCCGCGGGCAGGCCCATCGCCGACTCGATCTGGGTGAGGAGCCGGTCGAGCCACTGGACGTGCCCGGCGTCCTGCGCCTTGGGCAGCATGATCGCGTCGAGGTTGGCGCCGGCGCCCTCCACGATCTCGATCACGTCCCGGTACGCCCAGTGGGTGTCGAGGTCGTTGACGCGGACGGCACGGGTCTTGCCGGTCCAGTCGCCCTCGTTCAGCGCGGCGACGACGAGCTTGCGGGCGTCCTCCTTGGCGGACGGCGCGACGGCGTCCTCCAGATCGAGGAGGACCTCGTCGGCGGGGAGGCCCTGGGCCTTCTCGATGAAACGGGGGTTGCTGGCAGGGACGGAGAGGGTCGTTCGGCGTGCGCGCATGGCCCGGATGCTATCTGGACGATGTGAGACCCTCGGAGCATGGGTGAGCTGAACGCGGCGCTGGTGGAGGAGGCGGCCAAGAAGTCGGGGCTGCTGTGGCTGGATCTGCCCGGCCTTCCGCAGCCGAGGGCCGCCTGGCATGTGTGGCACGAAGGGTCGGCGTACGTGCTGACCGGCGGGGACGGCGAGCAGCCGCTGCCCGGCCTGCCGGAGGCCGGGCAGGTGACGGTGATCCTTCGCAGCAAGGACAAGGGCGGGCGGCTGATCTCTTTCGTCGCCGACGCCGAGCTGGTCGAGCCTGGGTCCGAGCTGTGGGACGCGGTGACGCCGCAGCTGGCCAAGGACCGCCTGAACGCCGGGTCCCACGAGGGCCAGGTGGAGCGGTGGACCACCGAGTCGTGGATCATCCGGCTCACCCCGGCCGAGGAGATCGTGGAGGCGGCGGACGAGTACGCGACCGTCCGTCCCGTGCCGACGCCCGCGACGACGGCGAGCGCGCCGCCGCGCCTGTTCGGCGGAAAACGCCGCCGCGTCGACCGATAGGTCGCGCACCGGGCCCATCGCCTGGGCGCCACGTCCGTGGGCGGTGTCACAGTGGTAGGCGGTGGCCGTTCACGATGGCGGACAGTTTGTCGGGGTTGGCGACGAGGTGGATGGCCTGGACGCGTCCGGAGGCGTCCATGTCCACGGTGACGGTGCCGAGCGGGCCGTCCGGGCCCTCGACGATCAGGGCGGGCTCGCCGTTGAGGTCGACGCGCATCACGCGCATGTCGTCGGGCTGGACGCCCGCGTACGGCTGGCCGGTGACCCCGGCGAGCCAGCGGGCCACCTTCCGGGCGCCCGCGATGACCCGGAGGGCCGCCTTGACCTTGCCGCCGCCGTCCGTCCACAGGGTCACGTCCGGGGCGAGGACCTCCATGAGCTCGTTGATGTCGCCGCCGAGCACCACGTCCAGGAACCGGTCGGTGGCGGCGCGCCGCTCGGCGCCGCCGGCCTCGAAGCGGGGGCGCCGCGCCTCCACGTGCTTGCGGGCGCGGGTGCCGAGCTGCCGCACCGACGCCTCCGAGCGGTCCAGCGCCTCCGCGATCTCGGCGTACGGGTAGCCGAAGACCTCCTTGAGGATGAAGACGGCCCGTTCGAGCGGGCTCAGCGTCTCCAGGACGACGAGCATCGCCATTGACACCGACTCCGCCAGCTCGGCGCCCTCGGCGGCGATGTCGGGGGTGGTGAGCATCGGCTCGGGCAGCCACGGCCCGACGTACGTCTCGCGCTGGGCCCGCGCCGACCGCAGCCGGTCGAGCGCGACGTTCGTGGTGATCCGGACGAGGTACGCCTTCGGGTCGGCGACGCCCGACCGGTCGGCCGCGGACCAGCGCAGCCAGGCGTCCTGGACGGCGTCCTCCGCGTCGGCCGCGGTGCCCAGCATCCGGTACGCGACCCCGAACAGCAGGCCGCGGTGCTCCTCGAACGGCTCCGTCACGACGTCGCTCACGGTCCTCAGCCTCTCATGCGGGTGTCGCGCCCCGTATCTGCCCCCTTGTCCCGGATCAGCCGGTCGATCATGGGTAGTGTCCGGACCATGAGCGGAGCTCCGACGCGGGTGTTCATCGCCCGGCTCGCGGGCGTCGCGGTGTTCGATCCGGCCGGTGACCAGGTCGGACGCGTCCGCGACGTGGTGGCCGCGCTGCGGCTCGCGCCGCGGCCGCCGCGGGTGCTCGGGCTGGTGGTGGAGGTCGCGGGGCGCCGGACCGTGTTCCTGCCGATCACGCGGGTGACGGTGTTCGAGGCGGACGCGGTGATCTTCGACGGGCGGCTGAACGTCCGCCGGTTCGAGAAGCGCGAGTCGGAGACGCTCGTCATCGGGCAGATGCTCGACCGGACGGTCCGGTTCCGCGACAGCGGCGAGCCGGTCGCGGTCGTCGACGTCGCCATGGAGCCGACCCGGACCCGCGACTGGCTGGTCGGGAAGGTCGCCGTCCGCCGCCGGACGGGGCGCGGACTCCGCAAACGCGGGGAGAGCCTGGTCGTGAACTGGGACGACGTCGAAGGGTTCTCCGCCGTCGAGCACGGCCAGGGCGCCGCCGGGCTGATCGCCGCGTTCGAGCGGATGAAGCCCGCCGACCTCGCGAACATCATGCACGAGCTGCCGGAGAAGCGCCGCGCCGAGGTCGCCGTCGCGCTCGACGACGAGCGGCTCGCCGACATCCTGGAGGAGCTGCCCGAGGACGACCAGATCGAGATCCTCGGCAAGCTCGGCGTGGACCGGGCCGCCGACGTCCTGGAGGCCATGGGCCCCGACGACGCGGCCGACCTGCTCGGCGACCTGCCGACCGAGCAGCGGGAGCAGCTGCTGACGCTGATGGAGCCGCACGAGGCGGCGCCGCTGCGGCGGCTGCTGACCTACCCGGACCAGTCGGCGGGCGGGCTGATGACGACCGCGCCGGTGGTCGTCCCGCCGGACGCGACGGTCGCGGAGGCGCTCGCGCTGATCCGCCGCCCCGACCTGAACCCGGCGCTCGCCGCGCAGGTGTACGTGTGCCGCCCGCCGACCGCGACGCCGACCGGCCGGTACCTCGGCACCGTGCACTTCCAGAAGCTGCTGCGCGAGCCGCCGCCGACGCTGGTCAGCGGCATCGTCGACGCCGAACTGGACACGCTGCGGCCCACCATGTCGCTGGAGGCCGTCGCGATGTTCCTGGCCACCTACAACCTCGTCGCGGGCGCCGTCGTGGACGAGAACGGCCATCTGCTGGGCTCGGTGACCATCGACGACGTCCTCGACCACCTGCTGCCCGAGGACTGGCGGGAGGCCGTGATGGACGCCGCCGCGGAGGAATCCACGGCTCGGGATCCCGAGGAAGAGGCTCTCCGGGGGGACATGTGATGACGACACGCCAGATGACCGCACGCCTGGACCAGCCGAGGGAGATCCGCCGGACGTTCGTGCCGCGCGTCCACTACGACCCGGAATCGTTCGGACGGCTGTCGGAGCGGATCGCGCGGTTCCTCGGCACGGCCCGCTTCCTCGTCTACATGACGGTGTTCGTCGCCGTGTGGATCCTGTGGAACCTGCTGGCGCCGTCGTTCCTGAAGTTCGACCCGTACCCGTTCATCTTCCTGACGCTGATGCTGTCGCTGCAGGCGTCGTACGCGGCGCCGCTGATCCTGCTCGCGCAGAACCGGCAGGACGACCGGGACCGCGTCCAGTACGAGCAGGACCGCTCCAGGAACGACCGCAGCATCGCCGACACCGAGTACCTCACCCGCGAGATCGCCGGGCTGCGGGTCGCGCTGAGCGAGGTCGCCACCCGCGACTTCCTGCGCTCCGAGCTCCAGCAGATCATGAAGGAGCTCGACGCCAAGGACGCCCCCCGCTAGCCGGGCTCAGGCGGGGACCTTCTCGTCGGCCAGCTTGTCCAGGATGGCGCCCAGGGCGCGCAGGTCGGGCTCGTCCAGCCTGCTGAGCACGTAGTCGCGGACGCCCTGCCGGTACGTCGGGGTCGCCTCGGCGAGACGCGCCCGCCCGGCGCCGGTCAGGACGGCGTACAGCCCGCGCGCGTCGCTCGTGCACGACTGCCTGACGACCAGGCCCTCGCGCTGGAGCCGGTCGACGAGCCTGGTCAGGCCGCTGCGGGACAGCAGGACGCGGTCGGCGAGGTCGTTCATCCTGAGCCGTCCGGCCGGGGCCTCGCCGAGGTGCATCAGCACCTCGTAGGAGCCGAGCGCGAGGTCGTGGCCGGCCAGCAGGTCGGCCTGGAGCCGGCGGGAGATGCGCGCCTGGGCGCGCAGCATGGTGCGCCAGACGATCAGCTCGGTGGCCGAGAGGGTGCTGCTTGTCACGGACCGATCGTACGGCCGTGCCGCCGCCCGCGCGATGAACCCCGTGACACCTCCGGCGCGCCCGCCCCTTGGGGGACACCCGGATTAGGACGGAGGGGCTTCCGGTTCATACCATGGGGGCATGGCCTCCCAGTTGACGACCGAGCAGGTGACCGCGGCGCTCTCCACGGTGATCGATCCGGAGATCCGCAAGCCCATCACCGAGCTCGACATGGTCAAGAACGTCGACATCGGCGCGGACGGGACCGTCCGCGTCGGCGTCTTCCTGACCGTCGCGGGGTGTCCCATGAAGGACACCATCACCAGGAACGTCCGCGAGGCCGTGGCGAAACTGGACGGCGTCTCCGCCGTCCAGGTCGAGCTGGACGTGATGAGCGAGCAGCAGCGCAAGGACCTGCAGACCAAGCTGCGCGGCGGCGAGCCCGCCAAGGAGATCCCGTTCGCCAAGCCGAACTCGCTGACCAAGGTGTACGCGGTCGCGAGCGGCAAGGGCGGCGTCGGCAAGTCGTCGATCACCGTCAACCTGGCGGCCGCGCTGGCCGCGCAGGGCCGCAAGGTCGGCGTCGTGGACGCCGACATCTACGGCCACTCGGTGCCGCGGATGCTGGGCGTCGACGGCTCGCCCACCAAGGTCCAGGACATGATCATGCCGCCGTCCGCGCACGACGTGAAGGTCATCTCCGTCGGCATGTTCACGGCCGGGAACCAGCCGGTCGTGTGGCGCGGGCCGATGCTGCACCGGGCGCTGCAGCAGTTCCTCGCGGACGTCTACTGGGGCGACCTCGACATCCTCCTCATGGACCTGCCGCCCGGCACCGGCGACATCGCGATCTCGGTGGCGCAGCTGCTGCCGTCCGCGGAGATCCTCGTGGTCACCACCCCGCAGCAGGCGGCCGCCGAGGTCGCCGAGCGGGCCGGCGCGATCTCCGCGCAGACCCACCAGCAGGTCGTCGGCGTGATCGAGAACATGTCGTACCTGACGTGCCCGCACTGCGGCGAGCGGCAGCACATCTTCGGCGAGGGCGGCGGCCAGTCGGTCGCGGACGCGCTGACGAAGACGCTCGGGACCCGCGTCCCCCTGCTCGGCCAGGTGCAGATCGACCCGCGGCTGCGGGAGGGCGGCGACAACGGCGTCCCGCTGGTGCTGTCCGACCCGGACGCCGCCGCCGCCAAGGAGCTGCGCACCATCGCCGACCGCCTCGGCGGCCGCAGCCGCGGCCTCGCGGGCCTATCCCTCGGCATCTCCCCCAAGCGCGACTGAGGAGAAGCGCTCTGAGGCCACCTAACCCCCTCTAGGGGCGGGTTAGGTGGCTTCGTTGTCGAAGGGGGGGCGTTCGCCGTAGGCGAGTTCGCCGCCCGTGGTCGCGAACGACGGCTCGTCGTCGAAGACGTTGTTCTTGCCGTCCAGGAAGTCGTCGTCGTCTTCGAGAAGATGCTTGCGGACGAACGTCTTCGGGTTCAGGTCGGCGATGTCGAAGTCCTTGAACTCCGGGCCGAGCCCCTCCTGGAGGTCCGCCTTGGCGGAGTTGGCCATCTGGCGGAACTGCCGCAGCATGCGGCCCGCCTGCCCGGCGACCTGGGGCAGCTTGTCACCGAAGATGACGAGGGCGAGGACGACGAGAACCGCCATCTCACCGAGTCCGACGTCGAACACCCATCCTCCACAAACCGCCAAAGGGGACCGGCCCTGCGACGGACCGGTCCCCCCAGCGTATCCCGAGCCCGGATGAACCGGACCTGAACGTCCCTGCCAAGATCAGCGCTAGTCGGCGCCGAGCGTCACCTCGACCGTGCTCTCGCGGCCGTCGCGCCGGTAGGTGACCTTGACCTTGTCGCCGGGCGCACGGCTGCGGATCTGCGCGATCAGGTCGGTGGCGTCCTCGATCGGCTTGCCGTCCACCGAGGTGATCACGTCGCCGGCCTTCAGGCCCGCCTTGTCGGCCGGGCCGCCCTTGGTCACCGGCTCCTGCCCGTTGACGGCCTGCGGCATGATCCGGGCGCCGCCCTCCTGGTAGCGGGGGTCGGGGAGCACGCCGAGCTTGGCCTGGCGCACGCTGCCGCTCCTGATGATCTCCTCGGCGACCCGCTTGCCCTGGTTGATCGGGATCGCGAAGCCGAGGCCGATGCTGCCGCTCTGCTGCTCGCCGCCGAGGCCGCCGCCGCCGAGCGTCGCGATCGCGGTGTTGATGCCGATCACGCGGCCCTTCGCGTCCACCAGCGGGCCGCCCGAGTTGCCGGGGTTGATCGCCGCGTCGGTCTGGATCGCGTTGAGGAAGGACGCGTCGCCGCCGCCCTCGCCCTGCGTCGGCACGGCGCGGTTCAGGGAGCTGACGATCCCGGTGGTCACCGAGCCCTGCAGGCCCAGCGGCGAGCCGATCGCGATCACCGGGTCGCCGACGGCGATCTTGCTGGAGTCGCCGACCGCCAGCGCGGGCAGCGAGTGCTGGCCCTCGGGCTTCAGGACGGCGACGTCCGAGCTGGAGTCGGTGCCCTTGACCGTGGCGGGCAGCACCTTCTTGTCGTTGAAGACGATCTGGATCTGCCCGCCCGCGCCGGACACGACGTGGTTGTTGGTGATGACGTAGCCGCCGTTGACGATGAAGCCGGTACCGCCGACCTCGCCCTGCGAGGACTGCGCACGGATCATCACGACGCTGGGCAGCACGCGCTGCGCCACGCCCGCGACCGAGTCCGGCGGACGGGCCTGCACCGGGGTGTCGCTGTCGTTGCTGCCGCCGAGGCTCACCGAGCCGCCGTCGTCGCCGTCGTTGGCCGCGATCACGCCGACCCCGGCGCCGACCGCGCCCGCGACCAGCGCGATGATCAGCGCGACGATCGCGAACAGGCCGAGGCCAGGGCCGCCGCGCGAAGACGACGGGAGCGCCGGGACGGGCGCCCAGTTCGGGCCCCCTCCGGGCGGCATCCCGAAGCCGCCCATCGGGCGGGGGCCGCCGGGCGGCGGGCCCATCGGCGCCGGCGGCGGACCCATCGGCGGCCTGCCCGCCCCGGGCGGGGGCGGCGGGCCCTGATGGGACTGCTGCGGCCAGCCGCCGCCGTACGGCGGCCGCCCCTGCGCGGCCCTCGGGTCCTGGTCGTACGGGACGAACCCGGGCCGCCCGCGGTCGTCGGGCGTGTCCGCGAACGGCCGGTCCGCGATGGGCTTGTCGAGCGGGACGGGCGGCGGCTGCGGCATGTCGCGGGGCGGGGCGTCCTGCAGCGGAACCTCCTGCGGCCCCATGTCGGACGGGCCGGCCCGGGTGAACACGTCCTCGCTGGTGTCGGGCGGGTCGCCGAGCGAGTCCGGCGGCGCGAAGCCGCCCGCGACGAGCCGGTCGGTCCCGTAGTCCGGCTCGGACTCGGACTCGTGCTCCGAGGCCGGTGGCGGGGCCGGGTCGTCGTCGGCCGCGGGCGGGGTGTCCGCCTCGGGCTCCGGGTCGGGTGTGTCGGCCGGCGGCTCCAGGGGGATCTCCTGGTCGGTCACCGTCTCGGGAGGAGCCGCCGCCTCCTGCCGTTCAGGCTCCTGGGCGGGGACGACGTCGTCGTCCTCCGACGGCGCCCTGACCGGCCCGCGGTTGTCTTCCGTCATCCCCATCTCTCCTACCGAGCATGGTCTTCGTGATCCGTGCTCATCGTGCCCGCCACGGCATGTGGCGAGCATAAGACCCTAGGGCAAAGCGCTCATCCCGCGTGATCTTTCAGTCGAACGGGTTCGCGGTGCCGGCGAGGCGGCGGGCGCCGCGGGACACGCGCGTCCAGAACGAAGTGCTGTCGTGGGGCAGGCTCGCGGCCACGGCGTCGGCTGTGCTCTGCGGCGCGTCGGTCAGGACCGTGTACACGTAGCCGTCGCCCGCGGAGACGGCCCAGCGCCGCAGCGACTCGCGGTGGAAGATCGTCCGCCCGCGCCTGACGGTCTTCTGCCAGCCGGACAGGCCCCGCTCGTCGATCACGCCGGGCTGCACGAAGACGGACACGGCGGCGAGGCCGTCGGAGTAGCTCAGATGGACGGCGCCGCCGCCGGTGTCGCGGCGCGCGTCGTGCAGGGTGAGGCGCCCCGGCAGGGCCTTGGGGACGGGCCAGCCGCCGTCGCGGAGGTCGGCGAGGTCGGCGCCGTCCAGCCGGTCGCCCCACACGGACGCGGCGCCCTGGCCGCTGGTCGCGGGGAACCGCGCGGCCCCGCCGCGCGGGGCGCCGAGGCCGTAGGGCGCCGGTTCCGCCGCGGGCACGGTGTAGCTGATCTCGCTGAACCCGGTGGCGACGACGCGGCGGCCGGTCGCGTCGATCAGCTCGCGGTGCAGGAGCAGCCCGGTCTCGGAGTCGATCCAGAACCGTCCGGCGGGGCTGCCGTCCTCGCGGCGGGCCTCGACGACGCGGGCGTGCCGGCCGCAGACGGCGGCGTCGGCCGCGCGGACCACCGAGTAGTTGCGGGTCAGCAGGTCGAGCGTCGCCGCGGTGAAGCCCGTGGGGTCACCGCCGTCCGCGTCGGGCTGGTAGCCGTCGCCGGAGCCCGTCCCGGACCGGTAGCGGACGCCGTCGCCCGGCATGTGGGACACCGTCACGCGGGACGTGCTCGACCGGCTGCGGCTCCACGTCGTCATGAACCGCCTGCCCTCGTAGGGGACGCGACGGGCGGCGTCGGCGGCGGCGCGCAGCAGGCCCACCGCGCCGGGGTCGCTGCGGACGCGCCGCGCGGCGGCCGGGTCGCCCGCGAGCGCCGCGCCCAGGGCGAGCGCGCCCGCAAGCCCGCACACCAGGACGGTGGATCTGCGCCGTCCCGGACGGGTAACGGTCTGCGCGATCACGGCCCCGGGGAGACCTGGACCTGGTTGACCGGGTCGGTGAGCGGATCGGTCATCGGCGCGTCCCCTGAGGTCAGCGCGTGCTGGACGGCGTAGCGGTCGAACGCCGGAGTGACGGTCTGCGGGTCTTCAGCGCCGCCGACGGCGTACGACGCGGCGCCAAGGCCGAGGAACAGGGTCGCGGCGCCCATGACCAGGTAGCGGCGCCGGGGCTGGACGGCGAGCGCGACGGCGCCGCGTCCGGCGGGACGGTTGTCGCGCGGGCGCACGGCGGACGACGGACGCACCGGGCGCGTCGCCGACCGGAGCGGGCGCGCGGTGTGCCGTACCGGGGCTCCAGCGGGCGGACCGGCGGGCTCCAGCGCGGCGTCGGGGGCCGCGGGCGCACCGGCCGCCGCCCCGGGCAGGGAGCGGAGCCGGGTGAGGAAGTCGGAGGACGGAAGCTCGTCGGTCTCGTCCAGCCCCCGCAGCCGGCCCTTGAGCTTGCGCAGCGAGGCGACCTCGTCCCTGCAATGGTCGCAGCACGCCAGGTGGGCGAGGGCGCGGTCGCGCTCCTCATGTCCCAGCTCGCCGTCGACCAGAGCGGTCAGACGCTCCCCCAGACAACTCACGCGGCCTCCGTCTTTCCCGTTCTGTCATCCGCGCGGTCCCGTCACCGCGCGGTGAACACTGCTTTACACGCCCTCCGGCTGAGGCCGGCCGCCTGCCGCGTGCAGGCCTCCGTCCTCGTCGTCGGTCCCCCTGGCGTCCTGGTGACTGCCGTCCAGCTCGGCGGCCTCCATGAGCATGGCGTCCGCGGGCTGGAACTCGTTGCGCGTGCCGGGCCTGCGCCGCGTCGGCGCGCGGTGCTCCAGGGCGCCGCGCAGCTGCGCGCGTCCCCGGTGGATGCGGCTGCGCACGGTGCCCAGCTTGACGCCGAGCGTCGCGGAGATCTCCTCGTACGACAGGCCCTCGATGTCGCACAGCACCACGGCCGCACGGTATTCGGGGGCCAGCGCGTCGAGTGCGGCCTGGACGTCGGCGTCGAAGTTGCTGTCGTCGAACGCCTGCGCCGGGGTCGGCTCACGACCCTGGAGGCGTTCGGCGGCGTCGTCGGCGAGCCCCTCGAAGCGGATCCGCTGGCGGCGGCGCGCCATGTCGAGGAACAGGTTCGTGGTGATCCGGTGCAGCCATCCCTCGAACGTCCCCGGCGTGTAGTTCGACAGGGAACGGAACACGCGGACGAAGACCTCCTGTGTGAGGTCTTCGGCGTCGTGCTGGTTGCCTGTCAGCCGGTACGCGAGCCGGTACACGCGCGTGGAGTGCTCGCGGACGACCTCGTCCCAGGACGGCGGTGCCCATTCTGCCTCGGGGGCGTTCTCGCGAGTGCCCGCGACGCTACCAAGCCCCTGCCTGGGGCCGACCCCCACAGCGCTTCTGAAACTGAGTGCTGCGACTCCCATGGTGCCGGGCTGTTCCTCTCTCGTGAGCCAAGGTCTCGCCTTGGAACGGCACGGTCTCGCCTGGGCTGGGGCGGTTCTGGACCGACTGGGTTCTCGTGGGTTCAACCCGCGCATGACGGGTTCCTTCTCTGGTTACAACGCGCTGAAACTCCGGTTGGTTCCCTGGCAGCGATAAGGTCGTTGCAGCATGAGCCAGGCGGGGGTCCCGCGAGGAGGCAGCCATCGACGCCGACCAGGCCACACTGGCCTATGTGGAGGATTTCCTCCCCGAAGACGAGCCGCTGCTGGACGCCAGGCGCCGCGGCCAGGAGATCGGCGCGTCGCCGATCGGCGCGGCGGGCGGCGCGGCGCTGCGTTTCCTCGCGACGCTGATCGGCGCGCGGACGGTCGTGGAGATCGGCTCCGGCTGCGGCGTGTCCGGCGTCTGGCTGATGCGCGGCATGCCGAAGGACGCGGTGCTGACGAGCGTCGACATCGAACCCGAGCACCAGCGGCTGGCGAAGCAGGCGTACGCGGAGGCCGGGCTCGGCTCCTTCCGCACCCGGATGATCACCGGGCCGGCGCTGGAGGTGCTGCCGCGGCTCACCGACGGCGCGTACGACATGGTGTTCTGCGACGCGCAGAAGCGCGAGTACCCCGAGTACCTGACCGGCGCGCTGCGGCTGCTGCGGCCGGGCGGCGTCGTGGCGTTCGACAACGCGCTGTGGGGCGGCCGGGTCGCCGATCCCGACCGGCGCGACCCGGACACCGAGGCGATCCGCGAGGTGCACCGGATGATCCGCGAGGACGAGCGGCTCGTCCCGCTGCTGGTCCCGGTCGGCGACGGCCTGCTGTGCGCGGTGAAGCGCGACTAGCCCGTGAGCGAGGCGGAGGCCGCCGCCGCGGGTGAGGTGTTCGCGGTGCGGCAGCGGGTGACCTGGCGGGGGATGTGGCGGCTGACCGCCTTCCTGATCATGTTCCTGGCGTCGGTGGCGTTCGTCGCGGGCGGTGCGATGCGCGGCTCCGGTGCCGCCGGCGTCACCGTCATGGTCCTCGGCGTGGCGGGGCTCGGGCTGTTCGGCGCGGGGCTGCTCGCGTCGGCGGGGGGCATGCTGGCGCGGCGTCCCGTCCTGGAGTTCGACGGCGGCGGGGTGCGGCGCCCGGCGCGCTGGCCGCTGCCCGGCCGGTCCGGACGCGTCCTGCCCTGGCCGGACGTGGCGGCGATCGCGGCGCTGCGGCGCGGCGCCGCGGGAACCCGCCGGGGCGAGCAGGACTACCTGGTGTTCCTGCCGTCCGCCGAGCTGGCGGAGATGGCGCTGACGTCGGAGCGGCCGCGGCTGGTGGCGCTGACGCTGCGGGACGTGCCGGCCACGGCGGACGCCGTGCCGTGGTCGTTCGCGGTGGACGCGGCCTGGGACGCGACGCTCCCGCAGATCGTCAAGCAGGCCCGGCGGTACCGCCGCGTCCCGGTGATCGACCGCCGCACGAAGTGATAAGCCGAGCGGAGCTCGTCGTTTGAATGGTGGCGGGCGGGGGCTGGAGGACGGTCTGCCGACCGGAGGCCGTCAGGCGGTCTGGGCGGTCAGCCAGGTGAGGAGGAGGCGGACGCCGAAGCCCGTCGCGCCGCGGGTGAGCTCGGCGTCGTCGGACGCGGCGCGTCCCGGCCCGGCGATGTCCAGGTGGGCCCAGGGGCGGTCGCCGGCGAACTCGCGCAGGAACAGCGCCGCCGTGATGGACCCGCCGCCGTAGCCGCCGCGCCCGATGTTGTTGATGTCGGCGACGTCGGAGTCGATCGCGGCGCGGTAGTCGTCGACGAGCGGCAGCCGCCACACCTGCTCGCCCGACGCCGACCCGGCCCGGGCGAGCTCGGCCGCGAGCGCGTCGTCGTTGGCGAACAGGGCCGCGTGCCGCAGGCCCAGCGCGACCTTCGCAGCGCCGGTCAGGGTCGCGACGTCCACGATCACGTCGGGGGCCAGCTCGGCGCGGGCGTAGGCGAGCGCGTCGGCGAGGACGAGCCGTCCCTCGGCGTCGGTGTTCAGCACCTCCGAGGTCGTCCCGCCGTAGTGGGCGATCACGTCGCCCGGCCGCATGGACGACCCGGACGGCATGTTCTCCGCGGCGGCGACCAGCCCGGTCACGCGGGTGCGGACGCCGAGGCCGCGCAGCGCGCCCATCGCGGCGATGACGGCGGCGCCGCCCGCCATGTCGGTCTTCATGGCCTTCATGCCGTCGTTTGGCTTGAGGGACAGGCCGCCGCTGTCGAACGTGATGCCCTTCCCGACGAGGACGACGTGCCGCTCGGCGGGCCCGTCCTCCGGGGTGTAGGAGAGCTCGATCAGCCGGGGCGGACGCGACGACCCGCCGCCGACCGCGACGAGGCCGCCGAAGCCCTCGTTCACCAGCTCCTTCTCGCCGCGCACGCGGACGGTCAGGCCCGTCTCCGCGGCGACCTGACCGGCCTGCGCGGCGAGCCACGACGGGTCCTTCTCGCGGGACGGCGTGTTGGCGAGGTCGCGGGCCAGGGCCGTCGCGCGCGCCCGTGCCGTGCCCAGCTCGATCGCGGGCGCGTCGGCCGCGGGACCGGCCTCGGTGAGGACGGCCAGCGTGCCGAGCGCCTTCTTCGCGGGCGGGGCGCCGATCTTGAACTCGTAGCCGGCGAGCAGCGCGCCCTCGACGAACGCGGCGAGGTCCCCGGTGGGGACGCCCGCGACCAGCGCGGTGCGGCCCTTGCCGCGGCGGGCGAGTGCGGCGCCGGCCTTGCGCAGGTCGGCCGGGGCCGCTTCGCCCACCCCGTACAGCAGCAGTTCCCGCATCCGGTCGCCGAGCCGGACCTGGGTGGCCGTGATCTCGCCTGGCTCGCCCTTGGCGCGGTGGAGCTCCAGCAGCTCGTCCAGGGTGAACGGCAGCGACTGTGCCACCTCGGCGGCGGGCGCGACCGGCCCGGACACGACGGGCACCGCCACAGCCTCCGCTTCCAGGTCGACCGCGGTCTGCGACACGGTGCCGCCGGCGCCTTGGATGCGGGTCTCGATGGGCATGTCGGCGAATCCCCCAGGTTCTCGGTCGGGTGTGTTTCAGGCGGGAATGGCAAGGGCCCCGGCGAAACCCGCCGGGACCGTCACCAACAAGCCGGGAACGGCGATCGCCGTCAGCCCACGACGCCCTTGAGGGCCTCGCCGAGCTCCTTGGCCTCGTCGGCGGACAGCTCGACCACGAGACGTCCGCCGCCTTCCAATGGGACCCGCATGACGATTCCGCGTCCCTCCTTGGTCACTTCGAGCGGACCGTCTCCCGTCCGCGGCTTCATCGCCGCCATGCGTATCCCCTTCCTGCGTAGGGCCGCGGCCTTCGCACACCGTTGGCCGCGTGGCCGCGTGTCGCATCCGCGTCATCAGTAGTGGTCCATTATCTCGTCTTCCGGGCGCGAAGTGGTAACGATCAGCCTCCAGATCGGAAGATGAGAGGATCGGCGGAGGGCTTGCGGGAGGGGACGACGATGGCCGAGACCGTGCTGTACGACGTGACCGACGGCGTGGGGACGATCACACTCAACCGTCCGGACGGGATGAACTCGCTGACGGTCGAGATGAAGGAACTGCTCCGCGCGACCGTCGTGCGCGCCGCCGCCGACCCGGCCGCCCGCGCGGTGATCCTCACGGGCGCGGGACGGGCGTTCTGCGCCGGTCAGGACCTGCGCGAGCACGGTGACAACCTCGCCGCCGGGAAGGGGCTGGACGACACCGTCCGCAAGCACTACAACCCGATCGTGCTGGCGCTGGCGGGGATGCGGAAGCCGGTGGTCGCGGCCGTGAACGGCGTCGCGGCGGGGGCGGGGGCGTCGCTGGCGTTCGCGTGCGACCTGGCCGTCGCGTCCGACAAGGCCCGGTTCGCGACCGCGTTCACCGGGATCGGGCTCGCGCCCGACAGCGGCATGTCGTGGACGCTGCAGCGCCTCGTCGGCCGCGCGAAGGCGTCCGAGCTGCTGCTGCTCGGCGAGCCGGTGAAGGCCGAGCAGGCGCTGGAGCTGGGTTTGGTGAGCCGGGTCGTCCCGGCGGACGAGCTGGCCTCCGCGTCGGTGGAGCTGGCCCGCCGCCTCGCCGCCGGTCCGACGGTCTCCTACGGCGCGGTCAAGGCGGCGCTCGACTTCGCGGCGACGCACGATCTGGCGGCCGCGCTCGAACGGGAGGCGGAGCTCCAGGACGAGTGCGAGAGGACCAGCGACCACCACAACGCGACCGAGGCGTTCCTGAAGAAGCAGCAGCCCGCGTTCGAGGGCCGCTGAAGGCCGCTGAGCGCGGCTGAGGACGCAGGCTCGGGTCTCCACGTGGGGGCGGGTGGGGCTGTCCCCACCGCAGGCCCGGGAGCGGGCGTCAATGCGCGCGAGGGGCCTCCGGCGGTTTGCTGGACGGCATGATCCAGACAACCGCCGTTCCCCCTGCCGGGCAGGTCCACGACCACGTCGCCGTGACCCGCGACGTGGTCAAGTCGTACGGGACGGGCGACGGCGCGGTGACCGCGCTGCGCGGCGTCTCGGCGGCGTTCCCCCGCGGCCGGTTCACCGCGATCATGGGTCCGTCCGGCTCGGGGAAGTCGACGTTCCTGCACTGCATGGCCGGGCTGGACGCGGTGACGTCCGGCTCCGTGCTGATCGGCGACGTCGACATCACCACGCTGACGCGGACGCGGCTGACCAAGCTGCGCCGCGACAGGCTCGGGTTCGTGTTCCAGTCGTTCAACCTGCTGCCGATGCTGACGGCGGAGGAGAACATCCGGCTCACCGGACGGCTCGGGAACCGGCGCGCCGACCGGCAGTGGTTCGACACGATCGTAGACGCGCTGGGCCTGCGGGAGCGGCTGGCGCACCGTCCGAGCGAGCTGTCCGGCGGGCAGCAGCAGCGGGTCGCGGTGGCGCGGGCGCTGCTGACCCGTCCCGAGGTGCTGTTCGCCGACGAGCCGACCGGCAACCTGGACTCGCGGTCGGGCGCCGAGGTGCTCGGGTTCCTGCGCCGCGCCGTCGACGCCTACCGCCAGACGGTGATCATGGTGACGCACGACCCGGTGGCCGCCGCGCACGCCGACCGGGTGCTGTTCCTCGCCGACGGGATGATCGTGCACGAGCTGCACTCCCCCACCATCGACCAGGTCCACGCCGCCATGCGGCGGATGGAGGGCTGAGCGCGTCATGTGGCTCATCGCGCGCCGCTCGTTCACCGGCGGCTGGAAGCAGCTGACCGCCACGCTGCTGGCGGCGATGTTCGCGATCGGGCTGATCGCCGGGTCGCTGCAGTTCACGTTCCGGGCGCAGGAGGCGGTGGCGGGCACCGACGCCAGCGAGTACGCCCGCGCCGACGTGCTGGTGCTCGGCGGGACGACCGACCCCGGCGACGTCTACGCCGCCCCGGACGGGCAGGTGCCGCTGGACCGGGTCGCCGGACGTCCCGGCGTGGCCGCCGTGGCCGGGGACGCGACGGTCCCGGTGACCGCGACCGGCTCCGACGGAAAGCTCATCCTGCCGCCGGCGGGGGCGTCCACCCAGCTCAGGCCGTGGACGCCCGAGCCGCGGCTCAACCCGTACCACCTGGAGGACGGGCGCGCCCCCGCCGCCGACGGCGAGGTCGCCGTCACCCGGCACGTCGCCCGCGCCGGCAAGCTGGGCGTCGGCGACCCGCTGCGGACGACGCTGCCGAAGCAGACCCGCGCCATGAAGATCGTCGGGATCGTCACCGTTGAGGGGCGCAGCGCCGTCGCGAGCGGTGACCTGCTGCTGGCGCCGCCGGAGACCGTCCGGCGGGCGGCCGAGCTGCCGCCCGGGACCTGGCAGGGCGTGTGGGTCAAGGCCGCGCCCGGCGTGCAGGCCGGGGAGCTCCGCGCCGGGCTGGCCCGGGACCTGCGCGGCGAGGACGCCACCGTGCGGACGGCCGGCAGCGTCCGGCACGCGCAGTCGGCCACCCTCGACTCCGCGAGCACCTCGGTCGGCGGCTCGCTGGGGATGCTGGCGTCCCTCGCCGTGTTCGTGGGGCTGTTCGTCGTCGCCAACACGTTCGGCACCCTCGTCCGGCAGCGGACCCGGCGGCTCGCGCTGCTCAGCGCGATCGGCGCCACACCCCGCCAGATCAAACGGCTGATCCGGCTGGAGGCGCTCGCGCTCGGGATCGTCGCGTCCATCGGCGGCGTCCTGGTCGGCTACCCGGTGTCGGGCGCCCTCACCGACCTGTTCGCCAAGGACGGCTTCGACATCTCCGTCGCCGACGCCGACTTCGGCTGGATCGCCCTCACCGCGCCCACCCTCGCCGGGATCCTCGTCACCCAGCTCGCGGCCTGGCGCGCGGCGCACAGGGCGTCCCGGATCGCGCCGATGCAGGCGCTGCGCGCCGCGAGCACCGACACGGCCGGACGGCGCTGGCCCCGGATCATCGGCGCGCTCACCGTGTTCGCCTTCGCCTTCATGCTCTACGGCGCCGTGTTCGGGATACGGAGCGAGGAGCCGCCGGGCGTCGAGCGCACGGTCGGCGTCTGCATGCTGATCCTGATGGGGTCGATGACGATGGTGGCGGGGCTCGCCGTCCTCGCCCCGTTCTTCGTCGGCCCGCTCGGCGGCCTGGTCGGACGCATCGGCACGGCCGTCAGCGGGGAGGCGGGACGGCTCGCCCGCGCCACCATCACCCGCAGCCCCCGCCGCGTGTCATCGGCCGCGTCCTCGCTGATGCTCGGCGTCGCGCTCGTCTCCGCCACGGCGATGATCGTCCTGTCGGTGAACGCCAGGTTCGACAGCGCGGGCAAGGAGGTGATGCTGGCCGAGCACGCGATCGCCGCGTCGGAGAAGACGTCCGACGGCCAGGCGCCGCTGCCCCGCGACACCGTCGCCAAGGCCGCCGCCGCGCCGGGCGTGTCCCGCGCGATGGCGCTCACCGGCACGTCCGCCGAGCTCGTCGCGCCGCCGCCGAAACGGCCGTCGCCCGGGGAGGAGCCCGAGCCGGTGTTCCTGGACGTGACCGGCGCCGACCCGGGCGCGCTGCCGTCCGTCCTGGACCTCGGCGGGAGCCTGCGGCCGCTCCGGCCCGGCGAGATCGGCGTCACGTCCACGGTGCTGAAGGCGAACAAGCTGAAGAAGGGGCAGCGGGTGGTGGTCCGCGGCAACCGCGGCAAGGTCCCGCTGACCATCGCGGGCGCCTACCACGACCCGTCCCACCTGTTCGCCGACCAGGCGCTGGTGTCCTCCGCCACCATGGACCGCCTGGATTCGGGGGCGGGCACGCGGGCCGTCCTCGTCCGCGGCGGCACCAAGGACGGCCTGGCGCGGGCCGTCGCGGACGTGCCGGGCGCGCAGGTGCTCGACAAGTCCGGCTACGTCAAGACGGCGGCGAAGGCGATGACCAACGGCATCAGGGTCATCTACGGCTTCATCGGGATGGCGCTCCTGCTGGCCCTGTTCGGCATGGCGACGACCGTGTCGATGAGCGTCGGCGAACGGACCCGCGAGTTCGGGCTGCTCGGCGCCGTCGGCGCCACCGCGGCGCAGATCCGCTCGGTGGTCCGCTGGGAGGCGGCGACGGTCGTCCTGCTCGGCACGCTCCTCGGGCTCGGCACCGCGCTCGGCACCGGCCTCCTCATGCACGTCGGGACGGGCAGCTCGTTCCTGGCGCCGAACCCGCCCTGGTGGCTGTTCGTCGTGGTCATCGCGGGCGCGGCGGGCGTCACCCTGGCGACGTCCGCCCTCCCCGCCCGCCGCGCCTCGGCCGTGCCGATCCTGGAGGCGGCCAAGGCCGAATGAGGCGGATCCGCCATGACCCCAGCCATCGCCGCAACCCCGCAACGACCTCAGTCCTCGCGATCGCGACCGAAGGCAGGTTTCGAGCCTGCGAGAAACCTGATCGCGCAGCGAGCCGCTAGGCGAGCCGGAGCGATGCAGCGATCGCACGCGTTGCTCGTGGCTGGAAGGCGGTCACGCCTTCCAGCCACGAGCAACGCCACGGAAATCGCAGCCGGTGAGGTGGTCGTCGACGAGGCCGCAGGCCTGCATGAGGGCGTAGGCGGTGGTGGGGCCCACGAAGCGGAAGCCGTGCTTCTTCAGCTCCTTGGCCAGGGACTTCGACCCGTCGGTGTACGCGGGCATGTCGTCCATGTCGGCGTACGCGGGCGCGTCGGGGTCGGCGTAACGCCAGGCGGTGGCGGCGAGGCCGCCCGGGAGGTCGAGGGCGGCGCGGGCGTTGGCGATGGACGCCTCGATCTTGGCCCGGTTGCGGACGATCGACGCGTCCGCCATCAGCCGCTCGACGTCGCCGGGACCGAACGCGGCGACCTTCTCGGGGTCGAACCCGTGGAAGGCGGCCCGGAACGCCTCGCGCTTGCGGAGGATCGTCAGCCACGACAGCCCGGACTGGAACGCCTCCAGGCAGAGCTTCTCGTAAAGGCCCTGGTCGTCGCGGACGGGACGCCCCCACTCGTCGTCGTGGTAGGCGACGTAGTCGGGCGCCGACAGGCCCCACGGGCAGCGGGCCAGCCCGTCCTCGCCCAGAATCGCGGTGGTCACCCGCCCGTTCTACCTCACGACTCCGACAAAACGGCAAGACGGCGGAGGCCGAGGCGCATGAACGCCTTCACGACCGGACCGGCGACGAGCCATCCCGCGCGGCCGAGCGGACCGAGCGGCAGGTCGACGCGTTCGGCCCACACGATGCGGCTGCCGGTCCCCTCTGGGACGATCTTGAACCAGGCCTCGCCGCGCACCACGCGTCCGGTGTGCCGGACGGCGACACGGCTGCCAGGCCGCCAGTCGGTGATCACCATCGTGTCGAGGAACCCGACGGGGCCGACCCCGGTCCGGGCGCGCAGCTCGTCGCCGGCCTTCCGGCCGCCCTCCGCGCTGGTGAACGGCATCCACTCGGCGTGCCGCGGCCAGTCGGTCAGGACGTCGAAGAGGCGATCGGCGGACGCGGACGAGACCGCCTCCGCATGGACGGCGACGCGGCTCACGGACGTTCCTCCGCCGCGCCGCCCACCCGCTCGTCCTGGGTCTCGTCCTTGTCGAGGCGCGGTGGCCGGTCACCGTTCGCGCCCGGCAGGGCGTGCGGGTCGGCCAGCGTGCGCGGATCTTCTGGGGTGCGCGGGTCGTCCAGGGTGCGCGGGGCTTCCAGGACGTGTGGGTCTTCCAGGCCGTGTAGGGCGCCGATCGAGCCCGCGCCGTGGCGCAGGTCGTGGAGCTGCTGTTCGAGCATGGCGACCCGGGCGTCGCGCTCGGAGAGCGCATGCGACACGCGGCGCAGCGCCTCGTCCATCACGTGCGGCTGGTAGCCCCAGAACGTGCGCGGGAACCGCATGTGGGCGACCTCGGGGCCGGTGATGGGACGGCCGTCGGCGCCGAGCGGAAGCCGCGGATAGTCGGGATGGGTCTCGGCCAGCTCGCCGCCCCTGCCCATGGCGAGGAGCACGACGGCGCCCAGCACCGCCACGCCGGCCAGGACGAGAACCACGACGACCACGATCACGCTCCGATCTGCCTGACGTCCCTCTGTAAGGACGATTCCCGAACCCAGATCGTGCCACGCTTTACGGCATGGACGTGCGAGAGCGGAAGGTCCTGTCATCGGGCGCGCCGGTGCCGGACGGTGTCGTGGACGCGGGCACGGCGCCCCCTGCGGGCCGTGTGGAGCGGCTCACGGCCGCCGGGGACGCGGTGCTCGTCACGCTGGAGACGGACGCGCGGGAGCCCGATCCCGGGCTGCTCGCCGCGGCGTCCGTCTACGCGTGGCTGGGCGCGGCGGTGTTCCGGGTGCCGGATTCGCAGGCGGACGGCGTCCGGCAGGTGCTGGACATGGTGGCGTCCATCCAGGGCGCCCGGCCCCCCGCCGTCGCCCGCCGCGGCCTGGCCTGACCTCCGCCTCGCCCGGCGCCCCTCCGCCTCGCCTGACCGTGGACCCCGTCTAGCCGCGGAGGCGGTGCCAGGGGCCGGTGATCGCGAACGTCGCGCCCGGGTCGGACTGCCGGTTCGCGAACAGGACGCGGCCGTCCGGGGAGAAGGTCACCCCGGTGAACTCGCTGCCGTTGAGGGCGTTGCGGGCCATCGCGAACGGCTTGTTGCGCCGCGTGGTGCCGACGAGGTACTGCTCGCCGTCGCCGTCCTCGGCCAGGATCACGCCGCCGCCGTACGGGGAGACGGTGATGTTGTCCGGGCCGTCGAAGCGGCCGCCCGGCTTGAAGATGAGCTGGAGCTCGATCTCGTTGCGGCGCGGGTCGTACGTCCAGACCTGCCCGGCGTGGTCGCCCGCGGCGCCGTCCTCCTTGCTGGAGAAGCTGCACACGAAGTACGCCTTGCCGTGGCCCCACCAGGCGCCTTCGAGCTTCTGGCTCCGCGTGATCGTCTCGAACTGCTTGCGGACGGACGTCTGCTTCGCGGACGGGTCCGGCACGTCCACCCACTGGGCGCGGAGCTTCGTCCCGGGCTCGGTGACGAGCGACAGGTCGGGGACGTTCGGCACGTTCAGCGCCTCCAGCTCCCCGCCCTTCAGGTAGGCGTGGTAGCCGCCGCGGTGGGCGCGGGGACGGAACCGGTAGAACAGCCCGAACGGCCCGGACGCGTCCTCGGTCAGGTAGGCGGTGAGGGTGTGCGGGTCGACGGCGACGGCCTCGTGCGCGAACCGGCCGAGACCGGTCAGCGGGACGGGCTTGGTGCGCCGCCCGTACGGGTCGACCTCGAAGACCCAGCCGTGGCTCTTGGTCTCGCCCTTGAAGCCCTCGGTCTCCTCGCAGGTCAGCCACGTCCCCCACGGGGTGCGGCCGCCGGCGCAGTTCACGGCCGTCCCGGCGAGGCTGACGTACTGCGACACCAGGCCGCCGTCGCGGTCGACCAGCAGGTTGGTCGTGCCGCCGGTGGCCGCCGGGTCGTAGGTCAGCTCGGGCGGCGCGACGGTGCGGGTGCCGCCGTTGCTCTGCTCGTGGTTGCGGACGAGGATCGTCTGCCCGCGGCGGCCGTGGCCCCGCTCGCGCTCGCGCTCCCGGGCGCTCCAGTTGGGCCAGTCAGGGAAGTCGGGGAAGTCGGGCCAGTGCGGGAAGTGGTCGTGGCCTCCGCGGGCGGGGTACGTGGCCGTCCCGTCGTGTTTGCCGGGGACGACGACGCCGCTGGAGATCGGCTCGCCCTCCACCGACAGCGTCTTGTATGAGAAACCCTTGGGCAGATCGAGGACGCCCTTGGGGTCGGGGACGAGCGGGCCGTAGCCGTACGCCTCACCGGTGTCGGCGCCCGCGGAGGTCTGGAAGATTCCGTCCAGGCTTCCGGCGAGTGCGATGGACATCGCACCGGCGGCGCCGCCCTTGACGACTCCGCGACGGGTCACGGACATGGGCACTCCTTCACGTGAGGGGATCACGCGGGAGCCTGGTCGCCGCCCCTGAACCAGCGGTGAACGAGCACCGGCCGGGTGGCAAACCCCCAGGACAATCTTCAGTTTCCGGACTTCGGGACCCGCTCAGGAGGGGGTTCCGGGCCGGCGCGTTCCCGCGCCCGCGAGCCCGGCGACCTCGGTCATGACGGAGGCGGCCAGGTCGAAGCCGCCGACGCAGGCGAGGTAGCCGGGGGCGTCCCAGTCGTGGCCGCCCGGCCGCCCGCCGAGCGGCAGGTACGTCCCGCCGGCCTGCCTGACCAGGAGCATCGCGGCGGCGATGTCCCAGGCGTTGATGGACGAGTCGTAGGCGACGTCCGTCCAGCCGGCGGCGATGTGCGCGAGCGTGAGGGCGGCGCTGCCGGGCCTGCGGACGGTGGCGAACGCGTCCACCATCAGGCCGAAGCGCCGCAGGGTCTCGTCGCGGTCGCCGTCGGCGAGGTCGCGCGGGCTGGGGTAGGACGAGGCGGCCACGGCGGTCGCGTCGTGGGTCGCGCCCCGGCTGCGGAGCGGCTCGCCGTTGCAGGTGGCGCCGTCCAGGGTCGCGGTGAACATGTCGTCGCGCACCGGGTCGTACACGGCGCCCGCGACCAGCTCGTCGCCCGCGACGGCGGCGATCGACACGCACCAGAAGGGCAGGCCGACCGCGAAGTTGGCCGTCCCGTCGATGGGGTCCACGTACCAGCGGATCCCGGAACCGCCCGAGCCGGACGAGTCGCCGCGCGCGCCGCCCTCCTCCCCCACCACGACGCTGCCCGGGGTGTGCTCGGCGAGCACCTCCCGGATGGTCTCCTCGGCCGCGCGGTCGTGCTCGGTGACCGGGTCGTGGAAGTCGGTCTTGACGTCGACCTCCGGACGCGAGCGGAACGCCGTCCGCAACCGGCCGCCGGTGGTCCGGGCGGCGAGTTCGGCGATCGCGGCGAGCTCCCGTGAGGCGGGCACGTCGGCGTTCATTCGGCTCCTTCGGGTGACGGCTTGCGGGCAGGCGGACGCAGGCAGGGCGGACGCCGGTCAGGCGGGCAGGAGGCGCTCCAGGAGGCGCGCGGCGGTGATGACGCCGACGACCGCGCCCTCCTCGGGGCGGCGCTCGTTGTCGGTGACGGCGACGACGGGGCTCCGGGCGCCCGCCATCACGCTCGCGATCTCCATGACGGTCGCGTCGAGGTCGACGACGGGGAGCGGGATCCGGTCGTCCTTCAGCAGGTCGGCGACGGTCCGGTCGGCGAGTTTCGCGCACAGCCGGTCGGCGTGGCGCTCGTCGTAGACGCGGGCGAGGGCCGGGTCGTCCCGGACGTGCGCCGGGACGATCTGCCGCAGCAGCCGCGAGCCGGGGACCACCGCGACGGCGCGGCCCTCGCCGTCCACGACGACCAGGCCCGGAAGGCCCTGACCTGCGAGGAGACGGGCCGCGTCCATCGCGCTGTCGGACGGCGTCACGGTCGGGTACTCGGCGGCGAGTTCACGGGCGCGCACATTCCGACGTTATCCGATGCCCAGAGCTCCGCCTCGGCGCCGGACGCGGGCTAGAGCTCCGCCTCGGCGTAGTCCTCCGGGGAGAACTCGATGCGCGGCTGGGAGCGTTCCAGCAGGTCGAACGCCTCGGGGACGGAGTTCGTCCAGCCGATGGCGTCCCAGATCTTCGCGCGGGCGAAGCCCTGCTCGGTGAGGCCCCGCATCAGCTCCCGGAGCGGGTCGTAGACGCCGGTCGGGTCGAGGATCACGACGGGCTTGGCGTGCATGGCGAGGACGCGGGCCGTCCACACCTCGAACAGCTCCTCCAGCGTGCCGATGCCGCCGGGCAGGACGAGGAACGCGTCGCTGCGGCGGTCCATCTCGCCCTTGCGGGTGCGCATGTCGGGGGTGACGATCAGCTCGTCGTTGTCCTCGTCGGAGATCTCGACGCTGACCAGGCCCTCGGGGATCACCCCGACGGTGCGGGCGCCGCCGGCCCGCGCGGCGCGCGCGACCGCGCCCATGCACGAGACCTGGGCGCCGCCGCTGACGAGGCTGTGCCCGCGCCGGGCGAGCTCGGCTCCGGCCTGCGCCGCGAGGTCGACGTACCGGCGGTCGATCGTCCCGCTGGACGAGCAGAAGACGCAGACGGCGAGGCGCTTCGGGGATTCCACCGGCCCAATCCTACGGGCCGTCCGACGCCGGACGGGGGGGTCGGCGCCGGACGGCCCTGCTGGCGGACGGAGCAGGATGGATCAGTGCATGGCGAGGTCGCGGCGACGGAAGCCGACCATGCCGAGGACGGCCAGCACGGCGGCGATGGCCGCCAGCCAGACCAGCGGCATGACGGCGAAGTTCTGCCCGATCTTCGGGATGTGGGTGAACGGCGAGACGTCCATCACCCCCTCGCTCAGGTCGAGGCTCGGCCCGAACATGGAGATCGCCCCGAACAGGCCGACCGCCGCCCAGGCGCCGCCGGCGGTGAGCCTGGGCGCCAGCCCGAACAGCGCGAGCGCGATCGCCGCGACCAGCCACACGGCGGGCAGCTGCGCCATCGCGGCGCCGAACACGCGGGGCAGTTCCCCGCCGACGTCGCCGGCGTTGAGGCCGTGCGTCAGCCCGGCCGCCGTGCCGGAGACGGCCAGCGCGACAGCGGGCCCCAGCAGGGCGAACACCAGATGGCTGGACGCCCACCTGAGCCGTCCGGTCGCGGTGGCGAGCAGCGGCTCGGCGCGCTGCCCCGACTCCTCGGTGCGCAGCCGCAGCGCGGCCGACACCGCGTAGGCGGCGACGATGATGCCGAGGATGCTCATCACGGAGGCGAAGTAGGCGTCGGTGATCCCGGACTGGCCGCCGATCTTGGTGAAGATCTCCTCCAGCTCGGGGTTGTCCTCCACCATGTCCTCGATGCCCTTGGCGAGCGCGCCGAAGATCACGCCGAGCGCGGCGAACCCGGCGAGCCACCCGTACATGGGACGGCTCTGCAGCCGCCAGCCGAGCCCGAACGGCCCCGAAAGCCGCACCGACGCGGCGACCGGCCCGAGCTTCGGGGGCAGGATGCCGGCGCCGACGTCGCGGCGCGCCTGGAGCGCCCCCGCGGCGGCCACCAGGACGGCGATGAGCGCCGCGACGAGCGCGAGCGTCCACCAGCGTTCGCCGCCGAAGGCGCGCATCCGGTTGGTCCAGCCGAACGGCGACGCCCAGCCCAGCCACGTCAGGCCGCTGTCCTTGCCGCCGACGTCGGCGGCCATCCGGATCGCGAACGCGGCGCCGAGCGCGGCGAGCGCGATCCCGCGGGCGGCGCCCGCGCCCTCGCTGAGCTGCGCCGTGACGCCCGCGACCGCCGCGAAGAGGCAGCCGGCCGCGGCGAGCTGCAGCCCGAGGGCCAGCGACCCGGCGAGCGGGAGGTCCTGGGCCGTCAGCCCGGCGGTGAGCAGCAGGGCGAGGACGAGGTTCGCCGCCATCGTCACGATGAGCGCGGCGGCCAGGCCCGCGCCGCGTCCGGTCACGGTGGCGCCGAGCAGCTCGCGGCGTCCCGCCTCCTCCTCGGTGCGGGTGTGCCGGACGACGGTCAGCGCACTGATCAGCCCGACCACGACGGGGATGAACCCGGAGCGCTGCGCGATGATGGCGCCGAGGCTGGTGTCGTACAGCGGCCCGTAGAGGGCGAGGAACGTCGGGTTGGTGCCGGTCGTGTCGGCGTAGTGGAGCCGGTCGGCCGCCTCCGGGTAGAGGTTGTCGGTCGCCCCCACGAAGCCCATCGGGATGACCGCGAACGCGATCACCCAGGCGGGGAGCAGGAACCGGTCGCGGCGCAGGATCAGCCGGACCAGCCCGCCCGTTCCGACGAGCGCGGTCATCGCGCGACCTCCTCAAGTTCCTCCTTGTAGTGGCGGAGGAAGAGCTCCTCCAGCGTCGGCGGACGGCTCGTCAGGCTCCGGACGCCGATCTCGGTGAGCTGCCGCAGCGCCTCGTCGAGCCGCGGGGTGTCGACCTCGAACCTGATCGTGGTGCCCTCGATGTGGATGTCGTGGGCGCCGGGCAGCGGAAGGCCGTCCGGCGGGGCCGCGAGCTCGGCGTGGATCGACGTGCGGGTCAGGTGCCGCAGCTCGTCCAGGGTGCCGGTCTCCACGGCGGCGCCGTTGCGGATGATCGTCACCCGGTCGCAGAGCGCCTCCACCTCGGACAGGATGTGGCTGGACAGCAGGACGGTCCGCCCGTCGCGCCGCTCCTCGCGGATGCACTCCTGGAAGATCTCCTCCATGAGGGGGTCCAGGCCGGAGGTCGGCTCGTCGAGCAGCAGCAGCTCGGCGTCGGACGCCAGCGCCGCGATCAGCCCGACCTTCTGCCGGTTGCCCTTGGAGTAGGCGCGGCCCTTCTTGCGCGGGTCCAGCTCGAAACGTTCCAAGAGCTCGGCTCTGCGGCGCGGGTTCGTCCCGCCGCGCATCCGGCCGAGCAGGTCGATCACCTCGCCGCCGGACAGGTTCGGCCACAGCGTCACGTCGCCTGGGACGTAGGCGAGGCGGCGGTGCAGGTCGGTCGCGTCGCGCCAGGGGTCGCCGCCGAGCAGCCTGGCCGTGCCCGAGTCCGGGCGCAGCAGGCCGAGCAGGACCCTGATGGTGGTCGACTTGCCCGCGCCGTTCGGGCCCAGGAAGCCGTGCACCTCTCCCTGCCGGACGGTCAGGTCCAGCCCGTCCAGCGCGCGGGTCTGGCCGAAGGTCTTGACCAGACCGGAGATCTCGACGGGGGGCGTCTTCTCGGTCACCGGTTCTCCTCGTTGGGTGACTGCTCGCCGGCGGCGAGCATGCTCTTCATGGCGGCGCGCGCCTGTGCGGCCAGCTCCGGCGACAGCAGCCTGTCGTCGTAGATCTCGATCATCGCGAGCGCCATCCGGGGGTAGCCCTCGCTCGTCAGGACGTCGGCGCCGAGGGATCGCGTCAGGTGGTCGTGCAGGACGAACGCGCCGAGGCTCATGCCGGTCATGACGACCGCGTAGGCGTGCAGGTCGTCGGACTCGGGACTGGCCACCCCGGGCCTGCCGCTCTCGAGGACCTCTTTGGTGTAGACGACTATGTCGTCGAACAGCGCCGCCGCCGCGGGCGATCCGTCGGTCATCGCCCGGGCGACGTAGCGCTGGATGGGCAGGGTCGTCCGCAGGGCGAGCTCGGTGAATCCGGGGCTGGCCATCCCGCCTTGGAGCGACTCGTCCTTGACCTCGCGGATGGCCCGCATGACGTACTCGTCGCACGCCTCGCGCAGGGCCTCCTTGGTCCCGAAGTGGTGCTGGACGAGCGCGGGCGAGACGCCGGCGGCCTTCGCGATGCCCCGGATCGTCGCGCCCTTCACCCCGCGTTCCGCGAACTCCAGCAGCGCGGCGTCCCTGATCCGGGCCTTGCCGGTCAGATCCTCGGCCCGCTCCCTGCCCCGCATCTTCACCACCTGTACAAACGATCAGTAAGCTGTACCGATGCACACTGTACCCCTGTACAGGCAGGGTGTCCAACCGGGGCCGGCCGCCGCGGACGGCCCCTCCGGGACGCGGTTCCGGGACGCGGTTCAGCCGCCGCCGGGGAGCTCGCCGAGCGTCACCTGGACCCGCTGCTTCTTCCCGTCCGGCCGCTGGATCTCGACGTTCGCGATGCCGCCTGGACTGAGGTTCGCCAGCACCGACGCCAGCGCCGTCTGGTCGGGCGTGGCGGTGCCGTCCACCGACAGGACCAGGTCGCCCGGCTCGATCCCCGCCTTCGCCGCGCCGCTGCCCCGCTGGACCTCCACGACCGCGACCGCGGACCGCCGCCCGCTCTGCGGGTCGACGATCGTCCGGACCGTCACGCCGAGCGCCGCCCGCCCCGAGTCCGACACCTTCCCGGACCTGATGAGCTGCGGGACGATCCGCTTGACCGTGTCGCTCGGCGTCGCGAACCCGATCCCGGCCGCCGGCGCGCCGATCGACGGGTCCGACGCGGCGGCGGTGGGCACGCCGATCACCTGGCCGCTCAGCGTGACCAGGGCGCCGCCGCTGTTGCCCGGGTTGATCGCCGCGCTCGTCTGGATGGCGTCGGCGATCGTCGATCCCTGGAAGTCGCCCTCGCCCTTGGTGGAGACCGTCCGGTGCAGCGCGGACACGATCCCGTTCGTGACGCTGCCCGCGAGGCCCAGCGGGTTGCCCATCGCCAGGACGATCTGCCCGACCTCGGCCTTGCCCGACTCGCCCCACGACGCCGGGCGCAGCGACCCGCCGGACACCTTGACGACGGCGAGGTCGTCGGCCGCGAACGCGCCCACGGGGTCGGCGTTCAGCGGCGAGCCGCCGCTGGCCGCCGTCACCTGGATCCTGTTCGCCCCGGCGACCACGTGCGCGTTGGTGACGATGTTGCCGTGGCCGTCGTAGACGACCCCCGATCCCTCGCCCCGGTCGGTCTGGATCTTCACCACCGACGGCAGGACGGCGTCCACGACCTTCTCGTACTGCTGCTGGAGGTCCGCCGCAGGCCCGGCGCTGACCGGGGCGGACGTCCGCGCGGCCGTCGATCCGGCGCCCTCGTCGCCGCTGCACCCGGCGAGCGCCAGCGTCCCCGCCGCCACCGCCGCGCATGCCTTGACCTTCGCTTTCCTCTCCACGCTCCCCACCTCCCGGACGGGTTCCTTCCCTCCTCCCGGAGATCAGGCATGGGAGGTCAGGGCTGGAAGCGGTACCCCATCCCGGGCTCGGTGAGCAGGTGCCTCGGGTGCGCGGGATCGGCTTCGAGCTTGCGGCGCAGCTGCGCCATGTACTGGCGCAGATAGTGCGTCTCGCGCCGGTAGGACGGCCCCCACACCGTCGTGAGGAGCTGCTGCTGGCTGATGAGCTTGCCCGGATTGCGGAGCAGGATCTCCAGCAGATGCCATTCGGTCGGCGTCAGGCGGACGCCGCCGCTGACCGTCTTGCCCGCCAGGTCGACGGTGCGGTCGCCGACGTCCACCCGCGACACCTCGCCCGCCACCGACACGCGGCGGCTCACGGCGCGGATGCGGGCGACCAGCTCCTCGATGTCGAACGGTTTGGTGACGTAGTCGTCGGCGCCGGCCTCCAGCGCCTCGACCTTGTCCCGGCTGCCCGCCCGGCCGGACAGGACGATGATCGGCACCCGCGTCCAGCCGCGCAGCCCGTGGATGACGTCGACGCCCGGGACGTCGGGCAGCCCGAGGTCGAGGACGACCAGGTCGGGCGGGGCCGCCCCGGCCCGGCGGAGCGCGGTCGTGCCGTCGGCGGCGACGTCCACGTCGTAGTCGCGGGCGCGCAGGTTGATGCGCAGGGCCCGCAGGAGCTGTGGCTCGTCGTCGACGACCAGCACCCGCGTCACGACGCCTCCCTCGGCTCGTGGACCTGCCCCGGCTCATGGACGGGCCCCGGCTCATGGACGGGCCCCGGCTCATGGACGGGCCCCGGCTCGTGGACGGGCAGGGCGACGATCATCGTGAGGCCGCCGCCCGGGGTGTCCTCGGGGACCAGCTCGCCGCCCATCGCCTCGGTGAGCCCGCGGGCCAGCGCGAGGCCGAGGCCGACGCCGGTGTGGTTGTCGCGGTCGCCGAGCCGCTGGAACGGCTGGAAGATCCGTTCCCGGTCGGCGGGCGGGACGCCGGGGCCGCGGTCGGCGATCCGCAGCTCGACCCGGCCCTGGATCGCGCCGGCGGTGATCAGGACGGGCTCGCCCGGCGGGCTGTGCCGCAGCGCGTTGGCGACCAGGTTGACCAGGACGCGTTCCAGCAGCGCCGGGTCGGCGGTCGCCTCCGGCAGCCGCGGGTCGAGCCGGACGGTCACCCGGTCGCCGGTGCCGCCGGTGCCGCCGATGTCGTCCAGGGCGCGGGGCATGATCTCGTCCAGGGCGACGGGCTGCGCGGCGATGCCGAGGACCCCGGCCTGCAGGCGGCTCATGTCGAGCAGGTTGGCGACCAGGCGGTCGAGCCGGTCGAGGGACTGCGCGGCGGTGTCGAGCAGCTCGGCGCGCTCCTCGGGCGTCCAGGCGACCGAGGTGGTGCCGAGGCTGTCGACGGCGGCCTTCGCCGAGGCCAGCGGGGTGCGCAGGTCGTGGCTGACGGCGTTGAGCAGCGCGGTCCGCATCTTGTCGGCCTCCTCCAGGGGACGGGCCCGTCCCGCCTCCGCCTCCAGCCGCTGCTGGTGCAGCGCGCCCGCGGCCTGGACGGCGAACGCCTCCAGCACCCGCCGGTCGCCCGCCGGGAGCGGACGCCCCCGGATCGCCAGCGTGAGGCCGTCGCCCGCCGGGATCTCGGTGTCGCCCTCGCCGGGCGAGGTGCAGGGCCGTCCGCCGACGGTCGCGACGATCCGCCAGTCGGACGGGTCGTCATGGCTGTCGGGCGTGGCGGGCACCGGACGTTCCAGCAGCGTGACCGACGTGAGCCCGAACGTCTCGCGCATCCGCGAGAGCAGGATGTCGAGGGCGCGCTCGCCGCGCAGCACGTTCCCGGCCAGCGTGGACAGCAGCCCCGCCTCGCCGCCCAGCTTCGCCGCCTCCCGCGACCGCCGCGCCGCGTTGTCGACGACCATGCTGACGCCCACGCCGACCAGCACGAACACCGCGAGCGCGATCAGGTTCTCCTGCTCGGCGACGGTGAACCGGTGCAGCGGCGGGGTGAAGTACCAGTTGAGCAGCAGGAACCCGGCGACCGCGGTGAACAGCGCGGGCCACATCCCGCCGACCAGCGCGATCCCGACGACGGCCGCGAGGAAGAACAGGATGTCGGACGGCAGCGACAACGCGGGCCGCGCCTCCACCAGCCCGAACGTCAGCAGCGGCAGCCCGCCCGCCGCGACCAGGAACCCGGCGGCGCGGCGGCGCGACGACAGGCCCTGGTCGCGCACCGGCCCGCGGATGCCCTGCCTGGCCTGGTCGTGGGTGACCATGTGGACGTCGATCGACCCCGACAGCGCGGTCGTCGTCACCCCGATCCCCGGCCGCAGCAGCTGCGCGAGCCTCCCCCGCCGCGAGATGCCGAGGACGAGCTGCGTCGCGTTGACGGCGCGCGCGAACTCCAGCAGGGCGCGGGGGATGTCGTCGCCGACGACCTGGTGGAACGTGCCGCCGAGCCCCTCCACGATCTCCCGCTGCCGGGCCAGGTCGCGCGGCCGCGCGCCGCCGCCCAACCCGTCGCCGCGGGCCACGTGCACGGCGAGCAGGTCGGCGCCCTTGGACCGGGCGGCGATGCGGGTCGCGCGGCGCAGCAGCGCCTCCCCCTCGGGCCCGCCGGTGAGCGCGACGACGATCCGCTCCCGCGCCTCCCAGGTGCCGCCGATGCCGTGGTCGGCGCGGTACCGGTCGAGCTGCTCGTCGACCTTGCCCGCCAGCCACAGCAGCGCCAGCTCGCGCAGCGCGGTCAGGTTCCCGACGCGGAAGTAGTTGGACAGGGCCGCGTCGACCTTCTCCGGCGTGTAGACGTTGCCGTGCGCCATCCGGCGGCGCAGCGCCTCCGGCGCCATGTCGACCAGCTCGACCTGCCCGGCGCCGCGGACGACCTCGTCCGGGACGGTCTCCCGCTGCGGCACCCCGGTGATGCTCTCCACGACGTCGTTGACCGACTCCAGATGCTGGACGTTCACGGTCGTGATCACGTCGATCCCGGCGTCGAGGATCTCCTCGACGTCCCGCCAGCGCTTGTCGTGCCGGCCGCCGGGGACGTTGGTGTGGGCCAGCTCGTCCACCAGCACGACCTCGGGGGCGCGGCGCAGCACGGCGGGCACGTCGAGCTCGGTGAACTCGGCGCCGCGGTGCGTCACCGTCGCCCGCGGGAGGACCTCCAGGCCGTCGAGGAGGGCGGCGGTGCGGGCCCGGCCGTGCGTCTCGACGTAGCCGACGACGACGTCGGTGCCGCGGTCCTGCCGCCGCCGCGCCTCCGACAGCATGGCGTAGGTCTTCCCGACCCCGGGGGCTGCCCCGAGGTAGATGCGGAGCCGCCCCCTGGCCATGGTCACCATCCTCTCAGCCGCGGCAGGGGACGGCCTTGTCCAGGGTGAGGTTGAGCCGCAGCGCCACCACGAGGAGGCGCTCAGCCCTCCTCGGCGGGCCTTTCGACGCAGGAGTCCAGGTAGGGGGCGAGCTCGTGCGCCACGGCCCGCAGCGGCCGGACGCTCCGCTCCGCCCGCGCCATCAGGATCGCGCCCTCCAGCGAGCTGATCATCAGCGTGGCGAGCGCGTCCGCCCGCCTGGACGGGACGCCCATCGCGGCCAGCTCCCGCGCGACCGGACGCCGCCAGTCGGCGAACGCGGCGGCCGCCCCGGCCCGCGTCGACTCGACGGTGTCCGCGCAGTCGACCGTCGCCGCCGCGACCGGGCAGCCCTTCGCGAAGCCCGCCGTGCGGTACTCGTCGGTCCACTGCCGGACCATCGCCGCGAACAGCCTGCCCGGCGTGGGCCGCGCCATCGCCGCCATGAACCGTGCGACGCGCTTGCTCGCGTACCGGCCCGCCCATTCCACGGCCTCGTTGACCAGCTGTTCCTTGCCGCCGGGGAAGTAGTGCTGGAGCGAGCCGCGCGGCGCCCCGGCGTGCACGGCGACGTCCCGCAGGCCCGTGGCGGTGACGCCGTCGCGGCGGATGAGCTGCGCCGCGCTGAACACCATCCGCTCCCGTGGCCCCCGCTCGGCCGCGGCCATCAGATCCATCCCGCTATTGCGTCTATCACCTGGGCCATTATCATGACCGTTGTCATAACTCGCAAGATCGGACGACGGCAGGGCCGGAGGCGGCGATGCGTGCGGACATCGGTTTCATCGGTCTCGGCGTCATGGGGCGGCCCATGGCGCTCAACCTCGCCCGCGCCGATGCCACTCGGGCTGGTACCGGGCTGGTCGTCTGGAACCGCACCGCCGCGAAGGCCGAGCCGTTGCGGGCCGCCGGAGCGGCGGTGGCGGCGAGCCCCGCCGACGTGTGCCGCCGCGCCGGGATCGTGTTCCTCATGCTGGCCGACGGCCCCGCGATCGACTCCGTGCTGGGACGCGGCACGCCCGCCTTCGCCGCCAACGTCGCCGGGCGCGTGATCGTCCACATGGGCACGACGTCCCCGGGCTACTCGCGCGGCCTCGAAGCCGACTTGCGCGCGGCCGGCGGCCGGTACGTCGAGGCGCCCGTCTCCGGCTCGCGCGGGCCCGCCGAGGCGGGAAGCCTGGTCGCGATGCTGGCAGGCGAACCGGACGCCGTCGATGCCGTCCGCCCGCTGATCGGCCCGATGTGCCACGAGTCGTTCGACTGCGGCCCGGTGCCGAACGCGCTGCTGATGAAGCTCTCGGTCAACCTCTTCCTGATCACGATGGTCACCGGGCTGGCGGAGGCGTTCCACTTCGCCCGCGGACACGGCCTGGACGAGCACCGCCTCCGGGACGTCCTCGACGCCGGCCCCATGGCGAGCACCGTGTCACGCGCGAAGTCGCGCATGCTCGTCGACCGCGACTTCGCCGTCCAGGCGTCGATCGCCAACGTCCTGGACAACAACCGCCTGGTCGCGGAGGCCGCCAGGGACGCGGGCATCGCCTCGCCGCTGCTCGACGCCTGCCACGCCCTCTACGGCGAGACCCTGGCGCTGGGGCACGGCGAGGCGGACATGGCGGCCGTGGTCCACGCGATCGAGTCCCGCACCGGCGCGGAACGGGCGGTCACTCGCCGGCGGTCTCCGCCGCCTCGGACGACGCCCGGGCCTCGATGATCTCCTGCTGGGCCCGGGTGTGGCCGTCGATGATGATCTGGACGACCTCCGCCGGGTCGTCGGTGAGGTGGATCAGGTCCAGGTCCTGCGGGGAGATCTTGCCGCCGGGGAGCATGGTCTTCTTGATCCAGGCGAGCAGCCCGCCCCAGAACTCCGTCCCGACGAGCACGATCGGGAACCGGGTGATCTTCCTGGTCTGGACGAGGGTGATCGCCTCGAACAGCTCGTCCAGCGTCCCGAACCCGCCGGGCAGGACCACGAACGCCTGCGAGTACTTGACGAACATGGTCTTTCTGACGAAGAAGTAACGGAACTCCAGCCCGATGTCGAGGTAGTCGTTGAGCCGCTGCTCGAACGGGAGCTCGATGCCGAGCCCGACCGACAGACCGCCGTTCTCGTCGCAGCCCTTGTTGGCCGCCTCCATGATCCCCGGGCCGCCGCCGGTGATCACCGCGTAGCCGGCGTCGTGCAGCCGGGCGCCGATGTCCACGGCGAGCTCGTACTCCTCGTTGCCCGGCTTCGTGCGGGCGCTGCCGAAGACGCTGACGGCGTTCGGCAGCTCGGCGAGCAGGCCGAAGCCCTCGACGAACTCCGCCTGGATGCGCAGCACGCGCCAGGGGTCGGCGTGCACCCAGTCGGCCGGGCCGCGGCCGTCGAGGAGGCGCTGGTCGGTGGTGGTCTGGGGGACGGCCCGTCCCCGCAGCATGGCCGGGCCCTGCCGGCGCGAGCGGGAGTTCACTTCCGATGTCATGGACCCACGTTAGTAGGACGCTCCAGCCACATGCGCATACGTCGCTCGCACTCGGCGATGAGGGGAATCTCGACGAATTCGTCCTTCGTGTGCGCGAGGGTCGGCTCGCCGGGCCCGTAGTTGACGGCCGGGACGCCGAGTTCGGCGAAGCGGGCGACGTCCGTCCAGCCGAGTTTGGCGCGGACGCCGGCCCCGCTGGACGCGACGAACGCCGCGGCCGCCGGATGCGTCAGCCCGGGACGGGCCGCGGACGCGGTGTCGGTGACCGTCACCTGGAAGCCGCCGAAGATTTCCCGAACGTACGCCTCCGCCTCTTCGACGGACTTGTCGGGCGCGAACCGGTAGTTCACGGTGACGACGCATTCGTCCGGGATGACGTTCCCGGCGACGCCGCCGCTGATGAACACCGCGTTCAGGCCCTCCCGGAACTCCAGGCCGTCCACCACCGGACGGGACGGCTCGTACGCGCGCAGCACGTCCAGGATCTGCCCGGCCGTGTGGATCGCGTTGGAGCCCATCCACGCCCGCGCGCTGTGCGCCCGCTCCCCCACGGCCGTGACCTCGGCGCGCAGCGTGCCCTGGCAGCCGCCCTCGATCTGCGCGCCGGTCGGCTCCAGCAGGACGGCGAAGTCGCCCGCGAGCAGGTCAGGACGCGTCGCCGCGAGCCGCCGCAGCCCGTTGCGCTCGGCCTCGATCTCCTCGCACTCGTAGAACACGTACGTGACGTCGCGCACAGGCTCGGCCACGGTGGCGGCGAGCCGCAGCGCGACCGCGACGCCGCTCTTCATGTCCGTCGTGCCGCAGCCGTAGAGGCGGTCGCCGTCCACCCGCGACGGAAGGTTCCCGTTCAGCGGGACGGTGTCGAGATGCCCGGCCAGCACGACCCGTTCGGCGCGTCCCAGCCCGGTACGGGCGACGACGTTGTTGCCGTCGCGCTCCACCGCCAGGTGCGGGAGCGCCCGCAGCGCCTCCTCGACGGCGTCGGCGAGGGCCTCCTCCGCACCGCTCACCGACTCGACGTCGACGATGGCGGCCGTGAGGTCCGCCACGTCCGAGAACAGATCAAGCCCCATGCCCAACTCCTATCATCGCCGTCGTGGACAAGCCTGTACTGGAGTGCGCCGTCCGCTGGGCACGCCCCGCCGACGACGCCGAGATGCGCGCCCTCCTGGACGACGGGGAACGCGACCGCTACGACCGTTTCCTCCGCCCCGCCGACAAGGCCCGCTTCGTCACCGGGCGGTTCCTCGCCCGCACGGCCCTCGCCGAGGCCACCGGCCTCGCCCCCGAGGACATCCGGTTCACCACCGACTGCCCCCACTGTGGCGGCTCCCACGGCAAGCCCCGGCTGCCCGGCTCCGCCGTGGACTTCTCGCTGTCCCACTCGGGCGACCGCGTGGTGGTCGTCCTCACCGAGGGCGCCGAGGTCGGCGTGGACGTCGAGCAGGAGGGCGACCGCGACATCGACAGGCTCGGCGAGATGGTCCTGGCCGCCCCGGAGCGCGCCGTCCTCGCCGCCATGGACGATCAACGGCGCGGCTTCCACCGCTACTGGACGCGCAAGGAGGCACTCCTGAAGGCGACGGGCCACGGCCTGGCGGCGCCCATGACGGCCATCCACGTCTCCGCGCCCGACGAGCCTCCCGAGGTCGTCGCCTGGGAGGGGGAGGCGGCCGTCTCGCCCGTCCGCCTGGCCGACCTGACTCCGGGGCCCGGCTACGCCGCCGCGGCGGCCGTCCTCACCGACCGCCCGCTCAAGATCACCGAGGTCACGTGTTGATCCCGTGGTCCCGCAGGATGTCGTTGAGGGACGCCTTGTCGTGCCGCTGCCCCTCTTCCAGGCGCTTGAGGATCAGCACCGCGGGCAGCCCGAACGTGCCGCCCTTGAACTCCTTGTAACGGGTGCCGCCGACCGCGACGCACCAGTCGGGGACGCGGCCGCGGGCGACCTCCTCGCCCGTCTCGACGTCGATGACCGGCATGGACGCCGACAGGTTCGTGCCGGACCCGACGACCGCGCCGCGCCCCACCCGGGCCCCCTCGACGATCATCGACCGGCTGCCGATCATCGCCTCATCCTCGATGATCACCGGCTTGGCGTTGGGCGGCTCCAGCACGCCGCCGATGCCCACGCCCCCCGAAAGGTGGACGTTCTTGCCGACCTGCGCGCACGACCCCACGGTCGCCCACGTGTCGACCATCGTCCCGGAGTCGACATAGGCGCCGATGTTGGTGAACGACGGCATCAGCACCACGCCGGGCGCGAGGTAGGAGCCCCAGCGGGCGATCGCGCCGGGGACGACGCGGACGCCGTCCAGGCGGGTCTTCAGCGGGATGCGGTCGTGGTACCGGAAGTCGCCGACCTGGGAGCGCACCATGCCGAGGACCTTGAAGCTCAGCAGGATCGCCCGCTTGGCCCGCTCGTCGACGAGGACCTCGTCGGTGCCGGGGTCGATGCGGGCGACGCGGGCCTCGCCGGCGTCGATCTGGTCGACGGCGGCCACGATGGCGGTGCGCGCGTCGACGTCGTCCGGGGTGAGGTCGGCGCGCCGCTCCCACAGCTCGTCGATGCCGCCGGAGATCGGGCTGGTGAACGTTTCGGTCATGGGCCATGAGCTTACTGGGGGCCATTCCCCGGTACCTTCATCGCGTGGCTGTTTGGGCGAGGTTGAAGGCGCGCCCCGAGGAGGGGCCTGACCACGGCGGACGCCGCCGCGGCGGGCGCTGGGCGGCGGGCGTGTCGGTCGTCGTGCTGCTGCTCGGCGTGGGCGCCTACGCGCTGTTCCACAAGGCCCGCCCGTATCTGCACGGCACCGGCTGCGAGGTGAGCACGAGCGTGGGCAAGATGCCGCTCGACCTGGAGCAGGGCGCCAACGCCGCCACGATCGCCGGGGTCGCGTTCCGCGAGCGGCTGCCCGAGCGGGCCGCGGTGATCGCCTACGCGACCGCGATCCAGGAGTCGCACATCCGCAACCTGCCGGGCGGCGACCGCGACTCGGTGGGCATGTTCCAGCAGCGCCCGTCGCAGGGCTGGGGCGCTCCGCACAAGCTCCGCGACCCCGTCGAGTCCACCACCAGGTTCTTCAAGGCGCTGGTCAAGGTGAAGGGCTACCTGGACCGCGACCTGCACGACGCGGCGCAGCGCGTGCAGCGCAGCGCGGACGGCAGCGCCTACGCCCAGCACGAGGACGACGGCAAACTCCTCGCGGCGGCGTTCACCGGACGCGAGGCGGGCACCGCGCGCTGCTGGTACCCGCCGGGCAAGCGGACCGCGTCCCGCCGTCCGGAGGCGATCCGGGAGCTGCGCCGCGCGTTCGGGAGCAAGCTCCGCGTGAGCGGCCCGGGCCCGCTCGGCACGGGCGCGCCCGCGCGCCCCGACTCCTGGAACGCGGTGAAGGTCACGAACGCGCGGGCGGGCTGGGCGGTGGCGGCGTGGGCGGTGACGCACGCGCAGGCCTACGGCCTCACCGAGGTCCGCTTCGCGGGACGCCACTGGGAGGCCGACGCCGGCCACGACGGCTGGACGGACGACAAGCCCGCCCGCGCCGACGCCGTCATCATCCGCTGAATCCGCTGAAGCGCCCTGGCGACCACGTCCGGCAATTCGGCTCCATTGGCCGCGCGACCGATACTCGACCGCGCCGCCGTTCAACTGCGGATGTCCACAATCGGCAATTCGGACGCCGTTCGTTGATCATCAAGAGCGCTTCATGCGTTGATGGCGGGAGCACTCACGAAAGGAGTCGCTCCATGTTGCGAAAGCTCGCACACATCTCGCTCGCCGCCTCGGCGGCGGGGGCGCTGGCCCTGCTGCCCGCCGCCAACGCCTCCGCGGCCACCACGTCCGGAGTCGAGGACTGCCCGTTATCGTCCTTCTGCGGCTGGAACGGAGTCGGCTTCACCGGGACGATGACGACCTTCGGCAAGTTCACCTGTACGGACGCGCCGTTCCCGGTCCGGTCGATCCACAACAACTACCCGATCAGGTGGGAGCTGCCCATCTCCCTGACCGTCTGGTCCGGCAAGGACTGCACGGGCGAACGCCTGGGCTCGGTCTCCAACAAGCAGTCGCTGCGCAATCTGCCCTCCCCGGGTCTGAGCGCGTCCGTCCGCTACTTCTGACACCCGGCCAGCCACCGCCGGCTCCCGGCCGCGCCCCTCATTTGACGGGGAGCGGCTCGGGGCGGGGCTCCGACGCCACGCCGGACGCCTCGCCCCGGGTGTTGGCGGCGCGCAGGGCGACGGCGGCGGCCACGGCGAGGAAGACGCTGCACACCAGCAGGGCCCTCGCGAAACCGGACGTCAGCGCCTCCGGCACCGGCTTGCCGTCGGCGAGCAGGCCGTCCGTGTGGGACGTGGCGACCGCGGAGAAGATCGCCAGGCCGAGGGCGCCGCCGATCTGCTGCGAGGAGTTGAGGAGCGCGGCGGCGAGGCCCGCCTTGTCCGGGGAGACGTTCGCGTTCGCCGCGGTGGTGACGGCGACGAACACCACGCCGAGGCCCAGCGAGGTGACGAGCAGGCCCGGCAGCAGGTCGGTGAGGTACGCGCCGTCCACCGGGATGCGGGACAGCCAGAAGATCCCGCCGCCCGTGACGAGCAGGCTCGCGACGATCAACGGGCGGGTGCCCGTCCGGGCGATCAGCATCGGGGTGACGCCGGCGGCGATCCCGACGCCGAAGCACAGCGGCAGGTACGCCAGGCCGGTCTCCAGCGGCGAGTAGCCGAGGACGTTCACCATGTAGAGGCTGAGGAAGAAGAACATCGACGCCAGCCCGGCGACGGCGACGAGGTAGGCGACGTCGGTGACGGCGAGCCCCCGCACGCGGAAGATCGACAGCGGGAGCAGCGGGCTGCGGTGGCGCTGCTCGTTGGCGGCGAACGCGGCCAGCAGCACGGCGGTCCCGGCGAGGCCGCCGATGGTGCGGGCCGAGTCCCAGCCGGCCTCGGGGGCCTTCACGAGGGTGAAGACGAGCAGCAGCATGCCGCCGGTGACCAGGACCGTCCCGCCGAGGTCGAAGCTCTTCAGGCGCGCGGACCTGCGGTCGCCGTCCACCAGCAGGAACAGCCCGACGATCACCAGCGCGCTGACCGGGACGTTCACGAGCATCACCCAGCGCCATCCGGGTCCGTCGGTGAGCAGCCCGCCGAGCAGCACGCCGAGCGCGTTCGCGCCGCCCGCGACCCCGCCCCAGACGCCGAGCGCCTTGGCGCGGTCGCCGCCCTCCCTGAACATCGTCGTCAGGATGGAGAGCGTCCCGGGGAGCATCAGCGCGGCCCCGGCGCCCTGCGCGAGGCGCGCCCCGCCCAGCATCCCGGAGCTGACCGCCAGGCCGCCCGCGAGGGACGACAGCGAGAACAGCACCGTCCCGGCGAGGACGACGCGGCGGCGGCCGAGCAAGTCGGCGAGCCGGCCGCCGAGCAGCATGAAACCGCCGTAGGTGAGCAGGTAGCCGCTCGGCACCCACTGCAGGTCCTGGACGGAGAAGTCCAGGTCCTGCCTGACCGCGGGCAGCGCCACGTTGACGATCGAGGCGTCGATGAAGTCCAGGAACGCGATGGCGCACAGCAGCGTCAGGGTCAGCTTGCCGCGTCCGGTCGCGAGGAAGGACGGGCCGGCGCCCGTCCCCTCCGCCTTGTCTGTCATGGGGTCCTCCGAGTCGAATCGAGTCGCGTCCCATGAGCGAATCGGCGGGCCGAAGTGTGACACGGACACCCGACGATGAGGTTCACATCACATTTCACCCAGAAATGTCACACTCCACTGCGCGCCGTCCCTCGGCCACATCGGCGGGGACGCGTGATGTTTCCCACTATCTTTGTATGAATAGTTGACTATGGCCGTGGCGGCGTGATTCGCTTTGCGTCATGGCGATGGCGGTCCACTGAGGGGGCGGCCTGGTCCACCGAGGAGGCGGCCGGGTCCGGTGTGGGTGGCACCGGACCCGGTAGCGCCTCCCAGCGCCGGTGAATGGCACCCCGCTACCGGGGAAAACGGGTCCACATGGAGATACCCCGGACCCTCGTGATCACCGGGCACTTCCCGCCGGAGGCCGGCGGGGTGCAGACGTTCACCTGGGAACTCGTGCGCCGGCTCCCCGCCGACCGGCTGCTCGTGGTCGCGCCCGCCTGGCCCGGGGACGCCGCCTTCGACGCCCGGCTCGGCTTCCCGGTCGTCCGGCGGCACGGCTACCTGCTGTTCCGCGGACTGCGCAGGCTCGCCGCCCGGCACGGCGCCGACGTCGCCTGGATCACCGCCGCCGCGCCGTTCGCCATGTACGCGCCGCTGGTGAAGGCCGCGGGCGTGCCCCGGCTGATCGGCTCCACGCACGGCCAGGAGCTCGGCTGGTTCCGCTGCGCGCCCACCCGCGCCGCGCTCCGCGCCGTGGCCCCGGCCTTCGACGCGCTCACCTTCCTCAGCATGGGGACGCGCGGCGAGATCGCGGCCGTCCTCGGCGACCGGACGCGGCTGGTCCAGCTCGCCGGGGCCGTCGACCCGGTCCGGTTCCGTCCGGGGCTGGACGGCCGGGCGGTGCGCCGCAGGCACGGGCTCGGGCCGGGGCCGGTCGTCCTCAGCGTGTCCAGGCTCGTCCGCCGCAAGGGCCATGACCTGCTGCTGGACGCCTGGCCCGGCGTCGTCCGGCGGCATCCGGGCGCGCGGCTGGTCATCGTCGGCGACGGCCCCATGCGCGGCCACCTGATCGAACAGGCGGCACGCGCGGCGCCCGGCACGGTCACCCTCCCCGGAACCGTCTCCGCCGCGGACCTTCCCCGCTACTACGCCGCCGCCGACCTGTTCGTCCTGCCGTGCCGGGACACCCGGGGCGGGCTGCAGGTCGAGGGGCTCGGGCTGTCCGTCCTCGAGGCGTCGGCGGCCGGGCTGCCGGTCGTGGTCGGACGGTCCGGCGGCAGCCCCGAGTCCGTCCTGGACGGGCGCACCGGCGTCCTGGTCGACGCGACACGCGCGGACGGCCTGGCGGGCGTCCTGGACGACCTGCTGGCAGACCCGGGCCGGGCCCGCCGCATGGGCGACGACGGCCGCCGCTGGGTGTGCGAGAAATGGAGCTGGGACCGCGCGGCCGCCCGGCTCGCCGCCCTCCTCCGCGGCGCCCCCGCCGAACCGCCCGTCCCCGCCGGAGCGCCCGGCGCCGGCCCGGCCCGGCGGGACGCGCTTCGGGACGCGGTACGGAGGGCCGATCCCGCATGGGACTCAAAGAGCAGCTGAACCGCCGCGACTTCCGGCGCCTCATGGTGGGGCAGACCGTCTCCTCCTTAGGCGACTGGACGGGGACGCTCGCCCTCATGTACTTCGTGCTGGAGCTGAGCGGATCCACGACGGCGGTGGGCGGCGTCCTCGTGCTGCGCCTGCTCCCCTCGGCGCTGGGCGCGCCGGTCGCGGCACGGGTCGTCACGCGGTGGCGGCGCCGCAGCGTCATGATGTCCTCCGACCTGATCCGGGTGGGGATGGCGGTGGCGCTGCCCGTCCTGCCCTGGCTGTGGTGGGTGTACTTCTGGGCGTTCGCCATCGAGGTCGTCGGCCTGTGCTTCCTGCCCGCCCGGGACGCCGCCATCCCCTACCTCATCGAGGACCGCGACGAGCGCAGGCACGGCCGCGAGCACGACACCGGGACGCTGGAGGTCGCCAACGGCATCACGATGGCCACGTCCTACGGCATGATCCCGGTCGGCGCGGGCCTGTTCGGGCTGATGCTCTGGGCGTCGAACAACGCCGGCTGGGAGGGCCACTGGCGCTACGTCGTGGTGTTCTGGCTGAACGCGCTGACCTACCTCGTGTCCTATTTCGCGATCCGCTCCATCCCGGACCTCGGCCCCGCGCCCGGGGAGCGGTGGGCCGCCGACCAGGCCGCCGAGCGGGCGGGGAAGCGGCAGGGCGGCTTCATCGACGCGCTCCGGCTCCGCGTGGTGCGCGGCGTCCTGCCCGGCGTCGCGGTCGTCGCGCTCGGCCTGGGCGCGCTGTTCTCGCTCGGCGTCGTGTTCGTCAAGGACGTCCTGGACGCGAGCCCGGTCGGCTTCGGCGCCCTGGTGGCGCTGTTCGGGGTCGGCGCGATCACCGGCCTGATGATCGTCCGCAAGGGCCGGTGGCAGCTGATGACCCAGATCAGGACGGCCACCGCCCTGCAGGGCGCGACGATCGCCACGATGGGCGCGGCCGCGTCGATCACCTGGTCGTTCGTGGGCGCCGTCGTCTTCGGCGGCGCCGCCACCGCCGCCCTCGTCGGCGGCATCACCTACCTGCAGGAGAGCCTGGACGGCTACCGGCGCAACCTCGCCCTGACCGCGTTCCACGCCGTCCTGCGCTTCGGCCTGGCGCTGGCGGCCCTGCTCTCCGGCGCGGCGTCCGACCTGCTGGAACGGTGGGACGTCAGCCCGCTCGGCATGGTCCCGCCCCGCCTGGTCCTGGCGCTGTCCGGCCTGGTGGTGATCGCTGGAACGTTCCTCATCCGCTTCCCAGGCCCGGACGCGAGCGAGAGCGCGGGCCCAGGCGCAGGCGGAAGGCCCGCCTGACGGGAATGGGAATGTCACCCCTGGGATAGAAAGAACCCCATGGACTTCAAACTGGAACTGGTCGCGGTGCCCGTCTCGGACGTCGACCGCGCGAAGGCCTTCTACACCGAACAGGCCGGCTTCAACGCCGACCACGACCACCGGGTCAGCGACGAGATCCGCTTCGTCCAGCTGACCCCGCCCGGCTCGGCCTGCTCGATCGCCATCGGCACCGGCCTGGGCGCCGAGATGGCCCCCGGCACCCTCCAGGGCCTGCAACTCGTCGTCGCCGACGCCGACGCCGCCCGCGCCGAACTGGCCGCCCGCGGCGTCGAGGTCAGCGACGTCCACGACTTCCCCTGGGGCCGCTTCGTCTTCTTCAAGGACCCGGACGGCAACGGCTGGAACGTCCAGCAGATCGTGGCCCCGGGATAGCGCCCCCGGCTCGTCCGCGCCCGGAGCGTCTGTCCGGTTCCGGCAATGTTGATCTCTGTCGTGGACTCCGTCCGTCCGCCCGGTGATCGTGTGAGGCACCACCCATCGAAGGGAGTGCATCCATGAAGCGATCATTAGGGCGGGTCTTGCTCGCCGCGGCGGTGGCGGCGTCCGCGGTCGTGCTGCCCGCGTCGCTCGCGTCCGCGACAACGACCACCACCGCAGCCGCCGGTCTTCCCGGCTGCCCGGAGACCTTGCTGTGCGGCTGGTCGGGAACCAACTTCACCGGACAGGTGAGGACGTTCCGGGCGGGCGGCGGCTGCTCCAACGCGGAGTTCCCGCTCCGATCCGCCGCCAACACGTGGAACGGCAGCGGTCCCGGCATCCCGGTCATCCTGGTCGTCTACTCGGGCAAGGACTGCACCGGCAAGCTCCTCGACCACCTGGACCGGGGAGAGTCGGCGCCCTTCCTGCCCGTCGAGGGCCTCAGCGCCTACTCGGCATTCTGAGCCACCGCTCCCCTGGAGGCCCGGCCTCCGCGATGATCTCGGACGAGACCCTCACGCCCCGCCGCGGGCGTGAGGCTCTCAAGCGTTAACCGTCGCCTTATCGGTGATCTGGGCCAATGGCAGGATGCGGATACTCGTGGCCGAGGACGAGTGGTTCCTCGCCGACCTGGTGGCCGAGGGCCTGCGCAAACGGGCCATGGCCGTGGACGTCGCCTACGACGGGGCCGGGGCGCTGGAGCGCCTCGCCGTCAACGAGTACGACGTCCTCGTCCTCGACCGGGACCTGCCGCTGGTGCACGGCGACGAGGTGTGCCGGGAGCTGGCCCAGCGCGGGGCGGCGGTGCGGATCCTGATGCTGACCGCGTCCGGCGCCGTGCACGAGCGGGTCGACGGGCTCAACCTCGGAGCCGACGACTACCTGGCCAAGCCGTTCGCGTTCGACGAGCTCGTGGCGCGGGTCAACGCGCTGGCGCGGCGGAACGTCCCGCCGCTGCCGCCGGTCCTGGAGCACGCGGGGATCACGCTGGACGCGGCGCGGCGGCAGGCGTTCCGGGACGGCGGGTACCTGCCGCTGTCCCGCAAGGAGTACGCCGTGCTGGAGGTGCTGATGCAGGCGCGCGGCACGGTCGTCAGCACGGAGGAGCTGCTGGAACGGGCCTGGGACGAGCACACCGACCCGTTCACCACCGTCGTCAAGGTGACCATGAGCAAGCTGCGGGCCAAGCTCGGCGAGCCGCCCGTCATCGTCACCGTCCCCGGATTCGGGTACCGGCTGTGACACCGGCGCTGATCAGGCGGCGGGTGCGCGGCTCGGTGCGGGTCCGGATGACGCTGCTCTACGGCGGCCTCTTCACCGTGATCACACTGGGGGTGCTCGGCGCCGTGCTGTGGATCCAGCAGCGGATCGTGAACGACAGGATGCAGGACGCTCCCTTCATCGCCGGCAGGCCACCGTGCTACCGGCAGGGCACCGAGCTGGTGTGTCCGGAGCCCCCTGACCTGCCCGACGTGCCCAAGGTGCCCGTCCCGCCCGAGGCGGCGGGCAAGCGGGCGATCGGGCCGGAGGAGTTCCAGGACAACCTGGCCGGGTCGCAGCGGCTCGTCACCCTGGTCGCCATCGTGGTGATCATCGTGCTGGCGTTCGCGGTCAGCTGGTGGCTGACCGGGCGGCTGCTGCGGCCGCTGCAGCGCGTCACCGCCGCCGCGCACCGGCTCTCGCTGTCCAACCTGCACGAGCGCATCGCGCTGACCGGCCCGGACGACGAGCTCAAGGAGCTCGCCGACACCTTCGACGCCATGCTCGACCGGCTGGAGGACGCCGTGGCGAGCCAGCGGCGCTTCGTCGCCAACGCGTCCCACGAGCTGCGCACCCCGCTCGCCATCCAGCGCACCGCCATCGAGGTCGGGCTCGCGGACCCGTCGCCGGAGCGGCTCGCCGCGATCCGGGCCGAGATGCTGCGCAACACCCGGCGGTCCGAGCGGCTCATCGACGGGCTGCTCGTCCTCGCGCAGGGCGAGCGCGGCCTCGACGCGCGGACGCCGGTGGACCTCGGCGTCGTGGCCGGGCAGGTCGTCGAGGACGAGCTGGCGCACGCCGAGCGGCGCGGCGTCACCGTCAAGGCGACGATCCGTCCGGTCACGGTGGCCGGCGACGAGGTGCTGCTCACCCGGATGGTCGCGAACCTGGTGCAGAACGCGATCCGGCACAACCATCCGGGCGGGGACGTCCACGTCAGGCTGTCCCGGGACGCCGGGCTCATCGTCCGCAACAGCGGGCCGCGCGTCCCGTCCGAGCAGGTGGACGGGCTTTTCGAGCCGTTCAGGAGACTGCGCGGCGACCGCACCGGATCAGCCGATCGCACGGGATCGGGCGATCGCACGGGATCGGGCGACGGGGCGGGGCTCGGGTTGTCGATCGTGTCCGCGATCGCGCACGCGCACGGCGGCTCCGTGCGGGCCACGGCGAACCGCGACGGCGGCCTGACCGTCACCGTGGCCCTCCCCGTCCACGATCCGCCGGGTTGATCATTCGCTGCGGAGCACGGTCGCGGTACGGGTGGCGGCGGCCCAGCTCGCGGGCAGCCAGGCCCCGAGGACGGCGATCGCCAGCCCGGCGAGCGCCGGCGGGACCAGCAGCCGCCAGCCGTAGACGTGGATCCACGACGCCGCCATCCCGCTGCCGATCATCTCGCCGGTGAGCTCGGCGGCGCCGTGGTGCGCCAGGACGCCGAGCGGCAGCCCGGCCACTCCGCCCGCGACCCCGAGCACGGCCATCGACGTCACCATCAGGACGATCACCTGCCGCGGGGTCGTCCCGACGGCCTTGAGCACGCCGAGGTCCCGGCTGCGCTCCCGGGCGCTGAGCACCACGCTGTTGAGCACGCCCAGGCCCGCCGCCGCGCAGATGATCAGGGAGAACAGCAGGAACAGGCCGTCGAAGACCGCGCTGTCCCCGAGGTCTGGCTCGGTGACCTCGGCGAAGAGCCCGGTGGAGCCGGCCGCGGCGTTGACGCGGCCGGCATAGGCGGCCGGGTCGGCGCCCGACTTCACGATCACCGCGAACGGCCGCCGCTCGACCCCGCCGCCGGTGCTCGGCAGGCTCGCGGCGTCCAGCATCAGCCGGGCGGTGTCGGGGTGGGCGAACGAGCCCACGATCCGGACCTTGACCTGCTCGGCGCCGCCCGTCCGCAGCGTGACGGTGTCGCCGACGTCCAGGTCGTGCAGCCGCAGGAACGCCTCGCTCGGCACCAGCTCGCCCGGGCCCGCGAACCAGCGCCCGCGGACGAGGCTGTCGCCGAGGAACGGCCGGTAGTCCCCGCTGTAGGTCTCGGCCGACAGCCGCGACGGAAGCCCGGGGATCCGCACGTTCGCGGTGCTGAAGGACATGACGTGGCCGGTGCCAGGCTGCGCCTTCAGCAGCGCGAACACCTGCCGCTCCGACAGGTTCGCGCTCCCCGCGGCGCGCGGGTCGACGCCGACATTGACGGACGTGTGCCCCTCCGTGTCGGCCGTGAGGATCTTCATGACCGTCTGGTGCAGCCCGAGGCCCATGGTCACCGCGGTCACGCCGAGGCAGAGCCCGGCGAGCGTGAGCGCCGTCCTGCCGGGACGGGCGAAGGGCAGGCTCAGCCCGAGCGCGACCGGGACGGGCAGCCGGGTCCTGGCCAGCCACCGCTGCACCCTCCGGCCGCGGCCGCGGCGCGACACCGTCCCGGCGCTGATCGCCTGGACCGCCGGGAGCCGTCCGGCCCGCCGCGCCGGGACGAGCGCCGCCACGACCACCAGCGCCATGACGCCGCCGCCCGCCACCGCATCGGGCATGATCGCGGACCCGCCCGCCGACGGCAGCTCGAACCCCTCGGCCAGGTTGCGCGCCACCCGCGCCGCGAGGAGATGGCCGGCCGCCAGGCCCGCCGCGCAGCCGGCCAGCCCCGGAACCGCGATCATCACGACGTACACCGCGGACACCTGCGCCGGGGTGAAGCCGAGCGCCTTCATCACGCCGATGCGCCGATACCCCGCGACCACCGCGCCGCTGACCACGTTGCCGATGATGAACACCGACACGGCCAGCGCCAGCGACCCGAAGATCGTGATGAACGGGATCAGCTCGTTGAACCTGCCCTCGAACTCCTGCCTGGCGACCACGTAGGACTCGTTGCCGGTCATCGGCAGCCCGCCGGTCGCCGCGGCGAGGCTGCGCCGCACCTCGGACGCGTCCGCGGCGTCGGCGAACCGGTACAGCATCTGGAGCCCGTCCGGACGGAGCCGACCGACCTGCTCCGGCGTCACCCACCCGCCGGTCCCGCCGTCCGCGTCGGTCCCGCCGGTCGCCGACGTCGCGAAGCCGACGACCGTGAGCTCCGGGAGCCCCGGCGAGACCACCTTGCCGCCGACCTTCATCGGCCCCTCGGGCCGCCCGCGCAGGACGAGCTCGCCCGGCGCGCGGGCCCACCGTCCAGCGGTGATCGTGAGCCTGTCCACCGGGCCGCCGGGGTCGGCCCGTCCGGCCACGGTGAGGTCGCCGCCGCGCCAGAGCGGCATCCTGCCGGGCGTCTCGTCCGACTTGAGCACCGCCGTCCGGAACGGCCCCGCCGCGGCCGTGACGCCGGACGCCCGCGCGGTCGCCGCCGCCTGCCCCTCCGTCACCTTGCCGGCGTCGAAGAAGGCGGTGGCGTGCGCGCCGCGCGCCTCGGCGAAAGCGTCGTCGAACAGCGAGTTCGACGCCGCCAGCAGCCCGAGACCGAACACGATCGTTGCCGTGGACAGCGCGACCACGATCGCGATGCTGACCGACTGCAGCCGCCGGCGCCGCACGCCCGCGCGCGAGGCCGCCCACACCGCGCCTAGCGGACGCTCCACGGCTCGCTCCTCTCCCGCTCGATCCGTCCGTCCACGAAGTCGACCAGCCGGGTGGCGCACCGGGCGGCCAGCCGCTCGTCGTGGGTGACCAGCAGCAGCGTCTGGCCCTTCCGGTTGAGTTCGAGCAGCAGGTCGACGACCTGCTCGCCGTTCCTGCTGTCGAGCGCGCCGGTCGGCTCGTCGGCCAGCAGCAGCGCCGGCCCGTTCACCAATGCCCGCGCGACCCCGACCCGCTGGCGCTCGCCCCCGCTCAGCACCGCCGGATAGGCGTCGCTCCGGTCGGCGACGCCGAGCTCGTCGAGCAGCTCAAGCGCCCGCGCCCGCGCCTTGCGCGCCGGGACGCCCACCAGCCGCGCCGCCAGCGCCACGTTCTCCAGCGCGGGCAGATCGTCGAGCAGGTTGAAGAACTGGAAGACCATCCCGATCCGGCGGCGCCGGAACCTGGCCAGCGCCGCCTCCCGCATCCCGGTGAGGTCCTCGCCGTCCACGGTCACCGTCCCGGCCGTCGGACGGTCCAGCCCCGCGACCATGTTGAGCAGCGTCGACTTCCCGCTCCCCGACGGCCCCATCACCGCCACGGCCTCGCCGCGCCGGATCTCCAGCGTCACCCCGTCCAGCGCGGCGACGTCACCGTATGCCTTGCGCACGGCATCGAGCCGCACGACCGTTTCCTCACGTCTCTCCACGCGCTGAACCGTTCCACCCACCCGGTTTCGCCAAGGTGACCGCTAACGCTCACCCGCCCCTTACGCCCCCGGTGGTCAGAGTCGGAGTTCACAGCGCGCCTCGGCGAGACGCGGAAGCGGACCGGCACCGCCACCCCGACAAGCCAGGGCCTCGTCCACGACGCCATGCTCGTGATGAGCAAGATCGTCACCAACGCCGTGACCACCGCCCGAGGCCATCACATCCGCCTCCGCTGCACCCTCCACGACAACGCCCCGCTCCTTGAGTGCTGGGATCCCTCTCCCACGCTCCTCACCGCCGCGAAGCGTCCAAAAAGCCGAAAACGGCCGAGGGCTGGCGATCAGCGCGGCCTACGCCAAGGCCACCGGCACCCATCCTTCCGCCACCGGTCAGGGCGAAATCGTCCGGGCCCTAATGCCCACCTGACAGGCGCCGGTCCCGCACCCGCTCGAATGCCCGCGTGACCGCCATCGGTCAGGTGAACTGATCAAGAGGAAATTACTCGACCGGAACGAGTAAATGCCTACCGTTGACGACGAGGAGTTCGCAGGATTCGGGTCAAGATCGACGGGTGAGGTGAATGGCGAGGCGTCAGGGGTTCATGGCGACGGTCGCGCGGATGCAGCGGGAGGCGGAGAGCGCGGCGGCGGCGAGACGGCGGGCGGAAATGGCCGCACAACAGGAGGCGGCGCGGGCCCAGGCCGAATACCAGCGCGCGCGGGCCGCCGACGAGAAGGAGCGCAAGCGCCTCTACACCGAATCCCGGGTGGCCGAAGTCGCCGCGTTGAACGAGAGCCTCGCCCAGCGACTGGACGAACTGGATTCCGTCCTGGTCTCCGGCCTGCGCATCAACACGCGTTTCAACCTCGACCGGCTCAAGCAGAAGGCGGAGGTGACGCCATTCGAGCCCGGTCCGGTGGCCCGTCCGGAACCCCCGCCGCGGCAGGAAGCGTTTCTGCCGCCGCCGCAGACGGGCCTGTCCAAGCTGTTCGGCGGGGCGCGGCACGAGGAACAGGTCCAGCAGGGGCAGTTGGCCTACCAGCAGGCCTGCGCCGAGCACGCGCAGCGGGAACAGGCCCGTCAGGCCACGCTGGGCCGCCTCCAGCAGGAACACGTACGGCGGACGAGCGAAGCGGAAGAGAAGACCCGGCGCCAGCACGCCGAAGTCGAGGCCTTCAAACGGGAACTCGCCGAAGGACGGCCGGACGCCGTCGTCGCCTACTTCGACCTGGTCCTGAACACCGTCTCCTACCCGGACGGCTTTCCGGCGAAGTGGCGGCTGGCTTTCGTCCCGGAGTCGGCTCAGCTCGTGGTCGAGTACGAACTGCCGGCCATCGACGTCGTCCCGACGGTCAAGACCTACCGGTACGTCAAGACGTCCGACTCCGTCACCGAGACCAAGCGTGCGGCCGCACAGGTCAAAGCCCAGTACACGTCCGTCGTCAGCCAGGTCGCGTTGCGGGTCGTCCGGGACCTGTTCAAGGCCGACGCCGCCGGTCATGTGACGACCGTCGTGTTCAACGGCATGGTCGACACCATCGACGCGGCGACCGGGCGCCCCGTCCGCCCTTGCCTGCTGACGCTGCGCACGACCAAGGAGACGTTCTCCGAACTCGATCTCGCGCGGGTCGAACCGGCGGCCTGCCTGAAGCATCTCGGCGCGGGCGTGTCCCGGAACACCGCCGAGCTCGCACCCGTCCGTCCGGTGCTGGAGTTCAGCATGGTCGACCCGCGGTTCGTTGAGGAGACCGACGTCCTCGGCGAACTGGACGAGCGGCCGAACCTCCTGGACATGAGCCCGACGGAGTTCGAGGGGCTGATCCAGAACCTGTTCACCCGGATGGGGCTGGAGACCCGGCAGACCAGGCCGTCACGCGACGGCGGCGTCGACTGCGTCGCCTACGACCCACGCCCGATCATGGGCGGCAAGGTCGTGATCCAGGCGAAGCGCTACCGGAACACCGTCGGGGTCTCCGCCGTCCGCGACCTGTTCGGGACGCTGCAAAACGAGGGCGCGTCGAAAGGCATCCTTGTCACGACCAGCGGCTACGGCCAGGCGTCCTTCGACTTCGCGAAGAACAAGCCCATCGAGCTTCTCGACGGCGCGAACCTCCTCTACCTCCTCAAGGAGCACGCAGGGGTGGACGCGCGCATCGAGGCACCGGACGGCTGGCGCGACCCCGGCCTCGACCGGGCCGACTCTGCCGCTCCCCCGAGCCCGCTGCGCGCGGGCGGGAACGTCAAGATCTCCGCGACCGCGCTGCTGTGCGCCTTCGCGCTGCCGTCCGCCGACCACGACGTGTGCGCCCTGCTTCTCGGCCACGACCGCAAGGTCCGTTCCGACGCCGACTTCGTCTTCTACAACCAGCCGGTCTCCGCGGACGGCGCGGTCGAACTGGACACCGCGACCCGTCAGGTGCGAGTGGACCTGGCCCGGCTCCCCACGGACGTGTCGACCGTCCTGCTGGTGACGAGCGGGCCGCCCGGCGCCGTCCGGCTCACCGTGACCGAGCGAAACGGGCCCGCCCACGCCCTCGCGACCGACTCCACGACCGAAACAGTCGTGATCTGCGCCGAGTTCTACCGCCGCCAAGGCGGCTGGCGCCTGCGCGCCGTAGGCCAAGGCTACGCCGACGGCCTCGCGGGCCTGGCCCGAGACCACGGCGTCACCATCGACTAACCGGCCGCTGTCATGGCGGGACCCCTCTCGAACGGCCGAGGCTAGCGTTCCGCGAATGAGCGTCATGCCTCGATTCTCGTTCGATCAATGGGTGACCCGAGTGATCAACCCGGTCGGTTTCGTGGCCGTCGTGCTCGCGTTCCTGTTTCTGCCGTGCGCCTCCGTCTCGGTCACAGAGTGGCCCTCCATGGTGCTGCGCGACAATTCAATCTTTGTGCTGCGCGACAACTCATTCTTCAAGGCGGTCACCGACGATTCCGTGACGGGCGGGAACATCGCGTTCCGCGACGGCCCGCCCCACCAGTCGGCCCACCGGTCCGGCTACGGTTGGTCGGTCGAGCTGCGCATGGGCACGATCGTCACGGTCCTCGTCATGGCGGCGGGTGCGGGAACTGGTCTGGTTCGTCCTGCCGAGAGGCGTCTGCGGCATGCCGCCCAGGTGGCGGCAGTGGCCGGGGTGTTCCTGGCGCTGGCGGTGCTGTCGGCCGCCGGACGGATGGAAGACAACACGTATGGCCTCCTCGCCAACGAGTTCGGGCAACGGGGGGAAGAAGAGTTCCATTACGCCGCCGGTCCCGAGACCGGATTCTGGGTCTCACTCACCGGGCTTGCGCTGATTTTCGCGATCAACCTCTTCGCGCTACGCGCTCTACGTCGACGCGGTTAATACTCCAGCCGCACATGGCGATCTCGGTGTGACCGTCCTGATCGCCCTGGTGAGCAGCACACCGGCAGTCGGCTAGACGCCGAGGGAGCGGCCTATTATTTCTTTCATTATTTCAGTGGTGCCGCCGAAGATGGTTTGGACGCGGACGTCCTGGTAGGCCTTGGCGATGGGGTATTCGGTCATGTAGCCGTAGCCGCCGTGGAGTTGGACGCAGCGGTCCACGACGGTTTTGAGGAGTTCGGTGTTCCAGTATTTGAGCATCGCGGCCTCTTCGGCGGTGAGCTCGCCCTCGCCCTCCTTGACGATGCACTGGTCGGTGAAGGCGCGGGTGACGGTCAGTTCCGTCTTCATTTCGGCGAGGGTGAAGCGGTTGTGCTGGAACCTGCCGATAGGACGGCCGAACGCCTCGCGGGTCTTGCAGTAGTCGAGGGTCTGCTCGAACGCGGTCTCGGCGGCGGCCTGGGCGGTGGCGCCGATCGAGAGGCGTTCGCGGGCCAGGTTCTGCATGAGGTAGACGAAGCCCATGCCCTCCTCGCCGAGCAGGTTCGACGCGGGGACGCGGACGTCGTCGAAGAACAGCTCGGCGGTGTCCTGGGCGTGCATGCCGACCTTGTCGAGGTTGCGGCCGCGGGTGAAGCCGTCCATGCCGCGTTCGACGGCGAGGAGGCTGACGCCCTTGGACCCGGCGGACGGGTCGGTCTTGGCGACGACGATGACGAGGTCGGCCAGGATGCCGTTGGAGATGAACGTCTTCGAGCCGTTCAGGACGTAGTGGTCACCCTCTTTGATCGCGGTGGTCATGATGCCTTGCAGGTCCGAGCCGGCGGCGGGCTCCGTCATCGCGATGCCGGTGATGATCTCGCCGGAGCAGTAGCCGGGGAGCCAGCGGGCCTTCTGCTCGGGGGTGCAGAGCTGGCGCAGGTAGCCGCCGTTGATGTCGTTGTGGACGGCGAAGCCCGGCCCGTGGATCCCGGCCTTCGCGAGCTCCTCGTTGAAGATCACGTAGTAGCGGTAGTCGGGGTTGCCGCCGCCCCCGTACTCCTCGGGCATGTCGATTCCGAGGAGGCCCGCGCGGCCCGCGGCCAGCCACACCTCGCGGGAGACGACGCCCTCTTTCTCCCACTGCTCGTGGTGCGGCGCCGCCTCCTTCGCGATGAAGGAGCGCACCATGTCGCGGAAGGCCTCGTGCTCCTCGGTGTAGATGTCGCGTCCCATCAGGCGGGTCCCCTCGGTAAGTACGTCCTGATACAGGATTAATGTAACACTGGCACTGTCACATAGAGGAGGCGGGATGGAGCTCACCGTCGACGAGCTGGCCTCGCGCGCCGGGGTCAGCGTCCGCACCGTCCGGTTCTATGCCGGGCGCGGGCTGCTCCCGCCCCCGAGGCTGCGCGGCAGGACGGGCCTGTACGGCGCCGACCATCTGGCGCGGCTGGAGCTCGTCCGGGAACTGCAGTCGCTCGGGCTGACGCTGTCGGCGATCGAGAAGCATCTGCGGAGGATCCCGCCGGACGCGTCCGCCGAAGACCTCGCGTTGCAGCGGGCGCTGCTGTCGCCGTGGGCGCCGGAACGTCCGGAAGACCTCGACCGGCACGAGCTGGACCGCCGGGCCGGACGGCACCTCGACGACGACACCCTCAAGCGGCTTGAGGCCCTCGGCGTGGTGGAGCGGACGCCGGACGGCGGCGTGCGGGTGCTGAGCCCCGCGCTGCTCGGCATCAGCGCCGAGGTGGCCGCGCTGCCCATGCCGCTGGACACGCTGATCGCCTCCCACGACGCCGTCGACCGGCACACGACCGCGCTGGCCGCCGAGCTGCAGCGGGTCTTCCAGGACACGGTCGTCCGGCCGTACCGGGAGGGCGGGCGGGCGCCGGAGGAGCGGGAGCGGCTGATGGTGATGGCCGGGAAGCTCAAGCCCCTGATGATCCAGTCGCTGGTGACGTCGTTCCAGCGGGCCGTAGACAAGGCGATCCGGGAGTCCGTGCCCGACTGAACGCCCTGGTCAGGCGTTCTTCCACTCCTGGCGCTCGTACTCGACGAGCCGCGGGTGGACGAGTGTGTTCACCTCGACGTCGCGGACGCGGCGGTCCTTGGGGAACACCGTCGCGGCCTGGAGGAGCGGCTCGTCCACGAAGCGGAGGCCGGAGACACCGGGCGCGAGCCTCGGCACCGGCTTCGCCGCGGGCGACGCCAGGACGTAGCCCCAGTCGCCGAAGCTCGGCACGTCCACGTGGTACGGAGTCGTCGCCAGGCCGGCGGCGGCGATCGACTTCTCGATGCTCCAGAACGACTTCGGCGCGAAGTACGGCGACCCGGACTGGACGACCATCCGCCCGCCCGGCGCCAGCACCCGCTTCACCATGCCGTAGAACTCGACCGAGTACAGCTTCGCGGTGGACACGTCGTCCGGGTCGGGCATGTCCACGATCACCGCGTCGAACTGCTCGTTCAGGCCGCGCAGCCACGAGAACGCGTCGGCGGCCACGATCTTGGCCCGGGGGTCGTCGAACGCGTGGCCGTTGAGGGACGCGATCGGCCCGTACGTCCGGGCGAGGCGCAGCATCTCCGGGTCGAGCTCGACCAGCGTCGCGGACCGGACGTCCTTGTAGCGCAGCACCTCGCGCAGCGCCAGGCCGTCCCCGCCGCCGAGGATCAGCACCCGGCCGTGCGGACCCGGCATCAGCGGATGGACGAGCGACTCGTGGTACCGGTACTCGTCCACGGACGAGAACTGCAGGTCGCCGTTCAGGAACAGCCGCACGTCGGCGGCGCCGGAGAGGGAGAGCCCCCTCGTGATGACGATCTCCTGGTACTTGGTGCGCTTCGACAGCGCGATCGGGTCGGTGTAGAGCGCCTGCCGCGCCGACACCTCGAACCCGTCCGCGAGCGCGTACGTCCCGCCGAGAACGGCGAGGACCGCGACCATCCCGAGGCCCAGCGCGACCCGCGTGAGCCGTCCGATCTGGTGCCGGAACAGCCACAGCACGACGGCGATCCCGGCGACCGCGTTCACGACGCCGACGAGCAGCGCGCCCTTGATGTGCCCGAACGCCGGGAGCAGCAGGAACGGGAACGCCAGCCCGCCGATCAGCGCCCCGACGTAGTCGGCGGCGAACAGGTCGGCGACGGCGCTGCCCGCGTCCTGCTTCCTGATCCGCTGCAACAGCGTCATCAGCAGCGGGATCTCCGCACCGATCAGCGCCCCGACGGCGAACGCCACCACGACCAGCGCCGGGACGTACAGGTTGAGCCACGCGAACGCCGCGTACAGCGCCAGCACGGACAGCCCGCCGGTCAGCGCGAGCGCGCCCTCCACGACGGCGAACGCCACCACCGGACGGCCCTGCAGCGGCTTCGCCGCCAGCGAGCCGATCCCCATCGCGAAGACCATGACCGACAGGACGATCGACGCCTGCGTGACGGAGTTGCCGACGAGGTAGCTGCCGAGCGCGACCAAGGCCAGCTCGTACACCAGCCCGCAGGCCGCGCAGGTGAACACGGCCGCGAGGACCAGCGTCCGCGCCGCCCGCGCCGGGACGCGCAACCGCCCGGACCCGTCCCGCACAGGCTCGTCCCGCCCGGACCCGTCTTGCGCGGGCTCGTCCCGCGCGGGCGGAGACGGCTCCGCCGCCGCGGAACGGGCCGGGGCGGCGGGGTCGTCCAGGTCGCGGGACGTCAGGAGACCGCCCCGGCCACGATCGCGGCGACGCCCAGGTCGGCGGCGGCGACCACCCACCCGGCCGGGTGGATGCCCGCGCCGACGCCGCCCGCGCCGGCCGCGCCGCCGTCGACGAGCGTCGCGCCGAGCTTGCCCGGCGTGGTCACGTCGAGGAGGAGGAACGCGACGACCATCAGCACGACGCCGATCCCGCCGAAGACCGCCGTGTCGATCAGGCCGTCGCTCAGGTCGTCGTCGCTCGTGATGATCGCGGTGGTGACGATCGCGCCGATGCCGAGGAGCTTCGCCGACAGCAGCAGCGCCGCGCCGCGGTTCCCTTCGGTCCAGATCTGCTTGCCGAGCCGGCCGGGCGTCGTCACCTCCACCACCAGGTAGCCGATCGCCATCAGCGCGATGCCGACCGCGCCGTAGGCGAAGGTGGCGCCGATCTCGTCCAAGAGGTCGTCCATCTGTTGCTCCTTATTTGCCCGACCCCGGCCCGCCGCCGCGGAAGGACGCGGCGCCGCCGTTCGTCCAGCCGCCGCTGCCGGGCCTGGCCCAGAATCCGCTGACGTGCGAGTAGTAGCGGTTGTAGCCGAGGCTCGGGGAGGACAGAGTGATCTGACTGCCCGTTCCGCTCGGCAGGACGCCGACGACCAGCTTCGGGTAGCGCAGGAAGATGCCGCCCGCCGCGCCCCTGGTCGCCATTGAGTCCACCCGGTCGATCGCCTTGAACTTCTTGTTGATCTCCGTGGCCACGGCCGGCGGAGCCTTCGGGGACCGGTAGTCGGTCCCGCTCTTCTTGTACTTGCCCTTGATCCAGGACTCCTTCGAGGTGCTGCCGCAGCCCCCGAGCGCCAGGACGGTCAGGAGGACGGCGCACACGCCGCCGATCATCCGGTGTCTACTGTTCACGTTGGTCTCACCAGCCGGCTCCGCGTCATCACGATCTCCCGGGTCTGCGGATAGGCGTGCCACGTCCGCCAGCCGATCCCGGACTCTTCCACTGCGGGGGTCTCCGTGGCCAAGCGCTCTGGGACGGCGCGTTCAGCAATGGGCTGCTCCAGGGCGAGGGCGGTCACGGCGTGCCGGGAGCCGGGGAAGTCCCCGGTCAGGGCGTCGCCGCGGTCCGCGAGCCGCGCGCACACCGCCTCGACGGCGCGGCAGAACGCCGTGTCGTCGCTGAGGGTGGCCGTGGTCGCGGCGAACTCGTACGTCCAGCCGGGCACGTCCGTGCTCGCGCGGCCGGGCAGCGGCTCGGCGCCGCCGGGCAGGCACGCCACCGTCTCGCTCAGCGGACCGGCGATGACCTGGTGGGACGCGCCGAGCAGCCGGAACTCCACGGTCAGCCCTGCCCGTTCGACCGGCAGGACGGCGAGCGCGTCCAGCGGCGGCAGGCCGAGCGCGAACGACAGCGCGTCGGCGCGCGCGTCCGCGTAGGGGGCGTCGAGGGTGGTGCGCAAGATCAGCCACCGCTGCCGGGGTAGATCGTCATCGACCCGGTCGGGACGCGTTCGCCGAGGCCCGCCTCCCACTGCCCGCCGCCGTACTGCTCGAACGACAGGTACTTCCCGCGCGGGCCCTCGTAGTCGACGTACTCGACCCGTCCCTGGACGCCGACGCCGGTCGTGCCCTCGCTCGTGTAGTCGGCGGTTCCGTGCTCCTCGCGGCGGTACTCGACGTCGTCGACGACGATGGTCCGCTCGCCGGGCGTCAGGTCGCCGATGTCGTGCTCCGTCCACCAGACGACTTCGAGGTCGGGGTCCTCCTCGACGGAGATCCACACCTTGGTGCCCTCGATGGTGTCGGCGTCCAGGAGGTGCTCGCTCCAGGTGTAGCCGCCCTCCTTCAGCCGCACCGAGCCGCGCACGAAGTAGCGGGTGCCGAGGTATTCGACCATGTCGCCGGCCTTGAGCGTCCGCGGGTCGCCGGCCACCTGGTCCTCGGCCGCGAACGGGTCGCGCGGCGCGGCGGGCGCGGGCGCCGGGCCCGTCCTCGCCGTCCCGGACCGGCGCCGCAGCAGGACAATGATCAGCACGATCAAGGCGACCAGGATCAGCGCCAGCAGGATCACTATCGCCGCTCCGCTCACGGACACCTCCATCGTTTCGTCTACAGGACGGTCACAGACCTGCGGGATCCTACCGACTGTGGCCTCTCATGCCCATACCGCGTTCAGACGTATCAAAGGAACCACTGGTTGCATGCGAGAACGCCGTAACCGAAACGAAATCGGGCCGGCGCGGCGACCCGCCGTTCAGCCACCGCTCAACACCCATTAACCGCGAGCCGACACCATCTCACAACGGATCAGCACCGGCTGACGACGGTCGACACCGGTCCACCGCGGGTCGCCACCGGTCAACCGCCGGGCGGCGCCAGTTGGCCGCGGGTCGGCACCGGTCCATCGCGGGCGGCACCGGTTTACTGCGGGTCGGCTGCTGGTTCATCGTGGTCGGCACCGGTCAACCGCCGATCGGCACCGGTTGGCCGCGGGCGGCAGCGGTTGACCGCTGGGCGGTGTCGTTGAGGTGGGTCAGAGGCGGGTGGTGGCGGCGGTCACGCGGTCGTCGGTCGCGGTGAACGCGATCCTGACGTGCCGGGCTCCGGCCGGGCCGTAGAACTCGCCGGGCCCGACGAGGACGCCGAGGGACGCCAGGTGCGCGACGGTGTCCCAGCACGGCTCGTCCCGGGTGGCCCACAGGTAGAGGGACGCCTCGGAGTGGTCGACGCGGAACCCGTGCCTCTCGAACGCGGCGCGCAGGGCGGCGCGGCGGCGCGCGTAGCGGGCCCGCTGCTCGTCCACGTGCGCGTCGTCGTCGAAGGCGACGATCATCGCCGCCTGCACCGGGGCCGGGACGATCATGCCCGCGTGCTTGCGGACCTCCAGCACCCGCTTGACCAGCCCGAGGTCGCCGGTGAGGAACCCCGCCCGATAGCCCGCCATGTTGGACCGCTTCGACAGCGAGTTGACCGCGAGGAGCCCCTCGTGGGAGCCGCCGCAGACGTCCGGGTGCAGGATCGAGACCGGCGGCCTGTCCTCGTCCCAGCCGAACTCCAGGTAGCACTCGTCGCTGATCACGATCGCGCCGCGCTCGCGCGCCCACGCGACGACCTTGCGCAGATGCTCGGCGGGCAGCACCTTCCCGGTCGGGTTGGACGGCGAGTTCACCCACACGATCTTGGGTGAGACGGGGCCGAGGGAGAGGAGCCCGTCCGTCGGGACGGGCTTGGCCCCGGCCAGCCGCGCGCCGACGTCGTAGGTGGGGTAGGCCAGCTCGGGGAAGACGATCGTGTCGCCGGGGCCGGTGCCGAGCAGCGTCGGCAGCCAGGCGACCAGTTCCTTGGTGCCCAGCACGGGGAGCACCGCGTCCGGGTCGGCGCCGGAGACTCCGGCGCGGCGCCGCAGCCAGCCCGCGACCGACTCGCGAAGCCGCGGCGTCCCGTACGTCTGCGGGTATCCGGGCGCGTCGGACGCGTCCGCGAGGGCCGCCCGGATCGGTTCGGGCGTCGGGTCTACGGGCGTCCCGACCGACAGGTCGACGATGCCGTCCGCGTGCGCCAGCGCCCGCTCCTTGTACGGCGCCAGCCGGTCCCACGGAAAGTCCGGCAACGTGAACACGTCCGCACCCCTATCTCTCAACCCGAGGGGCCGTGGCGTTCCACGAACGTGGAGGCCACGGCCCGAAATCAACACAGGCGTGCTTTTGGGACGTGCCACGCGGGCACGTCCCGAAGGACCGCCCCGCTAGTCGTCCTGGCTCTGTGGAGGCAGGACGGCGACGATCGGGTGGTCCTTGTCGATCTTCCCGACCTTGGAGGCGCCACCGGGCGAGCCGAGGTCCTCGAAGAACTCCACGTTGGCCTTGTAGAAGTCCTTCCACTGGTCAGGCGTGTCGTCCTCGTAGTAGATCGCCTCTACCGGGCAGACAGGCTCACACGCACCGCAGTCGACGCACTCGTCCGGGTGGATGTACAGCATGCGCTTGCCCTCGTAGATGCAGTCGACCGGGCACTCCTCGATGCATGCCTTGTCGAGCAGGTCCACGCAGGGCTGCGCAATGACGTAGGTCACGTCAGTGACTCCTCTCGGATTTCCGGCCCCGCCGCAACGTCACGGCTCACCGCAAGCTCGCTGTGAATAGTATGGCTGCCACGGCGCCGCCGATTCGACACGGGGGTCGACACATGTCCGGTCGCTTCGCCGCCCGCCTGGTCGTGTCCATCAGCGGCGCGGACGTGGGGCGGCGGATCTCGCTGCGCCGTCGTCTGCCAACCGGAGGGTACAGCGACGTCGTCGGCGTCCTCGAATCCTGGTCGGGCGGGGTCCTGACGGTGCGTCGCCGCGACGGCGAGCTGGTCGAGATCCCAGAAAAGATCATGGTCGCGGCGAAGGTCGTCCCGCCGCAGCCCCCGCCGCGGCGCCGTCCCCGCCGGGACGACTGAGCCGCTGCGCCCGGGCGCGCCGCATTCGCGGCAGTGGGGCCTGGGTCAGCTACCGGTGGCGGCAAGGTCAGGGACCGGTGGCGACCAGGCTCAGCGGCCGGCGGCGGCCCGGGGGCAGGGCCGGGGGCGGGCGGTGGTGGGTGAGGTCAGCGGACGGTGGCCGGTGGGGCGTTCTGGGCCGTGTACGGGGGCAGGGGGAGCGGGCGGCCGGTGAGGAACGCGGTGACGGTGGAGCGGTACAGCTCGGGCTGCTCAGCGTCGATCACGTGGCCCGCGCCCGGGACGTGCACCAGCTTCGCGCCGGGGACCGTGTCGCGGTACTCGCGGGCGATCTCCCATCTCTTGTACTCGCACTGGCCGCGCAGGATCAGCGCGGGCACGGCGGCGCGGCGCAGGGCGGGGCGCGGGTCGGGGACCTTCAGGGCGTCGTCGGAGATCATCTGGTTGGAGTAGAAGCCCGAACGCGACGCGGCCTCGTGGAGCGGACGTCCTGGACGGCAGGTCGCGGCCGACCCGACCGACGACAGCAGCGCGTCGAACAGGGGATCGATCTCCTCGTCGGGCAGCAGCGCGTGCGCGGCGCGCGGGTTCACGGCCATGAGCAGCGACCAGGCGACGAGCTGGGGACGGTTCTCCAGGTCGTCCATGCGGCGGCGCTGGGCCGGGGTGAGCCGGTCCCAGATCTCGCCCTCGCCCGACTTCTCCCATTCCGGAGCCCACAGGGCGCCTGGCGAGGTGAAGACGACGCGGGCCACGCGGTCCGGGTGCGCGGCGAGGTAGGCGGCGGCGAGCGTGGCGCCCCACGAGCTGCCCGCCAGGACCAGCCGGTTCGCGCCGATCCGTCCGCGGATCGCCTCCAGGTCGGCGACCTGACCGGCGACCGTGTAGCCGGCGGGGTCGTCCAGCCGCTCCGAGCGCCCGGACCCGAGCTGGTCGTAGGTGTAGACGTCGAAGCCGGTCGCGGCCAGGGCGCGGTCGAGGTCGTCCGGGCCGGCGCCCGGGGTGCCGGGGCCGCCGTGCAGCCGCACGACCGGATCCGGCCTCCGCTGGCCGCGCGCCGGGGTGTGGGTGTACGCGATGCGCGAGCCGGTGGAGAGCCGCCAGTAGCGGGTGTCCTGGGCGGGAAGGGCGGTGGCGGGGACGCCGAGCGGGCGGAAGACCAGCAGATGTCCCGCGACCGCCATGACCACGGCCATGACCGCGGCCGCCAGGACCGCGACGAGTCCGCGGCGGCGCGTGCGGGCGAGCCGTCCGCCCAGGTAGGCGACGGCGCCGGAGAGCTGGACGGCGGCGGCCAGGCCGATCGCCGCGCAGGCGGGGAGGGGCGCGCCGGCCGCCGCGGCGGCGAGGAACGCGACGGCGGCGGCGAGCGGGGCGAGCAGCAACCCGGTGACGATCAGCGCGCCGCCGCCGAGCCGGCGCCGCAGGGACGCGGGGGCCGGTGTCGGGATCGAGGTCTGTGTCGAGATCATGGCCGCGACGGTAGGAACGGCGGCGGGGCGCGGTCGTCCCTCGGCCGGGATCCGGTTCGTCCCCCTGGAGGGTACGGATCGTCCTCCGGCCGGACGATTCCCCAGATCACCGACCTTTCATACGCTGACGGCCATGGACCTTCGACGGTGGGGCCCGGACCGGCTCGCCGGCCGGTGGGGCCCGGACCGGCTCGCCGGCCGCCGGTGGCACTGGGTCGCGCTGGACGTGTTCGTCGCCTACGTCTCGGCGACCATCACCATCGGGGACTCCGACGTCACCGCGTCGCCGTTCCACGGGCCGGTCGTCGTGCGCGCCGCCGCCGTGGTGTGGTTCGCCGCGATCGCGGGGCGCAGGTTCGCGCCGGCGACCGCGCTGTGGGCGTCGGCGGCGGCGACCGTCGCGACGGCCCTCGCCGGGCACCCCCTCACCAACCTGTCGGCGGCGTCCGCGCTGGCGCTGACGATGGTCGCTCAGACCCGGCCCCGTCCGCGCGCCGCGCAACTCGCCGCCGTCCCGGTCGTTGCGGCGCTCGCCGCGCTCGCCACCGAGAACACCGAGGCGTTCGTGCTCGGCGCGTTCCTGCACGGCGGCGCGCTGCTCGCCGGGGACGCGGCCCGCTCGCGCTGGCAGGCGGCCACGGCGCTGCGGGAGCACGAGGCCGAGCGCGCCGCGGCGCTCCGGCGGCGCGCCCTCGCCGACGAGCGCGCCCGGATGGCGCGCGAACTGCACGACGCCGTCGGACACGCCGTCACGGTCATGGTCACGCACGCCGGGGCAGCCCGCCTTTCCCTCGGATCTCCCGGAACCGAGGGCGACGGGCACGCGGACGTCCGCCGCTCGCTGGGCAGCATCGAGGACGTCGGCCGCGCCGCCCTCGGCGACCTCGACCGCGTCCTCGGCCTCCTGGACGAGGCCGAACCGCCGAACCCGCCCGACCTGGCGGCCGCGCTGCGCGGCCTGGTCGCCGGTCTCCCGCCCGGCCTGCGCGCCGACCTGGCCGTGGACGGCGACCTGCCCCCGCTCGGGGAGCCGGTCGTCCAGACGCTGTACCGGATCGTCCAGGAGTCGCTCACGAACGTCGTCCGGCACGCCTCCGCCGGGACCGTCCGGATCCTGGTGGACCGCGCCGGGGACGACGTACGGCTCACCGTGACCGACGACGGCACCGCCATCCCGGGCCCGTCTCAGCCGTCCGACGTGCGGGGAGGGGCCGCTCGTGGGCTCGCGGGGATGCGGGAGCGCGCCGCACGGCTCGGCGGGACGTGCCAGGCGGGCCCCGCCCAGGACGGCGGCTGGCGCGTGGAGGCCCGCGTCCCCCTCACCGCGCGGGCCGTCGCGTGATCCGGGTCCTGCTCGCCGACGACGAGGAGCTGATGCGCGGCGGCCTGCGCATGATGCTCCAGACCCAGCCCGACATCACCGTCGTCGCGGAGGCGTCCGACGGCGCGCAGGCCGTCCGGAGCACCGCGGCGCTCGCGCCGGACGTGGTCCTCATGGACGTCCGGATGCCCGTCATGGACGGCGTCGCCGCCACCGCCGAGATCACCGCGCGGCAGCCGGCGTCCCGGGTCCTGGTGCTGACCACGTTCGAGCTGGACGAGTACGTCTTCGCCGCCGTCCGGGCGGGTGCCAGCGGCTTCCTGCTCAAGCGCACCCCGCCGGAGACGCTGATCGAGGGCGTCCGGACGGTCGCGTCCGGCGAGGGCCTGCTGGGCCCGTCGGTGACGCGGCGGCTGCTCGCCGAGTTCGCGCGCACCTCGCCCGCCCCGCCGGACGCCGGGGCGCGGCGCCGCCTGGACCGCCTCACCGACCGCGAGCACGAGGTCCTGCTGCTGATGGCGCGCGGCCTGTCGAACGCCGAGATCTCCGCCCGCCTCCACATCGGCGAGGCGACGACCAAGACGCACGTCAGGCGCATCCTGGCCAAACTCGACCTTCGCGACAGAATCCAGGCGGTCGTGTTCGCCTTCGACAACGCCCTGGTCTCTCCGCGCAGCTAGCAGACCCTCGCCCCACCGCTCGATCCGCACGGCCGATAGATCCGCACCCCCGGCCAACCCACACGACCAGCCAACCCGCACAGCCGAACAACCCGTACAGCCGGTCAACCCGCGCCGCCGGCCAACCCACACGGCCGGACAATCCGCACGACCAGCCAACCCGCACGACCGGTCGATCCGCGCCGCCGGTCAACCTGCACGACCGGACAACCCGCGCGACCGGTCAACCCGCACAGCCGGACAACCTGCACGGCCGGACAAGCCGCACGGCCGGTCGATCCGCGCGGCCGGTCGATCCGCGTGGGTGGTCAACGGGGTGGGGAGGGCCGGTGCGGCCCGCCGGACGGGGCGCCCGCGGGCGAGCCGGATGGAGGTGGGCTTGCCGTCACCGGCTCGGTCTTCTGGGCGCGCTCGTTGTAGGTCTGGCCTGGCTTGAGCGGCGTCCCCTGGAAGAGCTCCGACACCGTGACGAGCGTGAATCCGCGCTTCTTCAGGCCGTCCACGACTTTCGGGATGGCGTCGACGCTCGGCTTGTGGATGTCGTGGAACAGGACGATGCCGCCGCTCCGCGGTTCCTTGATCCCGATCTTGGTGTCGCGGCTGACGCTCCGGTGCCGCCAGTCGAGCGTGTCGACGCTCCACAGGATCAGGGGCATCCCGATGGCACGTCCGACCTGCTTGTTCGTCGCCCCGTAGGGCGGGCGCATCAGCGTCGGCGCGACGCCGGAGGCGTTCTTGACGGCCTGCTGCGTCCGCTGGATCTGCGACCGCACGGCGGCGGGCGGCAGCGTGGTGAGGTTCGAATGGGACCAGGTGTGGTTGGCGACCTCGTGGCCTTCCATGGCCATCCGCCGCACCACGTCCGGGTGGGCGTGGACGTTCTCGCCCAGCAGAAAGAACGTGGCGCGGGCGCCGCCGGCCTTGAGGGTGTCCAGGAGCCGTGCCGTGTAGGGGCCGGGCCCGTCGTCGAACGTCAGCGAGACGCACTTGGCCCGGTCGCAGTCGATCCTCCTGGGCGGGGGCGGCGCCGGGGGCCGCTTGGACTGGGCCTTCTTCCCCAGCGCGGCGTTCTCGCCGGCTGTCCGCGCCCGCTTCTCCTCAGGGCCACTGCATCCGGCGCCCGCGGCGCTTCCGGCGACGAGCAGGAGCCCGGCACCGATAACGGCGATTGTCCTAATCCGCACCACGCACCCCCGAACGTGTCGCTCGGGCGGCTTCATACCCTCCGTCACCAAAGCAACACATGCCGTCAAAGTGTGGATCTTGCGGATCGTCCTCCGGACGGCGTGCGCATGCCCTCCCATCATGCAAACCGCGTCCGGACGGCCGGACGCCGGGGTCGCCCGATGTGGGTGTACGGCGCGTCACCCCGGGACGATGTCCGATAAATTACGACAGTGAATTGGGCCGTGACGACGTACGACTCCGCCTTCGGGTACGTCTCCGCGCACGGTGCGCCCCTGGTCGACCTGCTCGATCCGCAGCCCGGCGAACGGGTCATCGACCTCGGGTGCGGCACCGGGGCGTTCACCGCGGAGATCGCCGAGCGAGGCGCCGAGGTGCTGGGCATCGACGGCAACCCGGACATGGTCGCGCAGGCGACCGCGATGCATCCGGGGCTGTCGTTCGTGCTCGGCGACGCCCACGACTTCACCGTCGGCGAGTCGTTCGACGCGGTCGCCTCGAACGCGGCCCTGCACTGGATGACCCGCGACCCCGATGCCGTGATCGGACGCGTCCACGCGTCGCTGCGGCCCGGCGGGCGGTTCGTCGGCGAGCTGGGCGGGGCCGGGAACTGCGCCGAGCTGATCGTCGCGATGCAGACCGCCTGGCGGGTGTTCGGCCTCGGCGAGCCGGACCTGCCCTGGTACTTCCCGACCCCCGCCGAGTACGCGACGAAGCTGGAGGAGGCCGGGTTCACGCTGCGGCTGCTGGAGCACGCCGACCGTCCGACCCGGATGACCGAGGGGCCGAACGGCGCGGCCGACTGGGTCCGCGCGTACGCGGCCACCGCGCTGGCGGACGTCCCGCCCGAGCTGGTCGATCCGCTGCTCGCCCGGGTCAATGACCTCGCCGCCCCGGCGCTGCGCCGCGAGTCGGGCTGGGTCGCCGACTATGTGCGGCTGCGGTTCGCCGCCGTCCGCAAGCCGGACGGCGCCGCCCCGATGCCGACCGGCCCGATGCCGTCCGACCCGCAGCTCTGACCCCGGGGCCGCCCGCCCTAGGGTTGGGGGCATGTTGCGGCTGTACGACCATCGCACCGGGCAGGCCGAGCCGTTGCCCGCCGGGCAAGGCCTGCGCGTCCAGGTCCTGGACGGGTCGGGACACCGCGTCCCGGTGGTCGCCGACCTGCTGCGCCGTGTCGCCGAACGGGCCGGACGCCGCGTCCGCGTCGCGTGCACCCCGCCCCTCACCGCGGACGCCGCCCTGGCCGACTCCAACGTCGCGTCGTTCGAGCCGCTGGACGTCCCGATGGCGGACGCCGACGTCTATGTCGCGAGCGAAGCCCGCGAGGACGCGCTCTGCCTCACCGTGGCGCGCGAGACGGGCGACGGCTGGACGGCGGCGTCCACGTCCGTGGACGGGCTCGCAATGCGCCTCACGATGCTGCAGGTCCCCTACCGGGAGCCGCTGGAACTGTCGGAGGCGAAGGTGTCGCAGGCCGCCGAGCGGCTGGACAGGTGGCGCGGCAAGGTCGCGGAATGGGCCACGGCGCCGGGACGTCCCATAAACCGCGCGTACGCGACAGAGGCGGAGACCGCCCTGGCGGACGACCTGGACAGCCCCGGCGCGCTGGCCGTCCTCGACCGGATCGCCGCCGACGCGGACGTGCCGCCGGGCGCGAAACTGGAGACGTTCATCCACCTCGACCTGCTGCTGGGGCTGAATCTGGTCTCCGCCATCGGCAGCGCCTAACCGCCTATCCGCCTAACCGACCGCCCGACCGTCTAGTCGCCCGTTCAGTCGTCTTTCCGTGCGTCGATCTCGATGAGGGCGCCGTCGGCCAGCAGTTCGGCGATGGATCGGCGGAACACGTGAGCCGTCCCGCCGCCCGGCTCGCCGAACCACGGCACGGCCGTGCCCGTCAGCGCCTCCACGGGCCGTTCGAGCCGGTAGACGTGGTACGGACGGTCCTGCCATTCGCGCGGCAGCGACCGTCGCGGATACGGCGTGCGCGCCGCGTACGTCACGTTGCCCTCGGAGCCGCCATAGCGGTCCACTTCCGTTCCTGCGGACAGTTCCATGACGTGGCGGTCGCGCAGAAGGGAGAGCGGGGGTTCGCCCTTGAGCGGCTCGAACGGACCCTCCTGGACGGTATGGCGCGGGTCGATGAGGAGACATCCGAGCAGATGCGCGGCGGCCTGTTCGGTGTCGTCGAACGTGATCTCCTTGCGGCGCTCACCGTCGCGCTGCTGGAACACCGACCAGCGGTCTCCCTCTGGCAGGAGGCACCAGACACCCTCTGCGGTGTCGTTGATGCGGTACGCGGCGCGATCGACGCGGAGCTGGTCCAGACGGTGTTGGAGGGTGCTCGTCCAGTCGGGTTTCTGTTCGGTCAGGACGCGTTCAGGCACCGCCCCGCCTGTCACGGCCGCGTTAGCGGCGTTCATGGTGTCGTCGTCGACCGCAGGCACCTGGAACCCGTTGGCGCGTATGTGCGCCACCAGATCGGCTTCTGGCGCGACACCATGCTCAATCAGGTAATAGGCCACCGCGCCTGACCAGACCCATGTCCCATCGGTGTGGAACGTGAGCGGCACGGCTGCGCCGCGTGCGGAATCGAGCCTGTCGGGCGCGTTGGAACGGGCCGCCATGACGATCGGGCCCTGCCGCAGGTATTCGGTCACGCGTTCCACCTCGTCCGGCGGGACGGGCGGACGCGACACGGCAGGACGGGCGCCGTCCGGCCCGGCGTGGTCGAAGATCCGCGCCCGGCGGAGCCCACCCGGCGGCGGAGGAACCGGCACGTCGGCGACCGTCTCCGGCTGGGTGCGGCTGCCGAGCCGCTGCGCCATCCACTCCGGGACCTCGTCGCGCGGGAACCGCTCAAGCTCCCGCCTCATGTCGGCGGACGACGGCTCGGAATCCCAGTGCGGCTCGTCGTCGTGCCGGAAGCTCGCCCGGCAGCGCACCTCGCCGTCCTCGTACACGACCTCGAAGTCGATCCGGGACCAGGTGGACCCCTGGAACGCGTACGTCCCGGCGCGGAGCCGGTCGAGGAGGCCCGCGGTGGCGGCGGGCGCCGTCCAGGGCGACACGGCGCCGTCCGCGCGGTGGCACGTCATCGCGGGGAACTCCACGTGCCCGCCGACCGCCTGGTAGTACCCGGAGATCGTCCGCCACAGCGGCGGCGCGTGATCGGCGATCACGATCGTGACCTGGTTCGACAGCAACTCCATCTGCTCGACCGGATTCATCGGCACCGGGTCGGCCACGTCCGCGGGGGCGGGTTCGCGACCGTTCAGCCGGTCGCGCAGCCAGCCCGGCACGTTCGCGCCGTCGCGCGGCAGGACGATCTGGTCGCGCCGCCAGTAGTCCACCGGGATCGGCGGATCCCACAGCGGATCGAAGTCGTAGTTGTACAGCGGCCGCGCGGACTCGGGCTCGATGATCGCGACCATCGAGAACCAGGTGCCCTGCTCGGACAGGTAGTGCGCGCGGCGCAGGTCCATCAGCAGCCCGGTCAGCTCCTGCGGGACGGTCTCCGCCGTCACCGTCTTGCCGTCGCCGGTCAGCACGGTCAGGGCGACGTCGTTGACGGCGACGGTCGCGATGCAGTGCAGGTCGATCCGCCGCCATCCGGGCGGCGCCATCCGCCGCGCGAACGCGACGACCTCGCCCTCGATCTCCGCGATGCGGTCGTTCTGCCCCGTCACGCCAGGCGTCCCTCCGTCCGATCAATGGCACCTGTCCGGCAGATTAACCGCACTGATCACCGGATTGCGGAGCGGCCCGAGCGTCCGCGACGCTCGCGGGAGGCTAAGTTCGTATGTCGTGTCGACCGCGGTTCCGGAGTCGCCGGCCCCCGCCGCCCCCGAACCACCGATTCGGCGGCGGCGTCGGCGCCGCGCCCGCTCGCTGATGGCGGCGGCCGTCGCGGTCATCGTGTTGGTGTGCGCGGTCGTCGGCGGGATCGGCTGGTACTTCGCGGGCGTCGCCATCGAGGTCGACCACAGCTCCGGCTATCCGCTCACCATCGTGGCCACAGGGAACGGCACGGTCACGCTGCCCCGCGACGAGGCGACGGAGCGTCCGGGAACGTGGACGCTCGCCTGGAAGGACGGACGCGCCCTGCTGGGCCCCATCACAGGCGGCGACGACGAGCACGTCGTACGACAGGTCTCGTCCATAGTCGAAGGCACCTTGGTGCAAGGCTCCCCCGCGACAATCGACCATTGGGTGTACGACGGCGACCCGAAGAGAGCTCTCGGACTCGATTTCCAGGACGTCACGTATCCGTCCAGGGCGGGGCCCATGCCCGCATGGTTGATTCCAGGTACGTCGCCCAAGAGCACATGGGTCATCGGCGTCCACGGACGGAATGCGGACAAGGCCGAGACGTTCCGCGCCATGCGGGCCGTCCATGCGCTCGGTCTGCCGATGATGTCCATCGCATATCGGAACGATGTAGGCGCTCCACAGTCCAGCGACGGGAAGAACCACCTGGGCGACACGGAATGGCATGACGTCGTCTCCGCCATGGGCTACGCACGCGCGCACGGTGCGACGGGCGTCGTCCTGTACGGGTGGTCGATGGGCGGAGCGATGTCCATGCGGACCCTCCGTGAAGACTCGTCGTTCATCAGGGGCGTCGTCCTGGACTCCCCCGTCCTCGACTGGAGCGCCACCTTGGACAAGCAAGGCGACGCCCGCAATCTCCCCGGCTTCGTCACGAACGTCGCCAAACGCGTCCTGGAGTGGCGCATCGGCATGGACCTGTCCGACTTCGACCAGCGCCGGTACGCGCCGAGGCTGCGCACACCGGTACTCCTGTTCACCGCCGACGACGACGCCACCGTCGACAACGGCTCCGCCTACGCCTTCACCAGAAAAGCCCCTCCCGGCATGGTCACGCACATAGCCACACCGGGCGGCCACACCGAGTCGTGGAACGTCGACCCCGCCGCCTACGAGAACGCACTCAGCGCCTTCCTCAAGAAGGTCGCCTGACCTCCAGCAGCGTCTTGCCGACCGTGGCACGCGACTGGATGGCCCTGTGCGCGTCCGCCGCCCCGTCCAGCGGGAAACGCTGCCCGATCAGCGGCCGCAGCCTCCCCGCAGCGGCCTCGGCAAGGGCGCTGAGCGTGAACTCCCGCAACTCCTCCGGCGTGGCCGTCGCCCGGACGAGCGTCACGCCCCGCTCCGCCGCGTCCTCCTCCGGGACACCGGCCCACTCGCCGCTCGACAGCCCGAAGCTGACCATCCGCCCACCCCTCCTGACCAGCGTGAACGCCTCGCGCGCCACCTCGCCTCCGACACCGTCGAGCACCACGTCCACCGCCTCCGACGCCTCGGCCCAGCCGGGCTCGGCGTAGTCGACGGCCTCGTCCGCACCCAGCCCGAGCGCCACCTCAGCCTTGCGCGCACTCCCGACGGCCGCGACGACCTCCGCGCCCGCCGCCTTCGCCAGCTGGACGAGCAACGTCCCGACCCCACCGGCCGCCGCCTCCACCAGCACCCGCTCCCTCGGACGAGGCCGCACCGCGTTCAGCATCATCGTCGCCGTCCGCCCGTCCGCCAGCAGCGCGACGGCGTCGTCGAGCGCCAGACCGTCCGGCACCTCGAACAGCCCGGCGGCGTCCACGACCGCCAGCTCCGCGTAAGCGCCCGAACCCCCCGTACTGCTCACCACCCGCCGCCCTGCGAGCCCGCGATCGACCCCCGGCCCGACCGCCGCCACCACGCCCCCGACCCCGTTCCCCGGGATCACCGGCGGCTCCACCCGCACCGGACCCGGACCGGCCCCCGCCCGCATCTGCGTCTCCACGAACGTGATGTTGACGAACTCGACCGCGACGAGCACCTGCCCCTCGCCCGGCACCGGATCCGGCGCCTCCCCCGGCACCAGCACCTCCGGCCCACCGAACTCCTTCAACCACACCGCACGCATAAGAACCCCTCCCATCACGGCATTCACCTGAAGCGTGCTACCTCAAGCCCAGTCGAGGTCAAGGCGCCCCCAACGAATCCCTTTTCTCGCCACACGCGCCTCTGTAAGCTTCTGCGCGTATTCCGCCCCGTTGTCGGCTGCCCCTCAGGGATGGCGATGCGCGCCCGGTCAGTCAGTTCCCCCGCACTGGGATTCGTTCTGACCGCCTGCCTCGTCGCCGGTTGCGGCTCGTCCGGCTCGTCCTCCAGCGGCGAACTGGCCCCCAACGGCTCCCTCAACGACGGCGCCCCGGCCGCCTCACCCGCCGCCGCCCCGCCGTCCAGCATCCCGCCACAGCAGCTTTACAAGACGATCCTTGAGCGCTACCGCGCCTACCAGGCCGCCTACAAGAAGGCCTACGAGACCAACAATCCCGCCGAACTCCCCACCTTCGCCATGGACCCGCTCCTCAGCCAGGTGACCAAGGACGTCGAGGCCACCAGGGCCAAGGGCGAGATCTGGCGCTTCACCAACACGTTCAACCCCCGCGTCTACGCCCGCGCCAAGGACAGCACGAAGATCTACGTCATCGACTGCGTCCGCACCCTCGCCGCCTACCGCTACTCCGCGGACACCGGCAAGCGGACGGGCGAGGTCCCCGGCGGCGCGTACGTGTACCGGGCCACGGTCCAGTACGACTCCGGCGCCTGGAAGGTCGCCGCGAACGTTCGGGACCGCCCATGCTGACGACCAGCAGGGAAGGACGCGACATGTCCCCGCACCCCCCAACCGGACGACGAACGGCCACCGCGGCGATCATGGCGACCGCGCTGGTCGCACCTTTGCTGATCGCCGTTCCGGCGCAGGCCGCGCCGTGCAGCAAAGCGAACAAGAAGCTCGGGACCTGCAACCTGGTGATCCGCAAGCCCGGCACGGGAGGGGGCGGCGGCGGAGCCGGCGGAGGCGGGGGCAGCAGCGGTCCCGTCCTGCCGCCTCCGCCGGAGGGGCTCACCGCCGACCAGGCACAGGGCTTCGTACCGGCGCCCGGCGGCGCGGGGCCGCTCCAGGCCGCGCCCGCCACGACGGCCGACCTGGTCGCCACGGCACGCGCGGCGACCACGTTCCCCACACCCGTCGTGCACACCGCACCCGCGAACAAGACCTACGTGCGGCTGCGGACCTCCCTGTGGGTGGAGGGCTTCGGCAACGTGCAGACCGACCCGATCACCCTGGACGGGCAGACCGTGCAGCTGATCGCGACGCCCAAGTCCGTGACGTGGGACCTGGGCGAGAAGAAGGTCGTCTGCGACGACGCGGGCAGCAGGGACGGCAAGACCTGCAACTACAGGTACCGGCGCTCGTCCGCCGCGCAGCCCGAGGGCTCGTACAAGATCACGGCGACCGTCAACTGGGACGTCAGGTGGACGTGCGACGGCCCGGGCTGTGACGCGCCCGGCGGCGATCTCGGCGCCAACCCGGCGACCTCCGCGCCCACGCCGCTCGTCGTCAGCGAGATCCAGACCAACACCGGCCAGTGATCTCGCGCGAGCATCGGCTGCCCGGATTCGTCGAGCTGGCCGAGCTCGGGACAGGGGCGCAGGGCGAGGTCGTGCTCGCACGCCACCGGTCGGGCGGCGGACCGGTCGCGATCAAGTACCTCGCCGCCGAGCTGCTCGGCGACCCGGCGGCGCGGAACACGTTCCGCCATGAGGCGCAGCTCCTCAGGCGGGTCGTCGATCCCCACGTGGCGCGGCTGCTGGACTACCGGGAATCGCCCTGGGGTGCGGCGATCATCCTGGAGGCGGTGCCCGGTCGCTCGCTCCGCAAGGTGCTGGACGAGCACGCCGGGCCGATGGCGGCCGAGGCCGCGCTGGTGACGCTGAAGGGCTCGCTTCTCGGTTTGGCGGCGGCCCACACCGTCGGAGTCGTGCACCGCGACTACAAGCCCGCGAACGTGCTCGTCCAGGACGACGGGCGGAGCAAACTCATCGACTTCGGCATCGCCGTCCTGATCGGCCAGGGCGGGCAGGCGGGGACGCCCTCCTACATGTCGCCGGAGCAGTGGACCGGTGAGCCCGCCTCACCGGCGACCGACCTCTACGCGGCGACCTGCGTCTTCGTCGAATGCGTCACGGGCGAGAGGCCCTTCCGGGGCACGACTCTCGCCGAGTTGAGGGCCGCGCACACCACAAGCCCGGCCCCGTTGGACAAGGTGCCCGAGCCCCTGCACCCGTTGGTTCGACGTGGACTGGCCAAGCGCCCCGCGGACCGGACGCGGAACGCATACGAATTCGTCAGCGAACTTGAGGCCGTCGCCGTCCGGACCTATGGCGCCGAGTGGGAGCGGCGCGGCCTGATCGCGCTCGGCGCCGTGGCCGCGACGGTCGCCACGGCCATTCCCTTGACGATGCTCGGAGGCGCGCTCCTCGCACCCGGGGCCGCCTCAACGGCGGTGGGCACCGCCGCTTCGGGTCTGGCCAAGACGGGCCTCCCCGTGTCCAAGGGCTTCTTGGCCAAGGTCGGCGGCGCGAAGGGGGCAGCGGGCATCGGCGCCGTGGGTGCGGGCGCCGTGATCGCGGCGTGGTTCTTCTGGCCCGGCCCGGACGTCGGCGGGACGAGCCGCGCCGGAGTCCACGCGTACTTCAAGAAACCCGGCGTGCTCCTCGGCCAGGCCAACATGCCCGCCGCCGAGACCCCGTACATCGACCTCCAGTTCACGCTCACCCCCGCCAGGGCGAAGACCGGCACGGAGGTCCGCCTCGTGGGCCGGTTCCGGGCGCGGACTCCGGCAGGCGTCTACTACCCGCCGAGCGGTGGACGTCAGTGCTTCGGAGTGAAGGGGAACCCGCCCAAGACCAACGCGTACAAGTGGTCCATCGGCCTCGACGAAGACCAGCTCGACGCCAAGGACTCGGATGTTCTGGGCTTCTACCCGATACCGCCGCTCAAGCGCAAAGAGATCCCGCAGAAGGCGACGAACGCGATCACCCTCCCCGTGACCAGCGACACGACCGGCGAGCGGCAGCCGTACGTCCCATCGGAATGCGCCAACCTGAGCAGCTGGACGACGACGTACCGGATCGTCCTTCCCGACCACGGGCTGCTGCCACCCGGCAGGTACCTGGTGACCCCGTCCGTCCCCATGAAGATCACAACGGCGGTGCGGGAGGGGACGGCGATCCCTCCCGAGTCGGCGGGCGCCACCATCGACGGAACCCTGCCCGTGATCGAGGTACTGGACGGCTGAACACGCGCGCCCTCATGACCGGCGGCGCGGGCGGGCGGCGGGGGGGTCAGATGGCGGAGCGGCAGCGGCCTCCGTCGGCGGCGACGCGGGCGCCGCGTTCCGGGTCGCGGCCGGTGATCACCACGTCCGCGCCACCGGCGGCCCGGCCACCGCGTGGCCCAGGCCACCGATCATGCCGGAGCCGGTGACCAGCGCTTTCTTGTCCTGAAGTCCATGGGTTCATCCCTTGTCGGGTCGGTGGGCGGTGCCGGCGGCGAAGGCGGATTAGCGGGTCGCGGCCGCCGCGTTCCGGATCCAGCTGCGGAACTCGACCGCGAGGTGTTCGCAGTGTCCCTCGATCATCGAGTCCGGGGCGGCGGACGGGTAGATGATGCGCACCACCACGTCCGCGCCGGTGTCGGTGTCCCGTGCCTGGTGCAGCGCGTACGCGAAGGGCGTGCCGTCGTCCAGGCTCAGCAGGGCGTTCATCAGCGTCGCCGGGTAGGACGGATCGAGGTACGCGCTGACCGGCGGGGGCAGTTCGCGCGCTACCGCCACCTTGAACCGGGTGAGGTGACCGCCGATCGTCTCCACCATGCCGCCCGTGTAGTCCGGCGGCTCGACGTAGTGCTCGGGGTGGGCGTTGAGGAGCAGCACCTTGTCCTGGAAGCGGCCGGTGGCGGTCTGCGACCGGAACCAGCCGGCCAGGTCGGTGCCGCTGAGTCCGCGTACGGTGAACTCGGTGCGCGACTCCCGGTACGTGCCCCCCGAAGCCTCCACGAGCTCCCGGTGGAAGCGATCGCCGGCGTCGATCTGCTCGGCGAGCAGATCCATCATCACCTGGCCGTCGGCCACCGTCTTCAGGTTCTTCAGGGCTCGCCGTGCGGCCTTCAGCTCCCACCGATCCACCGCCGACTCGTCGAACGTGGCGCCCAGCGTGCGCACCGCGACCGTCACCGAGGGAGACGGCTGTGCGCCGGCATCGATCCCCATCGCATCCCCTTTCTTGATCCGGGCAACCGCACCCGCGGCCGTCGCGGTGCCCGGCCCGGGGGTGTGTCGACCCATGTCACGGGCCTGTCCGGGAGTGTAAGATGCACTCATGCATCTTGCAAGGGGCGAGCCGGCCCGCGCCCGTCGCCGGCACGGCGCGGAACTGGAGGCCGCGCTGCTCGACGCCGCATGGGACGAACTGACCGAACGCGGATACGCGGCGCTCACGTTCGACGCGGTCGCCCGGCGTGCGGGCACCAGCCGCCCGGTCGTCAACCGCCGCTGGGCCACCAAGGACGTCCTCGTCCGGGAGGCCATCGCGCGGGCCAACGATCGGTTCACACTGGTCGATCCCGATACCGGCTCCCTGCGCGACGACACCATCGCCCTGCTCGAACAACTCAACGAGGCGTTCGTCGCGTTCGCCGCGGTGATGACCGCACGGCTGGCCACCTTCTTCGAGGAAACCGGAACAAGCCCCGCCGAGCTTCGTGAATCCCTGGTGAGTGGGAGATGGCCGCTCATCGAGTCGGTGGTCAACCGCGCCGTCGAACGAGGGGAGATCGATGCCTCGAAGGTGACTCCGCGCATCGTGAGCCTGCCCTACGACCTGCTCAGACACGAAGCGCTCATGAACGTCGAGCCGATGTCGCCGGCAGCCGTCCGGGAGATCGTCGACACCATTTTCCTGCCACTGGTCGTCTGAGCGGAGCAGTCCGGGATACGCCATGACTTCCTAAATTGAGCGCGAAGCGACTGCCAAAACGCCCCTAATGGCGGTGCAACCGGCATCAATGGGAGATGTCACTTTCTGAAGTGCTTTGATTACTTCGAGTGGCCAATTGGGGAGTCGTCATGTCTTACAGGCATCTCGTCGGCGGCGTCGCTGTGCTGGGCGCCGTCGCCGCCGGAACGTTCGCCGTCGCGGCCCTGCCCGCGCAGGCCGGTCCGGCGCAGGCGGACGCGGCGCAGGTCAGGGCGGGGCGGACGGTCGTCGGGGCGGTGGGCGGCCGCGGCTGGCCGGTGGATCATGTGCTGTCCAACCGGTCGCTCACCCGCGCCACCCAGGAGCTGGTGAAGTCGGCCAAGCGGCGGGGGGACCAGCGGGTGACGATGGTCATCATGGAGCGGTCGGGGGTCATCCGGCTGGTCGTCAGGACGCGCAAGGCGGGCCCGCAGACCTACGAGTCGGCCAAACGGAAGGCGTACACGGCCGTGGCCTTCGGTCAGCCCACCAGCGCGCTGACCGGGAACGAGACGATCAAGCAGATTCCCGGCACGCTCGTCCTCCCCGGAGGAGTGCCGATCCTGCACAAGGGCTTCCCGATTGCGGGCATCGGCGTCGGCGGCGCACCCGACGGAAGGATCGACGAGGCCATCGCCACGGACGTGCGCGCGGCCATGGCGCACTGAGCGGAAGAGTCTGGGCTCGGCAGGGCGGCCCGGACGGCGGCCTGGCGCTCCGGGACGTTCATGAGCCGCGCGAGAGCCACGCGCGAGGTCGATCGAGGCGATCCGCGAACCCCGGCCGGGCGATCCGCGAATGCCCGGCCGGGGTGTCCCGGTCGGGCGTTCGCGGGCGCGGCGCGCGCCGGTGATCGCGTCGCCGTGTTCCCGGGGCGGGCGGGTGGTCCCCCTACGTCCGGGTTTGGCGATATGCGCGCTGGGCCGCTGAGGGGTTCGGAGGGCGCTGGTAAGATCTCGGCCGATGCGTGGGCGGATGGGTACGACGAGCCCAGGATTGCCGCCCCCGGCGTGACGCGGCCGAGGTCCGGTCGGCACAGGATTCTGTCCGCCCGCACGTCCCACAGTTAGGGTCCCGGTGTTGCTCTCCCCGCTGCTCGATCGCCGTCCCACGGCCGGGGCCGTGGTGGACGCGGTGAAGGGGAACCGGCTGTTCGCCGCGGTGCTGGCCGCCGGGATCGTGCTGCGTGTGATCACCGTGCTGGGCTTCCAGGGCGTGCTGTGGTTCAACGACAGCTACGACTTCGTGCGGATCGCCAACGACCCGTTCCCGCATCCGCTGCGGCCGTCCGGTTACGGGATCTTCCTGTGGGGGCTGAAGCCGTTCCACAGCCTGGCGCTGGTGACGGTGCTGCACCATGCGGCGATCGTCGGGCTGGCGGTGGTCGGCTACCGGATGCTGGTGCGCGACTTCGACGTGCGGCGGGTGTGGGCGGCGGTGGCGGTCGCGCCGGTCCTGCTGGACGCGTACCAGATCGAGCTTGAGCATCTGCTGCTGTCGGACACGCTGTTCACCGTCCTGGCGCTCGGGGCGATGCTGCTGCTCGCGAAGCCCGGCGCGACCGGGTGGCAGCGGGCGGCGCTGGTGGGGACGCTGCTCGGCGTGGCGGCCGTCACGCGGACGGTCGGGGTGCCGCTGTTCCTGATCGCGGTGCTGTACCTGCTGGTGCGGCGGACGCGGTGGCCCGCGTACGTCGCGCTCGCGGTGACGTTCGTCCTGCCCGTCGGGGCGTACGCGACGTGGTACCAGCAGGAGCACGGCCGGTTCGGGATGACCGGGGTGGACGGCATCTTCCTGTGGGGACGGACGGCCGCGTTCGCCGACTGCGACGCGTTCACGCCGCCCCCGGACATCGCCAGGCTCTGCCCGCACGGCCCGAAGGACGACCGGCCCGCCTCGTCCCACCAGATCTGGCGGGAGGGCTCGCCGACCGGGTGGTCCAACGGTGAGGCGTTCGACGAGAAGACCAACGCGGACGCGCAGCGGTTCGCGCTGTGGGCGATACGGAACCAGCCGCTCGACTACGCGCGGGTGGTGTCGTACGACTTCTTCGTCCGGACGTTCTCCTGGAACCGCAGCCGCTACCCGACCGTGGGCACCGAGGCCCGGTACCACTTCCCGACAAAGCCGACCGCGCAGAAGCCGGACCTTCCCGTGCTCGGCGGCGGTGACCGGCGGACGGTGGTGCGTGAGTATTCGCATGGCACGGGACGCACCCACATCGTGGACCCGTACGCGGGCGTCATGCGCGGCTACCAGGAACACGTGAGCGTGCCCGGCACGGTGCTGGGCGGCGTCCTGCTAGCCGGACTGGCCGGAATCGTGTGGCGGCGGGCGCGCGCGCGGACGGCGCTGTTCTGGACGTCGAGCGTGATGCTCCTGGCCGTCCCGCCCATCACCGTGGACTTCGACTACCGCTATCTGCTGCCCGCGCTGCCGTTCGCGTGTTTCGCGGCGGCGATGGCGTGGGGACGCAGCGTCCCGTCCGGCCGGTCGAAGGCCAAGCCGGTGCGGGAGACGCCGGACGAGAAGGAACCGCAGCCCGCAACCGCGAACTGAGCACGACCACGAACCGAGCGCTAACGCGAACTAAGCCGCCGGACGGGGTTAGAGGCCGAGGCGGGCGGCGGCGACCTTTTTCGGGACGACCATGCGCCACGCCTCCACGACCAGTTCCTGCATTTCGGGCTCGTCGAGCGCCTCCGTCCAGGCGTGCACCCAGTTGAAACGCAGGTCGGATTCGCGCGGCAGGTGGAATTTCGCCGGCTCCGACTCGATCAGCGCGTCCCGCTCCACCTTGGGGAACGCGAAGCCCATCACGGTCTCGTCCTGCGAGAAGGCGACGTATACGATCGCGCCGACGCGGAACTTCACCTGGTCCCTGATCAGGTGCTCGGAGGTGCGCGGAAGCGTACGGGTGAGCGCCCGCACCTGGTCGACGGTGATCATCCTGTCCTCCTGTGGCCGTGGCCGCAGGGCCGCGGTGTCCTCAGCACAGCATCACACACCGCATGATCTTGATAGATTTCCGTGACGAGGGGGCGGTCGTGAACGAACTGGTGCGCTGGCAGACCGAGAACGGGACCGTCGTCGTGGAGACCGACGACCGCGAGCCCGGGTTCGCGTCGGTGTCCCGCACGGGCGGGGTGATCCACGACGCGGCCGGGAAGTTCGAGGACGCGTTCCAGCACGTCAGGGACGCGGCGGAGGCGGCGCTCGGGGCGCTGCGCGGCGGTGACCTGAATCCGGACGGGGTCGAGCTGGAGTTCGGCGTCAAGCTGAACGCGGCGGCCGGGGCCGTGATCGCCAAGACGTCCGTCGAGGGGCATCTCAAGGTCAAGATGATCTGGGGCCGGCCGGGAACGGGAACCGGGGCCCCGGAGGAGGCGTAGCCGGGTGGACGGCTGGCGGGGCCGGGTGGACGGCTGGCAGTGGCGCGCCTGGGTCGGGCATCCGGCGGGCGGGAAGCTCGGCGCCGCGTTCCTCGTCACCGCGACACGGCTGCTGACCTGCGCGCACACCGTCCAGGGGCTGGACGAGGCGCACGTGGGGTTCCCCGGGCTCCGGGAGGGGCTGCCCGCCAGGGTCGTGTGGCGCGGCGGATGGCGGCGCGAGGGCGACACGGGCGACGTCGCCGTCCTCGAACTGCGGGACCCGGTGCCGTACGCGCCCGCCCGGCTCGCCGCGCCCGACGACCTGCACGAGCGCACCCTGCCCGACGGGAACCCGGGCGGCCGGACGTTCGGCGTCTGCGGCTTCCCCCGCCGGTTCGACCGGAACGAGCGGCACGCGACCGTGACGACGTCGCCGTTCCGCGCGATGCGGCAGGAGTGGTGGGAGCTGAAGACCGGGGCGGGCGAGTGGCTGGAGGAGGGCTACAGCGGGTCCGCCGTGTACGACACGTCGACGGGCGAGGTCATCGGCATGGTGACGAACGCCGAGCTCCGGGACGGCGACCGCGCGGAACTCGGCTGGATGCTGCCCGTCACCAGCATCCGGGAGCACTGGGAGGAGCTGGACGACCTGCTCCCGCACCGGTGGTCGACCGCCGAGGCGCGGCGCGAGCTGCGGGAGCTGCTGGACGGCGTGCGCTTCACCGAACCGCTCGGCGCCGACCTGGAGCGGGCGGTCGGCCGCCGGACGCTTCGTGAGTTCCGGTCCGCGTGGGCGTCGGTGCGGTACGTCGCGGAAGGGCTCGCGGAGGAGCGGCTCGCCCGGTATCTGGCGGCGCTGGGGCGGCATCTGCCGGACGAGCGGCGGCAGCGGCTCGCCGGGTGGTCGGCGCGGCATCTGCCCGGCGCCGCGCCCGCCGGCCCCGGCCCTGGCCCGGGCGCGGCGCGTCCGGGACCGGCCTCGGTGATCGTCCGGTTGGAGCGGGTGACGTTCGACAACGCCTTCGACGTCACCGTGCACACCTGGATCGACGGCGCCGAAGGGCCGTCCAGGCGGACCGTGCGCGTCCCGGAGCGGCGGGTGCGGCAGGCGGTCGAGGAGGGCGTGGCGGCGCTCGCGCCCGAGCTCTTCGGGCACGACTGGATGATCGAGTTCGCGGTGCCGGAGGGCTGGCTCGGCAAGCCGTTCGAGCAGTGGCACGTCGACCCCCGCAACAAGATCCCGATGCGCCGGTATCCGGTGGTCGTGCGGGACGTGGAGCGGCTGCGCCCCGACTCGATCCGCCGCGACCAGGCCCACCACCGCTGGCGGCTGCTGAACGCGCGCGGCCGCAGCGACCCGCACCCGATCCCGTGCGACGAACCGCGCAAAGGCATCGAATTCCAAGACTGGCTGGAAGCACATGTCGATTTCTGCGTGCTCGTGTATGGGTCGCGTCCGGTGAAGAGCCGATTGACGGCCGCGCTCAACAACGGCATCCCGGTCATGCTGTGGACGCGTACGCCGTGCGACGGGCCGTCCCACGGCGACTGCCGCGGACACCGCGTCCTCGACGAGCTGACCGCCGCCGTGGGCGACAAACACCCCGGCGACCTGCCCCAGGTCGCGCTCGCCCTACGCAAGGAAGCGCTCGTCGCCCCCAAAGACACGCCGCACTGCGGACGCGACCTCACGCTGCTGTGGGACGATCCGTCGCGGCTCCCCGATCCCCCACTCGCCATGGAGGTTTAGGTGCCCGACTGGCTGCTCTACACAGGGAGCCGTCGCCCGCACGACGGCATCGACCGGCTGCCTCCACCGCCGCCTTGGCGCGCGTTCGACGGCGAGCCCGTCCTGCCGTTCCCGTCCGGCTCCTCGGGTAACGCGCACCAGGCGACCACGTACCGTCCGTCGGACGACGCCGTACAGCAGGTCAACGCCGCCTTGTATCTGCGTCGTCCGCTCCTGGTGACGGGCCCGCCCGGTACGGGGAAATCAACGCTCGCGTACGCGGTGGCCCACGAACTGAGGCTGGGGCCCGTCCTGCACTGGCCCATCACCAGCCGCACGACCCTCCGCGACGGCCTCTACCAGTACGACCCCCTGACCCGCCTCTACGCCGCCGGACGAGCCGAAGCCCCCTCCGAGGAGGACATCGGCCGCTACATCCGCCTCGGCCCCCTCGGCACCGCGCTGCTCCCCTACGGGCGTCCGCGCGTCCTGCTCGTCGACGAGATCGACAAGAGCGACATCGACCTGCCGAACGACCTGCTCACCATCTTCGAGAAGGGCGAGTACGAGCTGCCGGAGCTGACCCGCCGCGCCGACCCGTCCGCCGACGTCCTCACCGCCGACGGACCGTCCTCCAGCCCCCACCCACCGCCATCCAAAGGACGAGCTCCGCTCGACGGACCGTCCTCCAGCCCCCACTCCCGCGTCACGATCACCGCCGGGACGGTCCGCTGCAACGCGTTCCCGCTGGTCGTGCTGACCAGCAACGGCGAACGCGAGTTCCCGCCCGCGTTCCTGCGCCGCTGCGTCACCGTCGAGCTGCGGCAGCCCGCGGGCGAGGCGGAGCTGTCCGCGATCGTCCGCGAGCACCTGGGGCCGCTCGCCGACCAGAGCGACGACCTCGTCCGCCGGTTCTTCGAGCGCTCCACGTCCGGCACCCTCGCGACCGACCAGCTCCTCAACGCCGTCTACCTGTGCCGCCACGCCGACACCGAAGACCGCAGGACGCTCGCCGACCGCATCATGCCGTACCTGTCGGAGCCCATCGATGACGATTGACCGCCTCCGGGAGGCGCTCACCGCCATCGGTCCGCCACCGGACGCCCGCGAACTGAGCGAGATGCTATGGCTCGCCTGCCACATCTCACCTCCCGCCGAGCAACGTCCCAGCTCGCCGGTCCCGCCGACACCTCGGCAGGAGCCCGCCGAACCTCCTCCTCCGCCCCCGTCGCCCGCCCCGGCCCCGCCGCCGCCCGCGCGCGAGCCGCTCACCCGGCTACATCCCCGTCCCGCGCCCGGGGCCGAACCGGTCGGCGAAGCGGCGGAGGTGCTCGTCCCGACCGCGCCGATGCTGGCCGACCCGCTCGGCGTGCAGCGCGCGCTCCGCCCGCTCAAGCGCCGCGTCCCGTCGCGGCACCGCTTCGAGCTGGACGAGGACGCCACCGCCGCGCGCATCGCCGACACCCGCCTGTGGACGCCCGTCCTCGTCCCGTCGCCCGAACGCTGGCTGAGCCTGAGCCTCGTCGTCGACACCGGCCCCACGATGCGGCTCTGGCGCCCCCTCGCCCGCGAGCTGGCCGAGACGCTCCTCCGCCAGGGCGCGTTCCAGGACGTCCACACCGCCTTCCTCGACACCACCGGCGGCATCACCGCGACCCCGGACGCCCCGCGCCAGGACCCCGGCACCCTCCTGGACGCCTCAGGCCGCCACGCGGTGCTCGTCCTGTCCGACTGCTCCGGCCCGCACTGGTGGAACGGACGCGCCGCCCAGGCCGTCCGCCGCTGGGCACAGACCGGACCGACCGCGATCCTCCAGCCCCTGGCCGAACGCCTCTGGCGCCGCACCGCCGCCCCAGCCGCCCCCGGCCTCGCCTTCCTGCCGCGCCCCGCCGCACCGAACACGGGCCTGCGCTTCACCCCGTACGACGGCGTCGCCTCACCCGGTGTCCCCGTGCCCGTCCTGGAACTGGCGCCCCGCTGGTTCGGCGCCTGGGCCCGGCTGGTCTCCGGCTCCGGCCCGCAGCCCGCCGCCGTCGCGACGTTCGCGTCGCGCCCCTCGGGGACGGCCCCGCTCCACCGCGAACGCGAGCTGCCGATCGGCGAACGCGTCCGCCGCTTCCTCGCCACGGCCTCCCCGGACGCCGCCGAACTCGCCGCCCATGTCGCGGTCTCCGTCCCGTCCCTGCCGGTGATGCGCCTCATCCAGCACCGCATCCTCGGCGGCTCGGGCCCGGGACAGCTCGCAGAAGTCCTGCTGAGCGGCCTCCTCCGCCCGACCGGCGGCGTCCGCTACGAGTTCGTCCCCGGCGCCCGCGACGCCCTCCTCGACACGCTCCCCCGCCCCGAGGCCCTGCACACACGCCGCGTCCTCGAAGCCGTCTCCGCCGAGATCGAACGGCGCGCGGGAACGTCCGCCGACCGGTTCCGCGCCCTCCTCCCCGCCGGCGGCGGCCCGCTGACCCTCACCGCCGACACCGACCACTTCGCCCTCCTCACCCCCCGAACCCGCACCCACCTCACCCCCACCCCAATACCGCCTCCGAGCGACCCCGACCTCCTCAACACCCCGGAGAGCGAACTTCTCGGCCAGGAGTGGGAACGTGGCCCGCGCCCGACGTTGCTCGGCGTCGTGGACGACGGCGCACCGGTGTGGCTGGTGCCCTTCGGCGACGTCGACAGGCCGCATGGAGAGATCGTCGGCACCTGGGCCGCCCGCAGGGGGCTGGTACGTACCCTCGTGTTCAGCCTCGCCCTCAGCCACTCGCCGGACGTCGTGACCTTCTGGTTCTCCGGCTTCGCCAAGGGCGCCGCTGCCGTCGGCCTGGGCGGGCTGCCTCACATCGTCGGCGATGTGCCCCGCTCGACGTCGAAGTCACCGGCGGTCGCCCGGCTCCGGGCCGACCTCGAAACCGAGCGACGGCGCCGCGCGGCGATCCTGCGGAACGCGGGGACATCGACCTGGTTCGATTACCAGTCGGACATCGCCGGGGGACGCCGTCTCGAACCGCTTCCCGCCCTGATCGTGATCCTCGATGAACCCAGGCTCTCTCTGGCGGCTTGGAACGACCTGAGCGCACCCCTCGCCCGGCTCTGTGAAACAGGACCGGCCCTGGGCATGGAGTTCGTCTTCTGCTCGTCAGAGGATCGTCGCTGGCCGGCTCGGCTCACCGAGTCCGTCTGGTGGCGGATCACCGCCTCTGGCAGACAGGACGACGCCATCGCGTCCCTCCACATCATCGGAGAGAGCATCCAGGACTACCTACCCGCGCGCATATCACGCAGGGCCGGCGACCGCATTCTTGAGGAAATCCTCCAACGCCTCCAGAGCACGAACAGGGGCACATCGCCGGACGAAACCGCACCGGCGCCGGTAGACCGGACAGACGGATCAGCCGAGCCGAGGGCGCCGACTCCGTCCGTCCCCGAGCTCGACGTCTTGAGGCTGAACAGCGGCGGGCTCGTCGGGACGTTCGAGGAGAGGTGGGCGCTTCCCGCGTCTGATCCCCGGGATCCGGCCATCGGCCACGACGCGGATGGGAACATCGTCACGCTCTACCCGCTCGACGATTCGTCGGGTCTTCCGCACGGGCTGGTCGTCGGCGAGACCGAGGCCCGGCAACGCGTCGTCCGCGCGATCACTTTCGCGCTCGCCGCGAATTACTCCCCCTCGGACGTCAGACTCGATTTCGCAGGGCTGGGCGAGAATCCCCTCGGGGAGCACATCGACCTACCGCACATCGGCTACTCCGACACCGAGTTGCTCGGTCGCCCGGACGCGCTCGATGGGTTCATCGCGCGCCTTAGGGACCAGTTGGACGCCCGGGCCACGGCGCCATTCCCAGAGACTTTGCCGCGACTGCTGGTGGTAGCGGATGTGTCGCTGACATTCCCGTCCAGCAGACGCGACGTGGGTGAAACGCTGCTCTCCCTCGCCCAGCGGGGCAGGGCCCTCGGCGTACAACTGCTGCTCGCTGCGACCACCGTCGAGGACACCACGATCTGGAATCGTTTCCTACCGCTCCTCGGCTGGCGGATCGCGGCGAGCCGCCTGCCGCCCGCCGAACTCCGGCGCGTTCTCGGACGTGCGAGTCTCCCGTTCGCCGACGACCGGACGGCGTATCTGCTGGCAGGAGGCGGTACCCCGCGCCCGTTCACCGTCGCGAACGAGCCCTCACAAGCCGTCGTCGACGACTTCATCGAACGAAGCCGAAGCCGACCTGAGCAGACCACGTCCACTCCTCACCGGCTCACACTCGACCAGGACGTCGAAGACGAATCGATCATGGACCTGCTCCGGGAGCTCTACCTTGAGGAGGCCGACACGTCGCTGTCGCCGGGAGGAGGTTCCCGCCATCTGGTCATCGAGGGCTTGGGCCGAACCCGAATGCTCAGGGCGGCTGAACTGTACGGGCTGATGCTCCGGAGCCTGGGGATACTGCCCGACGGCGAGGTGCGCGAAGTACCCGTGTTCCATCCATCGGGGCGTCCGGTGAGGGAGACCAGGTCGATCCGCGACTTGTTCGACGAGAGTCGCGGCGGAGTTCTGCTCCTTCACCTGAAGCACATGCGTCCTCTGCGCACCCGCACCGGAATCCACGCCATGCTCGGGGCGATGGACGACCACGGCGACAACCCGACCGTTGTCATCTACGGAAACGCGGATGAGGTGGCCGCGTTCCGCCGGATCGACCCGCTCCTCGCCGATCGGTTCCGGTGGATCGTGGATCGCGGTGGGTCTCGGCCGTCGCGACCTCCGGCGTCGGAAGAACGGATATTGATCGGCGTCGACGAGTCGGGCGAGCCCGTCCTGCTGGATTTCGAGGCCGATCGGCATCTTCTGATCATCGGACCGCCGGGCTCCGGGAAGGCGACTTTGATGCGCCGGCTCATGGAAGAGATCGCCAGGCGCGAGCGCGGCCAGGAGAATCGGATCTTCTTCGTGGACAGGGAGCCGCCCCCGCTCCCCTCGCATCCGGGGTTCGCGGAAATGTTCGGCATCCGGTACACCGACCTCGACGGAGCGGTCGATTCGCTCGTGCTCGAGGTCATCGAGACGGCACACCGGCGAGCGCGGGCGTCAGATCGCGGGCCGTACATGTTCATCCGGAACCGAGACATCGGAGGATGGCCGTCGAGCCTCCTTCTGATAGCGCGGAGCGGCGAGTTCAACGTGCACCTCGTGGTGTCGCAGGAGTCCGGCTCCGACGAACGGTCACGTCGGCTGGTCGAGATGACGCGCGAGCTCTCGGCCCCGGCGCTGCTGCTGGGCCACAGCGGGGGCCGGGACGCGGACCTGTGGCGCCTTCCGGAGGATCTGCGGGGCCCCATCCCGCGGGGCCACGCCATCCTGGTGCGCGGCGAGACCCGCACGCTGATCCGGTTGCAGGGTCGTCCTGACCGTATTGGATCGGTCAGTTCATAACGTGTTACGGTGCGGGTATGGCGCGGCCGAGGAAGTTCGAGGAGGAGCGGGCGGTGGAGGCCGCCATGCGGGCGTTCTGGGCGGACGGGTACGAGGCGACCTCCACGCAGGAGTTGTGCGTGGCCACCGGACTGGGTCGCAGCAGCATCTACAACACGTTCAGGAGCAAGCACGACCTGTTCGAGAAGTCCCTGGCCCGCTACATGGACATCAACACCACCAGCATGATCGAGGTGCTGGAGGACGGCGGACGTCCGGTGCGGGAGCGGCTGCGGACGATCCTGCAGTGGACGGTCGACCCCGAAGCGGACGATCCCGTCGGGTGCATGGTCGTCAACGCGATGGTGGAGCTGGCTCCGCGCGACGCGGCGATCGCCGAGCGGATCGAAGGGGATGAGCGGCGGCGGCTGGCGGCGCTGACCGCGGCCATCGAGGAGGGGATGCGCGCCGGGGAGATCGACGCGGGCAAGGACGCGCGGGCGCTGGCGCACTTCGTCGTCGCGACGGTCAGCGGCATGCGGGTCGTGGCCCGCGGCGGCGCCGGCAGGCGCGTGCTGGCCTCGATCGCCGACACGGCCATGGACGCCATCTGAGCCAGGGACGGGCACACGCCCGTCCTTTTTCACGACCTGATTTTGAACCGAACCGTCCAATACAGAGAGGCGAGAGACCGATGCCACTGGCCGTCTATGTGCTGGGGATGGCGATCTTCGCGCAGGGGACGTCGGAGCTGATGCTGGCGGGGCTGCTGCCCGGCATGGCGGACGACCTCGGCGTGTCCGTGCCGGACACGGGGCTGCTGATCTCGGCGTTCGCGATCGGGATGCTCCTCGGCGCGCCGGTGCTGGCCGTCCTGACGCGGCGCTGGCCGCACCGGCGGGCGCTGCACGCGTTCCTCGCCGCGTTCGCCGCGGCCCACGCGGTCGGTGCGCTGACGTCCGACTACCGGGTGCTGTTCGCGACGCGGGTGGTGGGCGCGTTCGTCTACGCCGGGTTCTGGGCGGTGGCCGCGGCGACGGCGATCAGACTCGTCCCGGCGAACGCGCGCGGGAAGGCGATGGGGATCGTCGCCGGCGGGCTCACGGTCGCGGCGATCGTCGGCCTCCCGGCCGGGACGGTCATCGGGCAGCATCTCGGCTGGCGGGCGGCGTTCTGGACGGTCGCCGCGATGTCGGTGATCGCGATGGCCGGGGTGGCGGCGACGATCCCCGCCGGACGCCCGGACGGCGACGTCCCCCGGATCCGGGACGAGCTGCGCGCCGTGGCCGTCCCCAGGCTGTGGCTGCTGTACGGGACGATCGCCCTGGCCACGAGCGGGCTCATGGTCACGTTCAGCTATCTGGGCGCCCTGCTGGAGGAGACGACCCGCATCGCGGAGGCGTGGGTTCCGGCGGTGCTCGCCCTGTACGGGGCGGGCGCGCTCATCGGCATCACGGCCGGCGGGCGGACGGCCGACGCGCGCGGCGTCCCGACCCTGTACGCCGGATTCGGCGGGCTCGTCCTGGTGTCGGTGGCGCTGGCCCTGACCGCCGGGTCGCCCGCGCCGGCGGTCGCGCTGGTGTTCCTGCTGGGCCTCGTCGGGTTCGCGACGAACCCGACGCTCAACTCGCGGGGATTCGGCATGGTGGCCGAGCGGAGTTCGTCGTTCGACGGTGGCGGACGGGGGCTGGAGGACGGTGGCTCGGCGGCGCTGGTCGCGGCCGGGAACGTCGTCGCGTTCAACATCGGGATCACGGCGGGGCCGTGGCTCGGCGGCCTCGCGATCGACGCGGGGGCCGGGCTCTCGTCCACGGCCTGGATCGGGGCCGTCCTGGGCGCGCTGGCGCTGGGTGCGGTGGCCCTCGGGCAGAGGCGCGAGCGGACGGCCGCGGCCGTCGGACGGCGGGCTCGTCCGAGGGTGAACGCATGACGGAGGGCCGGCGCGAGGAGGTCCCCGCGTCGGCCCGGTCTCGTCGCGATCAGCCGCAGGCGTCAGCTGCAGGCGTCGGCCGGGAAGCCCCAGAGGGCGCGTTTGTGGGCGTGTTCGGCGATCGTCCAGATGCGGTGCTGGCCGCGGTAGCAGGACAGGTCCTCGGGGCCGTGCGAGATGGTGCGGCGGGTGACGCGCCCCCAGTCCGACCAGTCGCGGGACGTCATGAGGAGGCGCCCGCGCTTCTCGCCCCGGCCCTGGGTGAACCACCAGCGGTGGTGCGTCCTGACGCCGCCCTGGATCTTGTCGCCCGGCAGGGCGGCGGCCCAGTTCGCGTGGACGACACCGGACCCGGACAGCGCCCCCAGCGGCCACGTCGCCACGCGTCCCTGCGGCGCCTTCGGCCTGCAGTACTCGCCGGCGATGAGGACGTGGGGCCACGTGGTCCGGTCGACCGCGATCCACGACATGCGCAGCGGGCCCGAGCCCCGGCACTTCCCGCCGGTCGGGCCGCCGGTGAAGTGGTGGCTGCCCGTCTGCGGCAGCACGTAGCGGTGGCCGTGGCCGTAGTACTTCTTGCCGTGCAGGCCGACCCAGCCCGCGTGCCCGGTGGACCCGGCCTTGCTCTTGCCCAGGTCGAAGATCCGCCGCATGTCGAACTCGCGCACGCCGTGGCGCGTGTCGGCCACGTACAGCGTGTTGCCGTACCAGGCGATGCCGCCGGCGTGGATGCCGATGTCGGTGTAGGTCGGCCGTCCGCCCTTCATCGTCGGGTAGACGAGCAGGACGTGCCGGTACGTGCGCCTGTCCGGGTTGACGAAGGTCAGGCGGACGCGGCCGCTGTCGTGCCAGGACACCAGCATCGGGCGGCCGCCGCCGGACCACCGTTCGCCCTCCACCGCGTCCGACACGCTCGTGACGCCCTGCGGGACCCACTTCCCGGTCGTGCTGTCCTCCCTGTCGAAGCAGTACACGAGGGAGCGGGCGGGCACGGCGGCCGGCCTGCCGCAGCCGCGGCCGAACCTCCGCTGGCCGGACGAGTCGAGCAGCGCGCCGACGCTGCTGCGTTCCAGCCGGGCGTCGAGCGCGCGGATCGGCGCGCCGCGGTCGGAGCCCCGGCGCAGGTCGAAGTCACGAGGATTCGGGGCCGCGGGAGCCGCGAGGCCCGCGGGGCCCGCAGGGCGCGTGGCGGCCGAACGCCCGATGGCCGCCTGCGCTGTGGCCTCCTGCCCGGACGACGCTTGCCCGGGCGACACCTGGGCTGACGATGCTTGTGCGGACGACGCCCGTGCGGGCGGCGCGTGGACGATGCTCGCCGCGAGCGCGGCCAACGGGACGGCCGCCGCGGCGGCCATGAGGTCCCGCGGGCGAACCCCGGTCGCTGTACGCTGCAAGATGATCACATTCCGCAACGTATCCCGGCCGGTCCTCACCGTTGGTGAAGAGATGACCTCGGAAAATGCAACATAGTTTTCGTTGACCATTACGTCCCGCCGGTTTACCACCGGCCCGCCCCGGACGTCACGCGGCGCGACGGCGCGCGGAAATGGCGGACGGGACGGCCCGGAGACCGTCCCGTCCACGAGTGAGCCGATCAGCGCATGTTGCACATGCCGCTGGCCGACTTCGTCGGGTCGCTTTCGGAGGTGCCCGTCAGCCGCAGGCTCGCCCGGCGTCGCGCGTTCCGGTCGGCCTTGGCCCACACTTCGACCTCGGTGCTGCCCTTGGCCTCGGCGGTGGCGAGCTCGTTCGGCAGCCAGGTCGTCCAGCCGCGGGCGGAGACGCCGGCCTTGAGCCGGAACACGTCGGATCCGTAGTGACCGGTGCCGCCCGAGCCCGTGTTACGGAGCGTCAGCTTGCACTTCATCCAGCCGCCGCCGGTCGGCTCGGCCTTGCCGTTGCCGAGCTCGACGCCGCGCTGCTGCGGTCCGGCGCCGTCCAGCGACCGGATCGCGACCGTGTAGGACAGGACGCCGTCCTTGTCCCGCTTCAGGTCGAGGACGTAGAAGTGCAGCCGGTTCGCCTGGTCGACGTACTCGTACTCGCTGCCGGAGTCCGTCCCCGCGTGGAACAGGGCGTCGGAGAGCTGCCGGTAGTCGCCGATCGTCATCTTCTTGGGCGTACCGTCCGGCAGGACGAAGTCGACCTTGTCGATGTCCTGCGGGTTGGCGTCCTTCACCCAGATGAACGGCGCGTTGTCCGCGTCCTTGGTCTTCGCCAGCAGGACGCCGGAGTCCGGGGTGAAGGAGTCGGTGCCCATCCGGTCGACGACCTCGATGGTGTAGTTGTTGTAACCGCCGCCGTCGCACAGCGGGTCGGTCTTCTCGTCGCACTTCGGGCTCTTGTCACCGCCCGCGCCGAGCTTCAGGTTGATGCCCGCCAGCTCGTTCTTGGCCGGCTCGACGGACCGGGCGGTCACGCGCGCGACGACCGTCCCGGACGTGGCGAGCGCGCCCCGGTCGAGCTGGAGCACCTTGCCCGCGTCGACCATGCTGAGCTTCAGCTTGTTGCGCAGCATGTGCTGGGCACCCATGGAGCCGCCGCCCGTCGCGGGGATCGTCCACCGGCTGTGCGGGCCGCCGGGCCCGTTGAACGTGCCGCGGCTCAGCATGTCCCAGATCCCGCTGTAGGCGCGGCGCGGCGGGACGCCGTACGGGTTGTTGTAGTTGTCGGCGATGCCCAGGATGTGGCTGAACTCGTGGGCGAAGACCGACATGCCGGAGCTCTCCGCCTGCGTGGACGACTCACCGAAGACGGCGTTCGGCCAGATGGTGGAGCCGGCCTGCCAGGACGTCCAGGGGACGTACCTGGTCCGCACCCAGTTCGTCAGTTTCGGGTCGCCGGGACCCCATTCGGCGGGCACGTTCTCCTTCGTGCCGAACTTCATCTCGCCGAACTCCTGCCAGGTGGACGACTCGTCCTGCCCGGCGCTGAGGAAGAACACGAAGTCGAACTTCTTCGCGGTCTCCTCGCCGACGTCCGCGATCCACGCGGCGCGCGCGTCCTTGCGCAGGTCGCGGTTGCAGGTGTCGCCGGCGGGGCAGCCCGTGCCGCCCTGCATGCCGTCCACGCCGTACTCGTGGTCCTTGGCGGGCATCTTGTAGGCGCCGAACCCGGTGAGGCTCACCCCGTACCGGCCGCCGGAGTCCTCCATCCAGTATTCGTGGAGGGTGTGGCCGTGGTTGAGCTCCTGCGGCTTGTTGAGGAAGTCCTCGTAGAACTTGGCGACCTTGGCGCGCGGGACGTCGCCCACCGCCACCGGGTTGCCGAAGATCGTGGAGTTCTTCGGCTGCGTCACCGCGAACGGCTGGTTGGAGTAGTCGACCAGCACGACGGCGCCGTTGAAGTTCTTGAGCGACCCCTTCTTGGCCGGGTCGGACCAGTTGGTGCCCGGGATCTTCTTGTAGTCGTCCCAGGTCATCGTGTCGGGCAGCTCGTAGTTCTGCGGGTCGACGGGACGCGGGACGCCGCGCCCGAAGCTCTGCGGGGACGGCTGGGCGCGCTGCCACGGCTGCGTCTGCGGCCAGTGCCGCATCTGCCACGGGTTGGCGGTCGGTTTCGGGATGGGCGGACTCGGCTGCGCGGCGGCCGGTAGGGCCGCGAGTCCCACGACCAGCCCTATCGCCGCCGCGGGCACCAACAGCATGTTCTTGGCGCGCATGTCTCCCCTGCCTCAGGTGGGTGTTGCGGGGAGAAAGTAAAGAATGGGGCATACGCCCGGCTACGGCCGACTTAGCCGATCTCGCCCTGTTTGGCCTGGCATGTCGGACGATGCGCCCAGGTCAGACCGTCCAGCGCGTGATCTGTCCGGTATGAGCCAGGTCAGGCCAGGAGATCGCGTTCGCCCAGGAGATCGCGTCAGGCCAGGAGATCGCGTTCGGCCAGGACGATGCCGTCCTCGTCGCTGTAGAGCCAGTCGCCCGGACGGAACTCCACGCCGCCGAACACCACCGGCACGTCCACCTCACCGGCGCCGTCCTTGGCGCTCTTGCGCGGATTGGAGCCGAGCGCCTTCGCGCCCAGATCCAGCCCGCGCAGCGCCGCCACGTCCCGGACCGCGCCGTTGATCACCACCCCGGCCCAGCCGTTCGCCACCGCCGCGGCCGCGATCATGTCGCCCATCAGCGCGGACGCCAGCGACCCGGCGCCGTCCACGACCAGCGCCCGGCCCTCGGCGGGCGTGTTGAGCAGCCGCTTCACCAGCCCGTTGTCGCGGTCGCAGCGCACGGTCGCCACCCGTCCGGCGAACGACGTGCGCGCCCCGTACTGCCGGAACTGCGTCGCGCAGCTGCGCAACTCGTCCCCGAAGTCGTCGATGAGATCAGCGGTCGCGAACTCCATCCCAGCACTCTACGGAGAGGTGACCCGGCCGCTCAGCGCGAGGGGGGCGGCGCGCTCAGTGCGACGGGGCGGCGCGCTCAGTGCGACGGGGCGTCGATGGGACGGCCGAGCAGCCGCGACAGGACGATCGCCGTCTTCGTCGCCGTGATGTTGTCCTCGCGGCGGAGGCGTTCGAGGGCCTGCTCCAGGTGCTGGATGTCGCGGGCGCGCACGTGCACCAGGGCGCTGGCGTCACCGCTGATCGTGTACGCCGCGACGACCTCCGGATGCCCCCGGACGCTTGAGTAGATCTCCTCGGGGGACGTCGCGCCCGTGCAGAAGATCTCGATGAACGCCTCGGTCGTCCAGCCGAGCGCGGCCGGGTCGATGACGGCCGCGAAGCCGTTGATGACGCCGTCCGCGCGGAGCCGGTCGACGCGCCGTTTCACCGCCGGGGCCGACAGCCCGACCCTGTCCCCGATCTGCGCGTACGAGGCGCGGCCGTCCTCCAGGAGCTGTGCAACGATTCGACGGTCAAGCTCGTCAAGACGCAACAAATAACACCCCCAAAGTCTGTTTCCGTCATTGGTCGACGGTCGATCCCGAACATACGCTGGATAGTGGACCGGCGGCCACCTGACCCGCCCGGCCCTCCCCGCGGACACCGGACGGCCGTCCGGTGTCCCCGCCATGCCCGGCCCTGCCGGCCGGGCCGAGCCGCGAAGGAGCGTCGTGACGCCGATCGAGAAGCCGCGCGCGGTCTCCACCGAAGAGCTGCGCGCGATGTCCGATGAGCACAGCGCGCACAACTACCATCCGCTCCCCATCGTGGTCGCGGAGGCCGAGGGCGTGTGGCTCACCGACGTCGAAGGGCGCCGCTACCTCGACATGCTCGCCGCCTACTCGGCGGTCAACTTCGGGCACCGGAACCCGCGCCTCACCGCCGCCGCCAAGCGGCAGATGGACCGCGTCACGCTGGTCAGCCGCGCGTTCGACCACGACAACTTCGGGCCGTTCGTCACCGAGCTCGCCGAGCTGTGCGGCAAGGACATGGTGCTGCCGATGAACAGCGGCGCCGAAGGCGTCGAGACCGCCCTGAAGACCGCCCGCAAATGGGGGTACGAGGTCAAGGGCGTCCCGGCCGGGCAGGCGAACATCGTCACGTTCGAGGGCAACTTCCACGGCCGCACCACCACGATCGTCAGCTTCTCGACCGACGCCGACGCCAAGGACTCCTACGGCCCGTACACGCCGGGCTTCCGCACCGTCCCGTACGGGGACGTCGAGGCGCTGAAGGCCGCGATGGACGACTCGACCGTCGGCGTGCTGATCGAGCCCATCCAGGGCGAGGCGGGCGTGAACGTCCCGCCGAGCGGGTTCCTGCGCGCGGTGCGCGAGCTGTGCACCGCCAACGGCACCCTGATGATCGCGGACGAGATCCAGTCCGGCCTCGGCCGCACCGGCGCCACCTTCGCCTGCGAGCACGAGGGCGTCGTGCCCGACGTCTACATCCTCGGCAAGGCCCTCGGCGGCGGGATCATCCCGGTCTCCGCGGTCGTCGCGGACGCCGACGTCCTCGGCGTGTTCAGGCCGGGCCAGCACGGCTCCACGTTCGGCGGCAACCCGCTCGCCTGCGCCATCGGCCGCGAGGTCGTCGCGATGCTCAAGACCGGTGAGTACCAGGAACGCTCCAGGACACTCGGCGCGCACCTGCACGAACGGCTCGCGAAGCTGCCGGGCGACGTCGCCCGCGAGATCCGCGGCCGCGGCCTGTGGGCGGGCGTCGAGCTCCACGGGAAGGCCCGCCCGGTCAGTGAGCGCCTCATGGACCTCGGCGTCCTCGTCAAGGAGACCCACGAGACCACCCTCCGCCTCGCCCCGCCCCTGACCATCGAGCGCGAAGACCTCGACTGGGCCCTCGACCAGCTGGAACTGGCCCTCAAGGGGTGACGCGGAGAGCAGTGGGGCGCCGCCGGTGGACGACGGGCGGCGCCCTTCCCCTTGTTCACCGCAAACCCGAATCTCGTCAAAGAGTCGTCTCCAGCCCGCCCGGCGGGGCGGCGGCCCCCGCCCCCGCGGGCAGGGTGGGCGCATGCTGCGGATCAGGGGTGGGCGCATGGCGCGGATCAGGGGGCGGGTGGCGCGGATCAAGGGGCGCGTGGCGCGGATCAAAGGCAGCCGCCGGGTGATCATCGGGTGCGGCGCGGCGGCGTTGGGCGTCGTGCTGCTGGCCGGGGGCGGTCTCTTCCTGCTGCAGCGGGTGTACGACGGGGACGTGCGGCGCATCGCCGGGGCGATGCCGACGCGGGGCGGGCGGCCCGCCGGCGGGCACGGCGAGAACTGGCTGCTGATGGGGTCCGACCGGCGGGCGGACATCCCGTCGATGGGCGCGCGGGCCGACGCGATCATGCTGGTGCACCTGTCCGGACGCGGCGACCGCGTGTCGGTGATCGCGATCCCGCGGGACGGCTGGGTGCCCGTCCCCGGGCACGGCACGACGAAGATCAACGCCGCGTTCGCCCACGGCGGGCCGCCGCTGCTGATCAGGACGGTGGAGCAGCTCACCGGCGTCCGCGTCGACCACTACGCCTCGCTCGACTTCGGCGGCTTCGTGCAGATGACCGACGCGCTCGGCGGCGTGGACGTCACCATCACCAAGCGGACCCACGATCCGAAGCACGACCGCACGTGGCAGGCGGGCCACCAGCATCTGGACGGCGTCGAGGCGCTGGACTTCGTCCGGCAGCGCTGGAACCTCCCGGACGGCGACCTCGACCGGATCAAGCGGCAGCAGGCGTTCCTGCACGCGCTGGCGGACAAGGCGCTCGACACCCGCAACCCGATCAAGATCGACCGGTTCATCCGGGCGGCGACGCGGTCGGTGACCGTGGACGATTCCGTGACGTCCGGCACACTGCGCGGGCTGGGGCACCGGCTGCTGCGGTCGTCGCAGGTGGAGTACCTGACGGCGCCGGTCGCGGGGATGGACGCACGGGACGGGCAAAGTGTCGTACTCCTGAACGATGCTGGTGTGAGGGCCCTGTTCACGGCCGTCCGGGACGATCGGGTCGGCGAGTACGTGAGCCGCAACGGCGCGGCCAACTCGGTCGACGCCGTCCGCTGAGCAGCGCCCGCTGAGCAGCGCCCGGGCGCCGTCCGCTGAGCAGCGTCCGGCGGCGTCCGGCGGCGACCAGGGCGGTCCGGCCCCCCGCCTGAGCGGGCGACATGTCCATAAATAAAATGATGTGGCGGAAGCCGTCTAGGTGGATTAGTCTACGTGGACTAATCGACCTAGACACGAAGGCCGTTACCATGTCGCGACCCCTCACACCGCTCGCGCTGACCGTCCTGCGCATGCTGTGCGACGGGCCCATGCACCCGTACGAGATGCAGCAGCGCATCCGCGACCACGCCTACGACCATGCCGTCAAGATCACGCACGGCGCGCTGTACCACTCCGTCGAGCGGCTGGCCGGTGCCGGGCTGATCGAGCCGCTGGAGACGAGCCGCGACGGCCGCCGCCCAGAGCGCACCGTGTACGCGGTGACCACCGCCGGACGCGACGCCGCGCACATCAGGCTCGCCGAGCTGCTCGCGCGTCCGACCGAGGAGTTCCCGCTGTTCGGCACCGCGCTCGCGTTCGTCAACCTGCTGCCCGAGGACGAGGTCGCACGGCAGCTGCGGTACCGCGCCGTCATCTTGGAGGCGCAGCTCGCCGCGCATCAGACGGCCAACGACGCGTTGCTGAAACGCGGGTTGGAGCGTTACAAGCTGATCGACCAGGAGTGGCTGATCACCCGGGTGCGCGCCGAGCTCGACTTCACCCTGAGCCTGGCCGACGACCTCGAATCCGGCCGTCTCACCTGGAAGGACGCCGACGGAGTGACCACCTGCCACCCGCCGGGCGAGCACGAGCTCAACGGCGAGCACGGGCTCGGCCCCGGCTACGACACACGCGACACGCCACACGACAGGGGGACCTCATGAGCAGATGGCGCGGAAATCCCTGGGCGATCCTGCTGACGCTCTCGCTCGGCTTCTTCATGACGCTGCTCGACCTGACGATCGTGAACATCGCGATCCCCAGCATGATCGACAAGTTGGACGCCTCGCTGGACCAGGCCCTCTGGGTCGTCAACGCCTATGTCCTCGTGCTCGCCGTACTGCTGATCACCGCCGGCCGGCTCGGCGACCTGTGGGGCAAGAAGAACCTGTTCATCGCCGGTGTCACGGTGTTCACGCTGTCCAGCCTCGCGTGCGGGATCGCGCAGGACCCGACGCAGCTCATCGCCGCCCGCGCCGTCCAGGGCCTCGGCGCCGCGCTGCTGATGCCGCAGACCATGTCGATCATCATCGGGGTGTTCCCGGCGGAGCGGCGCGGCACCGCCCTCGGCATCTGGGGCGCGGTGGCCGGGGTGTCCACCATCGCCGGGCCGACGCTCGGCGGGCTGCTGGTCACCAACCTCGACTGGCGGTGGATCTTCTTCGTGAACCTGCCGATCGGCGTGCTCGTGCTGGCCATGGCGGTGCCGATCCTGCCTGGCCACACGCCGGGCGTCCGGCACCGGTTCGACGTGACCGGCGTGCTGCTGGCCTCCGCCGCCCTGTTCTGCGTGACGTTCGCGCTCACCGAGGGCCAGAAGTACGAGTGGAACGCCGTCATCTGGGGGCTGATCGCCGCCGGCGTCGCGCTGTTCCTGGTGTTCGTCGCGCACCAGCGCACCCGGCAGGACGCCGAGCCGCTCGTCCCGTTCTCGCTGTTCAAGGACCGCAACTTCACGATCCTGAACCTCGTCGGCGCGGCCGTCTCGATCGGCATGATCGGCATGATCCTGCCGCTGACGATCTACATGCAGTCGGTGCTGGGGTTCAGCGCCCTCAAGGCGGGGCTGGTGCTGGCGCCGTCCTCGCTCATGTCGATGTTCCTCGCGCCCGTCGCGGGACGGTTGTCCGACCGCATCGGCGGCAAGTACATCCTGATGGCCGGGCTGACCCTCTACGCCGCCGGGATGGGCTGGGTCGCCGCCATCGCCGACGTCGGGACCGACTGGACGTCCTTCATCGCCCCGCTCGTCGTCGCCGGCATCGGCATCGGCTGCGTGTTCGCGCCGATGGCCACCGAGGCGACCCGGCACGTCCCGGCGCGGCTCGCGGGCGCCGCGTCCGGGGTCAACAACACGATCCGGCAGGTAGGCTCCGTGCTCGGCGCCGCAGCAGTCGGCGCACTCCTGCAGAACCAGCTCGCGTCGTCGCTGCGGGACGAGGCGGCCACCCGCTCGTCCGCCCTGCCGGCCGACGTCCGGCCGGGCTTCGTGCAGGGCTTCGCGGACGCCGCCAAGGGCGGCCTGGAGGTCGGCGCCGGCCAGACCGGCGCGAGCGAGCAGCTCCCGCCCGGCGTCCCGGCGGACGTGGCGCAACGCCTCCACGAGCTGGCCGCGCAGGTGTTCTCGCACGGGTTCGTGCACGCCATGAAGCCGGCGATGTTCCTCCCGATCGGGGTCATGTTCCTCAGCGCCGTGGCCTGCCTGGCCCTGCGGGGACACGGGTCCGGCACGCCCAAGGGCGTCGAGACGGAACCGGTGCGCGTCACCACCTGAGGCGCGGAGCGGCGGGCCGTCACCGGTGGGTGCGGCCCGCCCTGCCGAGGAGCCACTGCCCCGACGGCCCGGCGGGACGGACGCGCATGACCGCGAGGGCGGCCGCGGCCAGGCCGCCGATGATGTAGACGTACCCGGCGTAGTTGGTCTTGCCGCTCAGCTCCGACGGCATGACGAGGTCGCCGCCCGGGCCCTCGTTCGACATGACGAACACGACGATCAGCCAGGCGAGCGCGATGATGACGGGGCCCGTCCGGCCGCCCATCCCCCAGCCCGCCAGCCGCACCATCGCGAACAGCAGCAGGGCGAGGACGATCGACGCGACCGGGACGCGGTCCACGGTCCAGTCCTGGACGAACGAGCCGACCAGCCCGAACACGGCGCCGAGCAGCCCGAGGACCGTGTAGGCGGCGCCGGCCACCATCGCGTCGACCGGCGCCTCGCCGTCCCGGCGCCCCGGCACGGCCGCCGCGCCCGGCGCGTCCGGCGCGGGCTGGCCGGGCGGCCCGCCGTGCGCGGGAAGGCCCTGCTTGGCGAGGCTCACCCGGGTCTCGTCGTCGTCTTCGTCCACGGACTTCAGGGTATCGAGCGGTTCAGCCGCGCGGGCCAGCCGGACCGTCGAGCGGAGCTCGTCCTTTGAATGGTGGTGGGTGGGGGCTGGAGGACGGTCCGGCGAACAGGTCGCGCTCGCGGCGCCCGGGGCCGACCGGGCCCGGCTCGCCCGCCTGGAGGATGTAGTACTCGGTGCCGAACGCCTGCTGGCCCAGGTTGTTCGACAGCGCGAAGAACGGCCCGACCTGCTCGGGCGCCACGACGATCTGGGTGCGGTGGGCGCGCAGGGCGGCGAGCTTGGCGGGCAGGTGGACGCGGGCGTCCACGACGGTGGTGACCTGCCCGTCGGGGACGCCGGAGCCGAGCTCGTCCAGCCCGGCGACGCGCGCGAACGGCAGCTTCGCCTCCCGCATCACGGCGATCGCGCGGGCGAGGACGGTCCGCGGCGTGGCGTAGGCGTAGAACTTCGCGGCCCGCCACGGCTCGGCGCCGTCGTCGTAGCCGGGGTCGGCGGCCAGCTCGAACGCCCGCCACGCCACGCGGTGCGCCTGGATGTGGTCGGGATGCCCGTAGTTGCCGCGCTCGTCGTAGGTGACGATCACCTGCGGCCGGACGTCCCGGATGACGGTGACGAGGTCCCGCGCCGCGGTGTCGACGTCGGCGCGCCAGAAGCAGCGCGGGTCGTCGTTCGTGGGCGCGCCCATCATCCCGGAGTCGCGCCAGCGGCCGGGCCCGCCGAGGTAGCGGTGGTCGCGGACGCCGAGCGCCGCGCACGCCGCCGCGAGCTCACCGATCCGGTACTCGCCGAGGCGGTCCTCCTTGTCGGACGCCAGGTGGCGCAGCTCCTCGGGGATGACCTCGCCCTCCTCGCCCAGCGTGCACGTGACGAGACAGACGTGGGCGCCCTCGGCGGCGTACTTGGCCATGGTCGCCCCGGTCCCGATGGACTCGTCGTCCGGATGGGCGTGGACGAACAGGATCCGCGGCTCCTTCATAGGAAACGAGCCTACTCAGAGCCCGGAGCGCGTTGGATGACCGCCCTGCCCGGGCGGGTTGCACCGTCCCGGACCAGCGGCTCAGGGGGCGGGAGGCGGCTCGCCGCCGCCACCACCGCCACCACCGCCACCGCCACCGCCACCGCCGGTCGGGGTCGTGTTCGTCGGCCCGGGCGTCGGCGTGCCGTTGTCGGTCGGGGTGGTCGGCGGCGTGCCGTCGTCCGTCGGGGTGGTCGGCGGGGGCTCGGTGTCCGGCGGGGGCGTGTTCTCGCGCGTCTTGGTGCGGGTCGGCGTCGGCTCGTCCTCGTCGTCGGTGGTAGGCGTGTCCGTGGGGGACTCGGAGTCGCTGACCGACGGCGAGACGGGCGTGGACGGCGAGTTGTCCCCGCGGGTCGCGAAGTACACCCCCACGACCACCGCCAGGACGGCGATGGCGGCGATGGCCGCGACCATCGGCCACTTGGACTTGCGCTCCGGCTCCCAGTCGTCGTAGCCGGTCCGGCCGCGTCCTGGCGGCGGGCCCGCCCCGTACGGGGAGCGGGCGGGCGGCATGTTCCCGGTGTAGTCGGCCGGGGACACGCGGCGGGTCGCCCCGCCAGGCGGCTGCGTCCGGCCCGCCGCCGCCATCCCGGCGCCGGCGATGCCGCCCGCCGCGAGCGTGGAGCCCTCCGCGAGCATCGTGTTGGCCTGGGCGGGGTCGTCCATGCGGGTCCGGCCGTCGCCGCCGGGGCCGCTGCCGATCAGCGCCATCATCAGCTGCTGCGCGGTCGGCCGCCGCTCCGGCTCCTTGACCAGGCACGCCGCGATCATCCGGTGCAGGTCGGCGGGCAGGCCGTCCAGCGAGGGCGGCTCGTGCATCACCCGGTTGATCACCGCGACGACGGTGTCGTCGCCGAACGGCGGACGCCCGGTCGCGGCGAACACGATCGTCGTGGCCCAGGCCCACACGTCCACGGCCTCGGTGAGGGTGGCGCCCGCGACCTGCTCAGGCGCCATGTAGGACGGCGTGCCGATCGCCTTGGTCGCGTTGGTCTGGTCGGTGTCGAAGGCCCGCGCGATGCCGAAGTCGATCACGCGCGGGCCGTCCGGCGCCATGATCACGTTGTGCGGTTTGAAGTCGCGGTGCACGATCCCGGCCTGGTGGATCGCGACCAGCGCCGTCGCGGTGCCGATCGCGAGCCGCTCCAGCGTCGCCCCGGAGATCGGGCCGCCATCGGTGACCTGCTTGAACAGCGAGGGCCCCGGCACGTACTCGCTGGCGATGTACGGCTGGTCGCCCGCGACGTCGGCCTCCAGGACCTGCGCGGTGCAGAACCGCGCCACCTGCTTGGCGGCCTGCGCCTCCCGGACGAACCGGTTGCGCGCCATCGCGTCGACGGCGAGATCGGCGCGCAGCAGCTTGATGGCGGCCTTGTTCCCGGAGGCGTCGACACCGGCGTAGACGACTCCCTGGCCGCCCTCGCCGAGCCGTTCGACGATCTCGTACGAGCCAAGCCGCCGGGGATCTCCCGGCTGCAGCTCCGGCATTGACCACTCCTCAGAGCGCGACGACAAATGTGCTTGGGGAAGCTTTGAGCTTACGCGAGGCCAGGGCGCCGGGGACGTGACATTCCCGGCTCACCAGGCGACGACCCGTGATCATAGGGGCAGCGGGCCGCCGCGCGCCCGACTTCCCGCGCTCTCCCCGCCCCGCTTCCCCACCGCCGCCCTACGGCGGGGCGATCTCCGGCTGGCAGACTCGGGTGCCATGAGCATCAGCTATCCGCGGCAGAGCGCCCGCACGCGAAGGTTCAGCCTCGGCGTCCCGCGCGCCTTCCAGATCGCCCCGGACGAGTCCCGGGTCGCGTTCCTGCGCACCAGGGCGGGCGACGATCCGGTGACCTGCCTGTGGACGCTGGACACCCGCACCGGCGAGGAGCGGTGCGTGGCCGACCCGGCGGCGCTCGACGTCCCCGGCGAGGAGAACCTGCCCGCCGAGGAGCGGGCCAGGCGCGAGCGCGCCCGCGAGCAGGCGGGCGGCATCGTCGGCTACGCCACCGACCGGGCCATGCGGCAGGCCGCCTTCACCCTGGCCGGACGGCTCTACGTCGCCGATCTGGACACCGGGATCGTCCGCGAGCTGCCCGCGCAGGAGCCCGTCTTCGACCCGCGCCCCGACCCGGCGGGCCGCCGGATCGCGTACGTGTCGGGCCGGACGCTGCGCCTGATCGAACTGGACGGCTCCGAAGACCGGGCGCTCGTCCAGCCGGAGTCCGAGCAGGTCTCCTACGGCCTCGCCGAGTTCGTCGCGGCGGAGGAGATGGACCGGATGCGCGGGCACTGGTGGTCCCCGGACGGCGCCACGCTGCTGGCCGCCCGCGTCGACGAGACGCCGGTGCTGCGCTGGCACATCGCCGACCCGGCGAACCCGGAGTCGCCGCCCGCCGAGATCGCCTATCCGGCGGCGGGCACCCCGAACGCGCTGGTGTCGCTGGTGCTCTTCAAGATCGACAGCGACCGGCCGGACGCGCGGGCCGCCGTGGCGTGGGACCGCGGCGAGTTCCCCTACGTCGTCACGGCCGCGTGGGACCGGCACGGGCTGCTGATCGTCGTCCAGCCCCGCGACCAGCGGTCCCAGCGGGTGCTGAGCGTCGACCCCTCGAACGGCGAGACGACCCTCCTGCACACCGAGCACGACCCGGTGTGGACCGACATCGTCCCCGGCCTGCCCGCCCGGACGGACGGCGGCGACCTCGTCTGGGTCACCGAGGACCGCGCGACCGCGACCCGGCGCCTCACCGTCGGCGGCGAGCCGGTCACGCCCGGCGGGTTGCAAGTCCGGTCTGTCCTCGGTGTGGACGGCCGGTCGATCCTTTTCGCCGCGTCCGAGGAGCCCACCGAGATCCACCTGTACACGTGGAACGACGGCGAGGTCGCCCGGCACACCGAGGGGCGAGGCGTCTTCGGCGGGACGGCGTCCGGCGAGATCACCGTGGTCGCGGGGGCGCGGCTGGACCGTCCAGGGTCGGAGGTCGAGGTGCGGACGCCGTCCGGCACCCACCCGATCGTGTCGCTCGCCGAGACGCCGGTGATCACGCCGCGGGTGGAGCTGCTGCGGTCCGGCGACCGCGAGATCCGCACGGCGGTGCTGCTGCCGACCGGGTGGCGGCCGGGGGACGGGCGCCTGCCCGTCCTGATGGACCCCTACGGCGGGCCGCACGCGCAGCGCGTCCTCGCCGTCCAGCGCGCGTACTGCGAGGCGCAGTGGCTCGCCGACCAGGGCTTCGCCGTCGTGATCGCGGACGGCCGCGGCACCCCGGGACGCGGCCCCGACTGGGACCGCGCCGTCCGCGGCGACTTCGTCGAGCCCGTCCTGGAGGACCAGATCACCGCGCTGATCGAGGCGGCGCGCCGGAACCAGGCCGCGTTCGACCTCGACCGCGTCGGCATCCGCGGCTGGTCGTTCGGCGGCTGGCTCGCGGCCCTCGCGGTTCTCCGCCGCCCGGACGTGTTCCACGCCGGTGTCGCGGGCGCGCCGGTCACCGACTGGCACCTGTACGACACCCACTACACCGAGCGCTACCTGGGCCACCCCGACGAGGAGCCGGAGAACTACGCCGCCAACTCCCTCATCGGGATGGCCGGGGAGCTGAAGCGCCCGCTCATGATCATCCATGGTCTCGCGGACGACAACGTCGTCGCGGCCCACACGCTGCGCCTGTCGTCGGCCCTGCTCGCGGCGGGACGGCCGCACACCGTCCTCCCCCTGTCGGGCGTCACGCACATGACACCGCAGGAGGTCGTCGCCGAGAACCTGATGCACCTCCAGGTGGACTTCCTGAAATCCGCCCTGACCCGGTGACCTCCTCGGCGCTCAGGCGCCGTGCCAGGAGCGCCAGAGCGCCGCGTAGGAGCCGTCCGCGGCGATGAGTTCGTCATGGGTGCCGAGTTCGGTGATGCGGCCGTCCTCGACGACGGCGACGCGGTCGGCGTCGTGGGCGGTGTGGAGGCGGTGCGCGATCGCGACGACCGTCCGGCCGTCGAGGACGGCGGCGAGCGAGCGCTCCAGGCGGCGGGCCGCGCGCGGGTCGAGGAGCGAGGTCGCCTCGTCCAGGACGAGCGTGTGCGGGTCGGCGAGGACGAGCCGCGCCAGCGCGAGCTGCTGCGCCTGCGCGGGCGACAGCGTGTCGCCGCCCGAGCCGACGCCGGTGTCGAGGCCGGGCCCGTCCCAGTCGACCGCCGCGAGGACCCGCTCGACGTCGGCGTCGGACGCGCCCGGACGGGCCATCACGAGGTTCTCGCGGAGCGTCCCGCGGAACACGTGATGCTCCTGCGTGACCAGGGCGACGTGGCCGCGCAGCTCGTCCAGCGGCAGCTCGACGAGCGGCACGCCGCCGTCCATGCCGACCGTGACCGCGCCGGAGCGCGGGCCGTCCACTCCGGCGAGCAGGCGGCCGAGCGTCGACTTGCCCGCGCCGCTCGGCCCGACCATGGCGAGCCGTTCACCGGGTCTCAGGTCGAGGTCGACGCCGTGCAGGACGTCCTGTCCCGGCCGGTAGGCGTAGCGCACGTCACGGGCCGTGAGCCGCTCCCCCTCCGGCCTGCGCCCGTTCGGCGTCCGGTCTGGCGGGACGGTGCCGACGCCCAGGATGCGGGCCAGGGACGCGCCGCCTAGTTGTAGCTCGTCCAGCCAGGACAGCAGGGTGTCCACCGGCTCGATCAGCTGCTGCGCGTACAGGGTCGCCGCGGTCACCTGCGCGAGCGACGCCATGTCGTGGATGTAGAGGAAGCCGCCGACCACCAGGGTCGTCGCGACGGGCAGCACGAAGCCGAACTCGGCGACCGGGAACAGCACCATGCGCAGCCGCAGCGTGTACCGCTCGGCCTTGTACGAGCGGGCGATGTCGGCGTCGCCGCGGGCGTGGCGGCGGTCGGCGAGACCGAGGGCCTCGACCGTCCTGGCGCCCTGGACGGTCTCGGTCAGCCCGTCCGCTATCTGCGACCAGGCCTCGTTCTCCCGCAGGTAGCCGCCGTGCGCGCGGGGCAGGTACCAGCGCATCACCGTCCACAGCATCGGGACGGCGACCAGCGCGGGCAGCGCGACGAGCGGGCCGTTCAGCAGCAGCGCGCCGACCGTGAACGCGCTGACGACGATGGCGACGAGCGTCTCCGGCATGGCGTACCGGACGGACGTGGCGAGGGTGTCCACGTCCCGGGACGCGCGGGTGACCAGGTCGCCGGTGCCCGCCCGCTCGACCCTCGACAGCGGCAGCGCCAGGACGCGGTCGACGAACTCCTCGCGCAGCTCCGCCAGCACGCGCTCGCCCAGCCGCGCGGACGCGAAATAGGCGTACCTGGTCAGCACGGCCTGCACGATCACGAAGCCGGCGATGGCGAGGCCGGTCGTGTCGATGTCGGCGCGGCCGTCGCGGACGTCCTCGACGAGCGCGCCGAGCAGCCACGGCGTCACCAGGCCCGTCACGGTCGCGAGCGCGTGCAGGGCCAGGACGACGGCGAGGTCGCGCGGATGCCGCACGACGAGGCGCCGCGCGTACGCGCGCACCTGCGCGGGCGTCGCGACCGGGAGTGTCTCGGCGCTCACCGTCCCGCCCTTTCCGCTGGTTCGGCCGCTTCCCCCCGGGTGACGGTGGCCGCGTAGCGCGGCTCCGTCTCCAGCAGGTCGCGGTGTGTTCCTTCTGCGACGATCTGGCCCTTGTGGACGAAGGCCACGTGGTCGGCCCGGTCCAGCATGAGCGGGCTCGTCGTGCAGATCACGGTGGTGCGTCCCGCGCGCGCTGGGCGGAGCCTGTCGGCGATGCGCGCCTCGGTGTGCGCGTCTACGGCGCTGGTGGGCTCCACCAGGACGAGGACGTCCGGGTCTGCGGCGAGCGCCCGCGCTAGACGAAGACGCTGTTGCTGGCCGCCGGAGAACTCGCGCCCGGCCTCCGCCACATGCCCGTCCAGTCCGGAGGACTCGACGATGTCGTCCGCGCATGCGGCATGGATCGCCGCACGCAGTGTCGCCTCGTCGCCGTCCGGGGCGAGCGACTCGGCCAGGGGCCCGGCGAAGAGCCGGTCCTCGTTCACCGCGACGAGGATCCGCTCGCGGACGTCCGCCACGGCGGCCAACGGGACACCGCCGAAGTCGACCTCGCCGGGCGCGTACCGGCCGAGCCGGTCGGCGATCGCCTGCGCGTCGCGCGGGTCGCCCGCCGCGATCGCGGTGACCCGTCCCGCCCGCACGACCAGCCCGGACGCGATGTCGACCAGCTCCGCGCCCGCCGCCGGACGGGCCGTCCCCGCGGCGGGCAGCTCGGGGTCGAGCTGCAACAGCGTGGTGACCCGGCCCGCCGCCACCATCCCCTTGGTGATCTTGCCGGCGGCCTCGCCGAGGGTCTTCAGCGGGACGATCAGGAAGACGGCGTAGCCGTAGAACGCGACCAGCTCGCCGACGCCGATCGTCCCGTTCACGGCGAAGCGGGCGCCGACCCACGTCACCAGCGCGATCAGCAGGCCGGGGAGCAGCACCTCGGCGCCGCTCAGCCGCGTCTCCGCCCGCGCGGCCGCCACCCCCGCCGTCCGCACCCGCTGCGACTCGGCGCTGTAGCGGCGGGAGAACAGCGGCTCGCCGCCGATCCCGCGCAGCACCCGCAGCCCGGAGACCAAGTCGGTGGCGTGCGTGCTCAGCTCGCCGACGAGCTCGCGGTGCGCCAGCTCCCGGTCCCGGTACGGACGCAGCAGCGGCGCCGCGATCACGAGGATCAGCGGGACGCCGATCAGCACGATCAGGCCGAGCGGCGGCGACGTCGACAGCAGGATGCCCGCCACGACCACGATGGCCACCACGGCGCCCGACCCCCGGGAGACGATGTCCAGGGTGTCGCCGATGTGCGAGACGTCCGACAGGCCGATGCTGACCACCTCGCCCGCGCTCAGCCGCTTCGGCAGCGTCCCGCCGAGGCGGGTGGACTGGCGGGTGACGAGCTGGACCGTCCGGTACGCCGCCGACAGCCAGTTGAACACGGCGAGCCGGTGCCGGAGGGCGCCGGTCACCGCCTGCGCGACGCCGAGGCCGAGCAGCACGCCGCCCCACAGCAGCAGGGCGTGCTCGTCCCGCGCCGCGACGCCGTCGCCGATGGCGCGGCCGATCGCGGCGGGCATCAGGGCCTGGCTGAGCATCCACAGCACGCCGAGCAGCGCGCCGCCGGTGCAGCTGCGCCATTGGACGCGCAGCAGCCACAGCAGAAAACGGGCTGGGGTTCTGTGGTCAGGGCCGCCAGGATCTTTCTCCGGCAACGGCTTCACGGACGAAGGTTATGCGGTCGATCGTCCAAAGTTCGACTGGTTTTTCAGCAGGCGCGGACGGGTTCCGGACAGTCCGCAACCATCTCTTCGGATGCGCCCCTAGGGTGCGCCAGTCCGTTCGGACGCGCTAGGGTCGAACGAACGGAGCGACGCTTCCCCTCGCTCCTTGAGCCGGGAACCCGGCGGCTAGGCCAATGCCGCTCCCCCGGCGCGGCCCCTTCCGCTCCCCTGCGGCCGCAGGAATAAAGCGGACCGTGTACGCCGTTGCCAGTGCCGTCGCCAGCCCGACTTCGGAAGCCTTTTGTGAGCACCATCAGCCGACAGACGCATTCCTTCACGCCCGGGGCGGGGGACAGGATCGAGCTGCTCCTCATCGACGACGACCCCTCCGACGTCCTCATGGTCGAGAAGATGCTCGCCGAGAGCGGCCTGGACGTCGGCATCGCGGTCGCCGGCGACCTCGCCACCGCGCGGCGGACGCTGACGCGGCGCACCCAGTGCATCCTCGTCGACCTGTCCACCGCCGGCATCGACCGGCTGGAGGGGCTGCGGCAGGTGCTCGCGCTGTCCGGGGCGGCGGCCGTCGTCGTCCTCACCGGGCTGGACGACGCGCACCTCGGCGTGCAGGCCGTCGCCGCCGGAGCCGAGGACTACCTGGTCAAGCAGGAGGTCGACGCGCCGCTGCTGGCCCGCGCCGTCCGCTACGCGATCGAGCGCAAGCGTTCGGAGGAGACCGAGCGGCGGCTGGTCGAGGCCCGCATCCTCGGCCGCGAGAACGCCCGGCTTGAGCGCGGCCTGCTGCCCGTCCCGCTGATCGACGACCCTTCGCTGCGGCACCACACCCGCTACCGTCCGGGACGGCGGCGGGCGCTGCTCGGCGGCGACTTCTACGACACCGTGCAGACCGAGGGCGGCGCCGTCCATCTGATGATCGGCGACGTCGCGGGCCACGGCCCGGACGAGGCGGCCCTCGGCGTCCAGCTCCGGATGGCGTGGCGGACGCTCGTGCTCGCCGGGCACACCGGCGAGCAGCTCCTCGGCACCCTCGACACCGTCCTCGGCCACGAGCGGCGCAGCGAGGAGATCTTCACCACACTCTGCATGATCACGATCGCGCCGTCCCGGCGGACCGCCCGGATGCACCTCGCCGGGCATCCCGCGCCGCTGCTCTTCCGCGAGCCGCCCACGCCCGGATTCCCGGGGGCGGGCGGCTTCGAGGTCGCGGCGCTGCCGGAGTACGCGCACGGGCCCGCGCTCGGCCTGGTGCCCGGCGCGGAGTGGCCGACGACCGAGATCGACCTCGGCGAGTCGTGGAGCCTGCTGCTCTACACCGACGGCCTGATCGAGGGGCGGGTCGGCGAGGGCTCCGAGCGGCTCGGCACCGACGGCCTCGTCGGGCTGGCGCGGGCGGCGCGCGGCGGCGGCGTCGCCGGACGGTCGCTCATCGACGAGCTGGTCGGCGAAGTGGAACGTCTCAACGGCGGCGCGCTGACCGACGACCTGGCCGTCCTTCTGCTGTCCCGGCAAAGCTGACGCCCCTGTCGCTCAGGTCACTCTCCGGGCCGGTTCCCGGACGTCCTGTGAAGTCACTCACCTGCCTGTTTGTCGCAGAAGGGGCTTGATGCCCGTTCCGCTTTCCTCATAGCCTGTGGCTATCGAAACGAGTGCTCCGATGACTTGGAGTTCTTACCCGAGGCGGTCGTAGCGTTCGCCGTGTGGCTATAGCGATACCCGCGATCTACCGGTCGACCGTCGGCAAGAAGGCCGTCATGGCCGTGACCGGCGGCGTTCTCGTCGCGTACCTGATCGCGCACATGGTCGGGAACCTGAAGATCTTCTTCGGCGCGGAGGACTTCAACCACTACGCGCACTGGCTGCGCACGCTCGGCGAGCCCGCGGTGCCGCGCCGCACCGTCCTGACGCTGATCGAGGTCGTGCTCGGGGTGTCGGTCGTGCTGCACATGTGGTCGGCGGTGTCGCTGGCACGGCGCGCGTCCGCCGCGCGGCCCGTGAAGTACCAGTCGAAGAAGAAGTCGCACGCGCAGGGCTACGCCGTACGCACGATGCGGTACGGCGGCGTCATCATCGCCGTGTACGTCGTCTGGCACCTGCTGGACCTGACGTTCCTCGTCGTGAACCCCAAGGGCTCCGACGCCACCCCGTACGAGCGGGTCGTGGCCGACTTCGACCCGTCCCGCTGGTACATCACCGTCTGGTACGTCCTCGCGGTCGTGCTCGTCGGCCTGCATCTGCACCACGGCGTCTGGAGCGCGTTCCAGACGCTCGGGCTGCGCACGCCGCGCCGCGAGCGGGCCCTGCGGGGGCTCTCCGCGTCCGTCGCCGGGCTGGTCACGCTCGGCTTCGTCTCCGTCCCCCTGTCCATCACGTTCGGGTGGGTGAGCTGAACATGAACGACGCCTTCTACACGTCCGGCGAGCCGATCGCCGACGGCAAGGCCCCGGCCGGCCCCATCGAGGACCGCTGGACGACCCGCAAGTTCGAGGCCAAGCAGGTCAACCCCGCCAACAAGCGCAAGAAGAAGATCATCATCATCGGCACGGGCCTCGCGGGCGGCTCCGCCGGGGCGACGCTCGGCGAGGCCGGATACCACGTCGTCCAGTTCTGCTTCCAGGACTCGCCGCGCCGCGCCCACTCCATCGCCGCGCAGGGCGGCATCAACGCCGCGAAGAACTACCGCAACGACGGCGACAGCGTGTACCGGCTGTTCTACGAGACGGTCAAGGGCGGCGACTTCCGGTCCCGCGAGTCGAACGTGCACCGGCTCGCCGACATCTCCCGCACCATCATCGACCAGTGCGTCGCGCAGGGCGTCCCGTTCGCCCGCGAGTACGGCGGCCTGCTCGACAACCGCTCGTTCGGCGGGACGCAGGTCTCCCGCACCTTCTACGCGCGCGGCCAGACGGGCCAGCAGCTGCTGCTCGGCGCGTACCAGGCGCTGATGCGGCAGGTGGACGCGGGCAACGTCGAGCTGTACCCGCGCCACGAGATGCTCGACCTCATCATGGAGGACGGGCGCGCGCGCGGAGTCGTCGTCCGGAACCTCATCAACGGCGAGATCAAGCACTACACGGCGGACGCCGTAGTACTGGCGTCCGGTGGCTACGGCAACGTGTACTTCCTGTCCACCAACGCGATGGGCTCGAACGTCACCGCGTCCTGGCGCGCCCACCGGCACGGCGCGCTTTTCGCCAACCCGTGCTACACGCAGATCCACCCGACGTGCATCCCGGTCAGCGGCGACCACCAGTCCAAGCTGACGCTGATGTCGGAGTCGCTGCGCAACGACGGCCGCGTGTGGGTGCCGAAGAAAGGCGGCGACACCCGGCGTCCCGGCGACATTCCCGAGGACGAGCGCGACTATTACCTGGAGCGCGTCTACCCGTCGTTCGGCAATCTCGTCCCGCGCGATATCGCGTCCCGCGCGGCGAAGAACGTGTGCGACGAAGGACGCGGCGTCGGCCCCGGCGGGCTCGGCGTCTACCTCGACTTCGCCGACGCGATCGAGCGGCTCGGCCGGGACAAGGTCGAGGCCAAGTACGGCAACCTCTTCGAGATGTACGAGCGCATCACCGGCGAGAACCCGTACGACACGCCAATGCGCATTTATCCCGCCGTCCATTACACGATGGGCGGCCTGTGGGTCGACTACGACCTGGAATCGACTATCCCCGGCTTGTTCGTCATCGGCGAGGCGAACTTCTCCGACCACGGCGCGAACCGGCTCGGCGCGTCCGCGCTGATGCAGGGCCTGGCGGACGGCTACTTCGTCCTCCCCAACACCATCGGCGACTACATCGCCCGCAACCCGCTCCAGCCGGTCGCCGACACCGCCGTCACCGAGGCCGAAGACAGGGTGCGGGCGCGCATCGACAGGCTGCTGGCCGTCGACGGCGACCGCTCCGTCGACTCGTTCCACCGCGAACTCGGCCACATCATGTGGGAGTACTGCGGCATGGAACGCGCCGAGGAAGGGCTGCGCAAGGCACTCGACCTCATCCCCGCGCTGCACGCCGAATTCTGGGAGCGCGTCAAGGTCACCGGCAAGGGCGAAGAGCTCAACCAGCAGCTGGAAAAGGCCGGACGCGTCGCCGACTTCTTCGAGCTGGCCGAGCTGATGGTCGTCGACGCGCTGCACCGCACCGAGTCCTGCGGCGGCCATTTCCGCGCCGAAAGCCAGGACGAGGACGGCGAGGCCAAGCGCGACGACGACAACTTCGCCTACGTCGCCGCCTGGGAATGGGCGGGGGAACACGAAAGGCCCGTCCTGCACAAGGAAGCGCTGAACTTCGAATACGTCAAGCCGAGTCAGAGGTCGTACAAGTGAAGCTCACACTGCGCGTCTGGCGCCAGAGCGGCCCGGACGACAAGGGCGCGATGGTCGAGTACGAGCTCGACGGCATCTCCCCCGACGCGTCGTTCCTGGAAATGCTGGACGTCCTCAACGAGAAGCTCATCGCGTCCGGCGACGAGCCCGTCGCGTTCGACCACGACTGCCGCGAGGGCATCTGCGGAATGTGCTCGCTCGTCATCAACGGCACCCCGCACGGCCCGGAGCGCAACACGACCACCTGCCAGCTCCACATGCGCAAGTTCGAGGACGGCGAGGTCATCGACGTCGAGCCGTGGCGCGCCGCGGCGTTCCCCGTGGTGAAGGACCTGGTCGTCGACCGTTCGGCGTTCGACCGGATCATCCAGGCGGGCGGCTTCATCACCGCCCCGACCGGCACCGCCCCCGAGGCGCACGCGACGCCCGTCCCGAAGCCGGACGCCGACCAGGCGTTCGAGGCCGCCGAGTGCATCGGCTGCGGCGCGTGCGTCGCGGCCTGCCCCAACGGCTCCGCCGCCCTGTTCCTCGGCGCCAAGGTCACCCACCTCGGGCTGATGCCGCAGGGCCAGCCGGAACGCTGGGACCGGGTCGTGTCCATGCTCGGCACGCACGACGAGGAGGGCTTCGGCGGCTGCACCAACACCGGCGAATGCACCGCGGCCTGCCCGAAGGGCATCCCCCTCGACGTCATCGGCCGCCTCAACCACGACTACCTGAAAGCGACCGCGGGCGGAAGGCGGCACGTCTCCTAGTGTGGAAGGCATGACGGTCACACTGGTCCCCTACCACCAGGACGAACGACTGCCCGACGCCTCCTTCCCCCTCCCCGGCCTCGACGTCATCCCGGTGACGCGCGAACTGCCGGACGGCGACGTCTGGACGCGCGTCGCCGCGCTCTACGAACTCGTCTCCGCCGAGGTCGCCGACCAGGTCTCCGGCGGGACGACGCCGTCGGTGGTGTCCGGTGACTGCCTGGTCGCCGAGGCCGTCCTCGCGGGCGTGCAGCGCGCGGGCGTGGACGCGTCCGTCATCTGGTTCGACGCGCACGGCGACATCCACTCCCTGGAGAGCTCCACGTCCGGGTACATCGGCGGGATGCCGCTGCGGCAGATCGTCGGCGACCATCCCGAACTCCTCGCCGACCGCATCGGACTCCGCCCGCTGCCCGAGGAGCGCGCCGTCCTGGTGGACGCCCGCGACCTCGACCCGGGCGAGGAGGACTTCCTGGCCACGTCGAAGGTGCGGCACTGCCCGGTGGACGACGTCGTCCTCCCCGGCGGCCCGCTCCTCCTCCACATCGACGTGGACGTGATCGACAAGGACGAGCTGCCGGGCCTGAAGTACCCGGTCGGCGGCGGCCCGTCGACCGGGGCCGTGCTGGCGTCCGTCCGCCGCGTCCTGGCCACCGGCCGCGTCGCCGCCCTGGACATCGCCTGCCCCTGGCACCCGCCCGAAGGCGACGACACCACCGTCCGCGCCCGCCTCCTGAACGCCCTCCTGTCCGCCTGACCAGCGGCCCTGTCCGCCTGACCAGCGGCGCGGGCAGCGCGGCCGCTAGCCGTGGACGAGGGTCTCGACGCCCGCGGGGAGGCTTCCGGCGAGGCCCGCCTCGACGAGGAACGTCTGCAGGGTCTCCTGGAAGGCGCGCGCCGCGTGGGTGAGCTCGACGTCCTTGCGGTGCGCGAGCGCGACCGTCCGGAGGAGGCCCGGGCCGTGACGGCCGCGCCGCGCCTCCTCGTCGGGCAGGACGAGGGGCGTGCCGCGCAGTCCTGGCCGTCCGGACAGGACCATGCTCGGGACGACCGCGATACCGAGCCCGACCTCGACGAACCGCAGCACGGCGTCCATCTCGCCGCCCTCCACCGCGAACCTGGGCTCGAACCCGGCGGCGCGGCACGCGCTGATGGTCGCCTCCCGCAGGTCGTATCCCGGACGGAACATCACCAGCGGACGGTTCCGCAGATCTTCGATGCGCAGAAACGGGCGGCGCGGCAGCTTCGCCGCCTTCAGCGACCGCTCCGGGACGCCCCGCTCCGTTTCGGACGGCCCCGCCGGAGAGGCCACGACGAGGTGTTCGCGCAGGATCGGGGTCGTGTCCAGGGGCGGGTCACCGTGCAGCGGGAGGATGACCAGCGCCATGTCCAGCGACCCGCGGGTCAGCTCCCGGACGAGGTCCCGCGAGCCTCCCTCTTCGACGAGGAGCTGAATCCCCGGGTAGGCGTCGTGGAAGCGGCGCAGAACGTCCGCGAGAAGGCCCGCGCAGAGGGACGGTGTAGCGCCCAGCCGCACCCGCCCACGTTTCAACCCGACCAGCTCTTGCACTTCCAGGCGCGCGGTGTCGACGTCGGCGAGGATGCGTTTGGCCAGCGGCAGCAGGGCCTCACCGGCGGGCGTCAGGGTGATGTTGCCCCTGGCGCGGCTGAACAGGGAGACGTTCAGCTCCGTCTCCAGCGCGCGGATCTGCTTGGACAGCGAAGGCTGCGCCACCCGCAGGAGCTCGGCGGCCTGCGTGAAGTGGCGTACCTCCGCGACCGCGACGAAGTAGGCGAGCTGCTGCAACTGCATCCTGCACAGATTACGTGCCGCCCGTCCGCCCGCCCGCACCCGCCGTCCCGCCTGCGCCGATCCGGGTCACGCTGGCGGGCGTGGCGGCTGGCGGGCGTGGCGGCTAGCGGGCGTGGCGGCGCAGGGCCTGGAGGTCGTGGACGATCAGCCGCCGCCGTCCCGTCTCGATCCAGCCGTGCGCGCGCAGCGTGCGCAGCGCCTTGCTGACCGCCTCGCGGGACGCGCCGACCCACCCGGCCAGCTCCTCCTGCGACAGGTTCAACGTGATGCGGACGCTCTGGCCGCCCGCCCCCGGGCCCGTCCGCCGCTCGTACGGCACGCCGAACCGCTCGGCCAGCTCGACGAGGCGCTGCGCGACGCGTCCGGTGGCGTCGAACATGCCGAACTCGGCGCGCTTGCGGTCGGCGTCGCGCCACCGCTGGCACAGCATCCGCATGATGATGATGGAGACGCGGCCGTGCGCCTGGAGGAACGCCATGAACTCGTCCGCCGTGACGGCGAGCGCCCGCACCGGCTCCAGCGCCGCCACCGACGCGGACCGGGGCAGCCCGTCGATCGCGGCGACCTCGCCGAGCAGCGCGCCAGGGCCGCGCACCGCGAGCAGGGCCTCGCCGCCCTGCTCACGGTAGGAGAACGCCTTCACCCGGCCCTTCAGCAGGACGGCGACCCAGCCGGGCTCCTCCCCCTCGACGAAGAGCGTGTCCCCCCGTTCGAAATCGCGGACGCGGCCACGTGACTCCAGGTCCTCGCGTTCCGCCCGAGTGAGATCGGCAAGGAACGAGCCCGGTTCGAGGGCGCTCATGCCCACCACGCTAAAGGGATCCGGGCTTCCCGTGGCCCCGAAAAACAATCACGGTTCAATCACGCGTTGTGTGCACTAATCCCTATTCAATGCGCCGGGGGCGGGCGAGGGTTGCTCTTGGCGTGTGCGGCCGGGAGGCCACCCAGCGTCCTCCGCGTTCAGGGGAACGGCGGAACGACGGGCGGCGGCCCGGGGGCACGCCGCCCGTCGCGAAACGGGGACGACGCATGCCAGAGCATCGTTCACGTGTGGCGGTAGCGCGAACGTCCCCCGTCGCGCGGGGCGGCGGGGGACGCTCGCGAGAACCTCGACCGGCGGCCGGACGGGCCGTCAACCGCACGGGCCGTCAGGCGCACAGGCCGTCAGGCGGACGGCGTGTCCTGGCCCTTCTTGACGATGCCGAGCTTGCTGCCGAGCCACACCACCGGGTCGTACTTGCGGCCGACGACCCGCTCCTTCATCGGGATCAGCGCATTGTCAGTGATCTTGATGTGCTCGGGGCAGACCTCGGTGCAGCACTTGGTGATGTTGCAGAACCCGAGCCCGTGGTCCTTCGCCGCGATCTCGCGCCGGTCCGCGACGTCCGCCGGGTGCATCTCCAGCTCGCCGATCCGCATCAGGAAGCGCGGGCCGGAGAAGTCGGCCTTGTTCTCCTCATGGTCGCGGATCACGTGGCACACGTTCTGGCACAGGAAGCACTCGATGCACTTGCGGAACTCCTGCGAGCGCTCCACGTCCACCTGCTGCATGCGCAGCTCGCCCGGCTTGGCGTCACCCGGGTCGAAGGACGGGATCTCCCGGGCCTTCTGGTAGTTGTACGACACGTCCGTCACGAGGTCGCGGATGACGGGGAACGTGCGGACCGGCGTGACCGTGACCGTCTCGGCCGGGTCGAACGTCGACATCCGGGTCATGCACAGCAGCCGCGGCATGCCGTTGATCTCCGCGGAACAGGAGCCGCACTTGCCCGCCTTGCAGTTCCACCGGACGGCGAGGTCGGGGGCCTGCGTGGCCTGCAGCCGGTGGATGATGTCGAGGACGACCTCGCCCTCGTTGACCTCGACGGTGTAGTCGGTGAGCTCGCCGTCGCCGTCGTCGCCGCGCCAGACCTTGAACTTGGCCTCGTAGCTCATCGGCCGTCCTCCTCGTCGTCCTTGCCGTCGCCCGCATCGGCCTTGGCCGCCGCCGCGGTCGCGCCCGAACCGGCGGCCGCCTCGGCCGCCTCGGTCTTGGCCTCCTCGGCGAGGCCCGCCGGCAGCTCCTCGGCGGTCAGGTACTTCTTCAGCTCGTCGTTGTCGAACAGTTCGAGCAGGTCGGCGCGCATCGGCTCCATCGCCTGCCGCCTCAGCGCGACGTGCGGGGACGACGGGTCGCCGGCCAGCGAGCAGACCAGGTTGACCTTCCGCCAGTCCGCGGACATCTGCGGGTAGTCGTCGCGGGTGTGGCCGCCGCGGCTCTCCTGCCGCTCCAGCGCCGCCTTCGCGACCGCCTCCGACACCAGCAGCATGTTGCGCAGGTCGAGCGCGAGGTGCCAGCCCGGGTGGTAGCCGCGGCCGTCGTTGACCGCGACCGGCTCGACGCTCACGTTCGCGACCCGCTCGCGGAGCTTGACGAGCGACTCGATCGCCTGCTCCAGCTCCCCCTCCTTGCGGATGATGCCGACCAGCTCGTTCATCGTCTGCTGCAGCTCGGCGTGGACGGCGTACGGGTTCTCGCCGCCCTCCCGCTCGAACGGCGCCAGCGCCTCCGCGGCGGCGGCCTCGACCTCCGCGTCCGGGACGGCGGGACGCGCGGGCAGCGCGTCCACGTACTCGGACGCGCCCAGCCCCGCCCGCCGTCCGAAGACCAGCAGGTCGGACAGCGAGTTGCCGCCGAGCCGGTTCGACCCGTGCATGCCGCCGGAGACCTCGCCCGCCGCGAACAGTCCCGGCACCAGCGCGGCCCCGGTGTCGGGGTCGACCTCCACCCCGCCCATCACGTAGTGGCAGGTCGGGCCGACCTCCATCGCCTCCTTGGTGATGTCGACGTCCGCCAGCTCCTTGAACTGGTGGTACATCGACGGCAGCCGCTTGACGATCTCGGCGGCGCCGCCCGGCATCCGGTCGACGACGGTGAGGAACACGCCGCCGTGCGGCGAGCCCCGGCCCGCCTTGACCTCGGAGTTGATCGCGCGCGCGACCTCGTCGCGCGGCAGCAGCTCAGGCGGGCGCTTGTTGTTCTCCGGGTCGTCGTACCAGCGGTCGCCCTCCTCCTCGGTGGTCGCGTACTGGTTCTTGAACACCTCGGGGATGTAGTTGAACATGAACCGCTTGCCCTCGGAGTTCCTGAGGACGCCGCGGTCGCCGCGCACCGACTCGGTCACGAGGATGCCCTTGACGGACGGCGGCCAGACCATCCCCGTCGGGTGGAACTGCACGAACTCCATGTTCAGCAGCGTCCCGCCGGCCAGCAGGGCCAGCGCGTGCCCGTCCCCGGTGTACTCCCAGGAGTTGGACGTGACCTTGAACGCCTTGCCGATGCCGCCGGTCGCGAGCACCACGGCGGGCGCCTCGAACACGACGAACTTGCCGGTCTCGCGGACGTAGCCGAACGCGCCGCAGATGTTGCCGTCGGCGTCCTTCAGCAGCCGCGTCACCGTCGTCTCGGCCCAGACCTTCAGCCGGGCCTCGTAGTCGCCGTGCTCGGCGCGGTCCTGCTGCTGGAGCGCGACGACCTTCTGCTGGGTGGTGCGGATCAGCTCCAGGCCCGTCCGGTCGCCGACGTGGGCGAGCCGCGGGTACTCGTGGCCGCCGAAGTTGCGCTGGCTGATCTTGCCGTCCTTGGTGCGGTCGAACAGCGCGCCCCAGTGCTCCAGCTCCCAGATGCGGTCCGGGGCCTCCTTGGCGTGCAGCTCCGCCATCCGCCAGCTGTTCATGAACTTGCCGCCGCGCATGGTGTCGCGGAAGTGGACCATCCAGTTGTCGTTGGCGTTGACGTTGCCCATCGCGGCGGCGGCGCCGCCCTCGGCCATCACCGTGTGGGCCTTGCCGAACAGCGACTTGGAGATGATCGCGGTCTTCTTGCCCTGGAGGCGCGCCTCGATCGCCGCGCGCAGCCCGGCGCCGCCGGCACCGATGACCACGACGTCGTACGAGTGCCTCTCGATCTCAGTCATGATTCCTTGGCCTCAGTTGAAGATACGCAGGTCGGAGATGGTCTCGCTGGCGACGAGCGCGACGTACAGGTCGGCGGCCACCAGCGAGCCCAGGGTGATCAGCGCGTACGTGCCGTGCCGCTCGTTGATCTTGGACACCCAGCCCCACATCTTGTAGCGGAGGGGGTGCTTGGAGAAGTTCTTCAACTGCCCGCCGACGATGTGCCGGCACGAGTGGCACGACAGGGTGTACAGCCAGAGCAGGACCACGTTGGCGACCAGGATGAGCGTGCCGAGCCCGATGCCGAACCCGCCGTCCTCGCCGTGGAAGGCGAGGATCGCGTCGTAGGTGTTGACGAGCGAGATGAGGACGGCCGCGAGCCAGAAGTAGCGGTGCAGGTTCTGCGCGATCAGCGGGAAGCGCCGCTCGCCGGTGTACTTGCCGTGCGGCTCCTTGACGGCGCACGCGGACGGCGACGCCCAGAACGAGCGGTAGTACGCCTTGCGGTAGTAGTAGCAGGTAAGGCGGAACAGCAGCAGGAACGGCAGCGAGATCGCCGCGAAGGGAATCCAGCCCCGGGTGGACTCCGGCAGGAACGTCCCGAACTCCGCCGCATTGCCCGTGTGGCCGTCCACCGTCACGTTGTTGCAGATCTCGTTGAAACACGGCGAGTAGAACGGCGTCAGGTAATGGAACTCCGGGACGTAGAAAGCGGAGCCCCAGAAGGCCCGGACGGTCGCGTACACCACCCACGCGGTGAAGATCACGAAGGTCGTGACCGGATACAGGCGCCAGTTGTCCTTCCGGAGCGTGCGTTCCTTGATCTGGGCGCGCGACTTGGCCGGCGCCTCCACAGTGCTCATCGATCGCTCTCCTGAGCTCGGGTCGTCGTGTCCCCGTATCACGGTCTGCGCGCATCCACGCGTCCGTCGCCGCCCGGCCGTCGCCCCTGGAACCGGACCCTCGGCCGTATGCCTGAACCGTTGGCCCGTATGCCTGAACCGTGCGCCCCGGCCGAAGCCGCAGACGGCGGCCGGAGACCGTGCCGCATGCGGGCGGTGACGCCTCGTGTGCGCTTCTAGCGAAGCGACCTTACGCCACCTGACGGGAGCTGTGACATACATAACAGGGGGAACCCGCATGTGAGTCTGACCACAGACTTTAGCGTCCGAACGGCGCCCGGACACCGCCCGTCATCCATAACCAGTTGTTATTGCCCAGCGGAATGGAGACGAGTACACAACGGCATGGGTCAGGGGTCGGTCGCGTCGTGGGCGAGGATGGCGAGTTGGATGCGGTTGCACAGGTCGAGTTTCGTCAGGGCGCTGGAGATGTGGGCCTTGACGCTGCCGACCGACATGAAGAGGCGTTCGGCGATCTCGGAGTTCGGCAGGCCTTCGGCGACGGCCGCCGCCACCTCGCGCTCGCGTCGCGACAGCGCGGTCATGCGCCGGCGGGCCTCGGCGGAGCGGACGTCCTCCGCCGGTCGCGTGGTGAGGCGGTCGATCAGCGTGCGCGTCACGGCCGGCGAGAGCACCGGCTCGCCCGCCGCCGAGCGCCGGACGGCGTCGACGATCTCGGCGGGCCCGGCGTGCTTGAGCAGGAAGCCGGCCGCCCCGGCGCGCAGCGCGGCCACGACGTTGGCGTCGTCGCCGAACGTCGTCAGGACGATGACGTCCGGCGCCCCGTCCCCGCGGGCGGTGAGCGCCCTGGTCGCGGCGATGCCGTCCAGGTAGGGCATCCGCACGTCCATGAGGACGACGTCGGGCTGCAGGCGGGACACGGCGTCGACGACGCCGGCGCCGTCGGCGACCTCGCCCACCACCGCCAGGTCGGGGGCGCCGCGCAGCATCAGCCGCAGCCCGGTGCGCACCAGCGGGTCGTCGTCAACGAGCAGGACCCGGACGGGCGCGGGCGCCTCCACGGGCGCGGGCGCCTCCACGGGCGCGGGCGTCTCCTCGGTCATGGCGGCCACGGTAGCCGGGCGGCGAGCCGGAAGGCTCCGTCGCGCGGGCCGTGCTCCAGGGTGCCGCCGTCCAGTGCTACCCGTTCGGCGAGGCCGGCCAGGCCCCGTCCGGCGCCGGGCAGGGTCGCGTCGGCGGGGTCCGTCATCGCGCTGGTCACCACCACTTCCAGGCCGTCTCCCGGCCGTCCTGCGAGCCGGACGGCGACCGGGGCTCCGGGGGCGTGTTTGCGGGCGTTGGTCAGGCCCTCCTGGACGGTGCGGTAGGCGGTGCGCTGCACCTGGGGACGCGGCGGGGCCGCCGCGTCCAGCACGTCCCCGGCGTCGAACGCGATCCGCTGCCCCGCCGCCCGCGCCTCGTCGATCAGGGCGGCGATCTCGGCCATGCGCGGCTGCGGCCGGCGCGGCACGAGGCCCCCGGTGCCGGGACCGCCGGCGTCGTCTCCGGCGTCGTCGGAGCGCAGCGCCGCCAGCACGTCGCCGAGCTCGTCGAGCGCCAGGCGGGCGTTGCCGCAGATGACCTCGACCGCCTCCCGCACCTCGGCCGCCTCCAGCGGCGGCCCCTTTCCCGTCTCGGCCTGGGTCGTGCGGTAAGCCAGCGCCCCGGCGTGCATGGCCAGCAGGGAGACGCGGTGGGCCAGCACGTCGTGCATCTCGCGGGCGATCCGCGCGCGCTCGGCCCGCCGGGCGTCGGCGACCTGCAACGCGTGCTCGCGCAGCCGCCGCTCGGCCTCCAGGCGCGCGGCGGCCGCCAGCCGCCGCCGGGCCCGGACGGCCATGCCCCAGCCGAGCGGCGCCACGAAGATCAGGACCAGGGACACCGCGTTCTGCCCTCCGGTGCTGCCAGGCGGCGGGAAGAGCAGCCCGGAGGGAACGACCATCAGCAGGTTGAGCCCGGTGACCAGCGCGGCGACCTGCCAGTCCCGATGGACGGCCACGGTGAGCACGGCGACGACGGCGGCGCCGGTCGCGGCGGCCGACACCGTGAGCAGCGGCGCCAGCAGCAGGGCCAGTCCGAGCGGGAAGCGCCGCCGCCAGCACAGCGCCAGGCACGCGAGGGCGCCGAGCCAGGAGTCGATCGCGATCATCCAGCCGGGCAGGCCGCTCTCCTGCGGAAGGGTCCACCACGCGTCGGCCCAGACCAGCCACGCGCCGCCGATCAGCGCGGCGTCGGCGGCCCAGTCGCGAGCGGTCCGGCGCCGGGTCCCGGTGACGGCGGCGGCCCGGCGGATCCGGTGCATGAGCCGAGCCTAGGGACGGATCGGGCGAACGGCACTGGCCGATCGACCGGTGCTCGTGGCCACCCGGCCAGGATCGGAGGCCGGACGGCCGAGGCGGCCGCCGCGGTCCGGTGATGGGCTCGCCCGCATGAACGTCGTCAACGCACTCGCCGGGCGCGGAAAGGCGGCCACCGCCGTCACCGCGACGCTGGCATTAGGACTAGGGCCGACCACCGTAACCACCGTGACCGGCGCGCAGGCGAACGCGCGCGCCGCCGCGGCCCCGATCGAGATCGAAGGCGAGTCCGCGACCCGGACCGACATCCCCGCGGCGGCCGACAAGCGGGCGTCCGGCGGACAGTACCTGGCTCTGGCCACGCCACGCAGGCCCCAGGGGCAGGGCTGGTACGCCACGTACACCGTCCACGCGCCTGCCGCGGGCCCGTACCGGCTGGACGCGACGGCGTCCTCCCCGGTTGAGCAGGTGGAGGACGCCGAGATCGGCTCCACCTTCCACCTGGCGGTCAACGGCGGTCCGTCCGCGCAGGTCGCCAGATCGCAGGCGTACTGGGTGGGGGCTCGGCATGCCTGGGGTGACCTCTACCGGCTGCGGCTGGGCGACGTCGAGCTGCGCCGGGGCGCCAACACGATCACCTTCAGGATCGACGAGCCCGTGGCCGTGGCGGGGTCGGTGCTCCACTGGTTCCTGCTCGACTCGTTCACCCTGACGCCGACACCGGTCGCGCTGTCGGACGTCCACATCCAGGACCCCGCCGCCAACCTCGGCGTCTACCGGTCGCGGGCTGACCTGCACTTCCGCCTCAACGCGCGCACGGCGGCCGCGCGGACCGTCCGGTACGACATCAGCGACCACCGCTCCGTCCGGGTCACCTCCGGGAACGTCACCATTCCGGCAGGTGCCATGACGGCGACCGTCGCGTTGCCGGACCTGCCGCCGGGCCATTACACGACGCGCGCGACACTGTCCGGAACGCTGTCCGAGGCACCAGCCGGGGTGCCGGTGGTCGGACGTTTCGCGCGGCTGCCCCGGCAGCGGCCCGTCCACGGTGCGGGCAACCGGTTCGGGGTCAACACCTGGGTCCGCGCCCTGGTGCCGTCGGCCCGGCTGGACGCGCTGGCCGGCGCGCTGCGGCAGATGGGGGCCGGGTACGTGCGCGACGGCCGGTCCTGGCCCGCCACCGAGCCGCGCCGCGGCCGCTACGCGCCGACCCCGCAGGACAAGGTCACCGCCGCGCTCCACGGCCACGGCCTCAAAACGCTGGAGGTCATCGAAGACCCGCCCGCGTGGGCGATGACCCCGACGTCCGTCCCGCTCCCGGCCGACCTGCGCCTCGCCTACGGATACGCCCGGCACGTGGCGGGCAAGGCCGCCGGGATCCGGCCCGACGTCGTCCAGATGTCGAACGAGCCCGACGTCGACGCCACCGCCGGCACCGGGGACCAGCAGGCCGCCTACGTCAAGGCGGCCGCGCTCGGCGTGGCGTCCCGCCGCGACCGGCCGCTCATCGCGCTGCCGGGCATGGCGAGCGACACCCCCTACCAGAAACTGATGCTGCGCAGCGACGTCGTCCGGTACGCCGACATCTGGTCGTTCCACGGCTACCCGTGGCCGCCGGGGGCGCCCGAGCCCGAGGTCCCGAGTTCCGCCGAGGACCAGCGCGAACTGTGGCGGCGGCATGGCGGCTCGACCGGGATGTGGATGACCGAATCCGGGATCTTCCTGCCGGTCGAGCCCGGACGGGACCCCACCCGGGCCCGGCAGTCCGAGCAGGCGCGGTACCTGGTCCGGTCGGCCGTCGAAGACCTCGCGGCCGGGGTGGACAAGCACTTCTGGTTCGCCGGACCGCCGCTGACCGACGACGGGATCACGTTCTCGGTGTTCAGCCGCGGCTTCCAGCCGCTGCCCGCGTACAGCGCGCACGCCGCCCTCACCGCGTTGCTGGGCAGGGCGGACTTCGTCCGGCGGCTGCCTGGCCTTCCCGCGGGGGTCTCCGGCCACGTCTTCGACAGCGGCACCACGACGGTCACGGTGCTGTGGGCGGCCAAGCCCACCCGTGTGAAGGTCCCGGTGTCCGGACCGGCGGGCCGCTACGACATCATGGGCGCACCCCTGGGCACCGCGAACCAGGCCGGGGACGGAACCACGCAGGTGACGGCCTCACCCGACCCGATCTACCTCGTGTCGCGCCGCACCGAACGCCGCCCTGGCCGTCCGCGCGGCGAGGAGCGTCCCCGGAGCGGGCCATCGGCGGCCGAGCAGATCGTGCTCAGCCAGCGGTACACCGCCGCGAACGCCGCCCCCGGCAAGGACAACGGCGAGACCGAACCGCCCCTCGGCTACCGGATGGACGCCACCACGCGCATGTGGCTCGACGCCTACAACTTCGGCGACCGCCCGCGGAAGATCACCGTGTCCGGACGCGTCTCCGGCGGTTGGACGATCCGCCCGGGCACCGCCACGACGATCACCATCCCGGCCCAGGGCCGCGTCAGCGTGCCCTACACCGTCGCCGCGGGCCGGGGACCCCGTCCGGGCGTGGACTACGAGCTGACCTTCGCCGGAACCCTCGCCGGCCGCCCGATCCCGCCCTCGGTGTCCTGGATCCAGCTCAAACGATGACCCGGCATTCGTCGTTCTGGCCGCCCGGCCATGATCGGTGGCCGGGCGGCCAGGGCCGGGGCCGGGGTCAGGGTGGTGTGCTCGACAGCATGAGCGTCGACGCGTCCACCGGCCCCGGCAATGCCGGGGCTCGGGCCGGAACCCACCAGACGGGAATTCGATAATGAGCCGATCATCGTACCCATCAGCTGCTCGACAGGATATCGCCGAACAGATTCACGGCCGCCTTGTCGCCGACCCCTATCGGTGGCTGGAAGACGAGCAGAACATCGACAGAGAGAAATGGCTGGAGGCCCAGGAAACGCTCTTCCACAGCGCGATGGGCGAATTATTATCGGGCCGGGACCGGCTCCGCGCACGGATCGCCGAACTCAGCGACGCAGGTCACATCGGCCTGCCGGTGTGGCGGGTGATCGGCGGTTCTTCCTGCGCCGCGCACCCGGGCAGGAGCACCCGGTGCTCTTCACGGTGGCCGCGGACGGGGACCCGGAACGGGCGCTGATCGACTCGATGGATCTGGACCCGTCCGGCTCGACCACGTTGGACTCCTGGGAGCCGGACAAGGAGGGACGGCTGCTGGCCTACCAGGTGTCCGCCGGGGGGCGCGAAGAGTCGCAGCTTCATGTGCTGGACGTCGAGTCCGGTACGCGGATCGAGGGGCCGATCGGCCAGTGCCGGTACTCGCCGGTCGCGTGGCTGCCCGGCGGTACGGCCTTCTACTACGTACGCGGTTTACCGGCCGGTGCGGCGGCCGGGGGCGAGACCGGGTCTCGACGGCAGGTCTACCTGCACCGTGTCGGCACCTCACCGGACGCCGATCTGCCGATCCTGGGCGCCGGGCTGGACGAGACCAACGAGTACGACGTCTCGGTGAGCGGGGACGGCCGCTGGCTCGTCCTCTCCGCGTCCCCCGGCACGGCCACGCGCACCGATCTGTGGATCGCGGATCTGGAGGCCGCCGAGCCCGGTGCGCCGGCGCTCACGGTCGTCCAGGAGGGGGTCGACGCGGACGCCGTCGTCCATGTCGGGCGCGACGGACGCGCGTACGTCCTCACCGACCGCGACGCGCCGCGCGGGCGGCTCTGCGTCTTCGACCCGGCCGCTCCGGCGTACGAGTCCTGGCGCGAGCTGATCCCCGAGGATCCGCAGGCGGTGCTCACCGAGTTCACCATCCTCGACGGATCAGTTCTCGGCCAGGGCGTCCTGCTCGCCGGTTCCACCCGCCATGCGGTCAGCGAGCTCTCCGTCCACGATCTGGCGACCGGTGAGCGCATCGGCTCGGTGGAGACCCCGGGACGGGGCACGATCCGTGGCATCGTCGAGCGGCCCGTGGGCGGCCACGAGGCGTGGTTCGCCTTCACCGACAACGTCACGCCGACCGCGATCTGCCGCTACGACGCCACGACGGGACAGACCGGCCTGTGGGCATCGGCCCCGGGCATGGTGAAGGCACCGGACGTGCGCACGCGGCTCATCACCTACCGGTCGAAGGACGGCACCGAGGCGCGCATGATGGTGATCGACGTCCCGGAAGGGGACGACCGGCCACGACCCACGATCCTGTACGGCTATGGCGGTTTCGGGGTGTCGCTTCGGCCGTCCTACTCCCCGTCGTTGCTGGCGTGGGTCGAGGCGGGCGGCGTCTACGCGATCGCGAACCTGCGTGGCGGCGGCGAGGAAGGCGAGGACTGGCACCGGGCCGGAATGCTCGGCGGCAAGCAGAACGTCTTCGACGACTTTCACGCGGCGGCCGAGACGCTCATCGAGCGGGGCTGGACGACCCCGGACAAGCTGGCGATCTTCGGTGTGTCGAACGGCGGCCTCCTGGTGGGCGCGGCCATGACCCAGCGTCCCGAGCTCTACCGCGCGGCGGTGTGCGTGGCCCCGCTGCTCGACATGGTGCGATACGAGCGGTTCGGCATGGGGCCCGCGTGGAAGGCGGAGTACGGCAGCGCCGACGACCCCGAGCAGTTCGAATGGCTGCTCTCCTATTCGCCTTATCACCGCGTCCGAGAAGGCGTGGATTATCCGGCGGTCCTGTTCAAAGTCTTCGAACAGGACTCTCGGGTGGATCCGATGCACGCCTACAAGATGTGCGCGGCACTGCAACACGCGACCGCCTCGGATCGTCCGATCCTGCTCCGGGTGGAGCCGGCGTTAGGACACGGATCACGCGCGACCGGCCGTTCGATCGCCAACGCCGTCGACGTGCTGTCCTTCATCGCCGCGCAGACGGGCCTCAGCCTCGATTCGGTCCCGGCGCCCGCACGCGGGCATGTGCGGGGCCGGTAGAACCCCTCGGGGACGACGGCTCATGGACCGGCCGGACGTTTCGTTCGAGATCCTCGGCGGGCTTCGTGTCCGGGCACGGGGCCGGGTTCTGGAGATGTCCCGCCCGGTCGCGGCGGCCGCGCTGGCCGCGCTGCTGCTCACCCCCGGCCTGCCGGTCGGCACCGAACGGCTCATCGACCTGGTCTGGGGACCTGCCGGTTCCAGCCGCGGTGCGGTGCACATGACCATTTCGAGGTTGCGGAAATGGCTGGCCGAGTCGGCCGGGCTGGACGACGGCGTCGTCAGCACCGGGACCGGCTATCTGCTGAACGTCCCGGAAGAGAGCGTGGACGCCTCCAGGTTCACCGCGCTGGCCGACGCCGCGCTCCGCGAACCCGACCTCGACGAGCGGTTCAACGTGCTGCGAACCGCGCTCGCGCTGTGGCACGGACCCGCGGTGGGGTCAGCGGGTGACTCCTTCCACGACGATCCCGTGGTGGCACGGCTGGAGCGGAGGCGGGTCGGCTGCGCACACGAGCTCACCGGCCTCGCGCTCGAACTCGGGAGACCGGGCGCGGCGCTCGTCCCACTCCAGGAGCTCGCCGCGGATCTGCCCTTCGACGAGGCCGTCCACGCGGGTCTCATCACCTTGCTGGGCGCGAGCGGGCGCCGCGCCGACGGGCTCCGGGTCTACGAACGCGTCAGAGCACGCCTCGCCGACGAACTCGGCGTCGACCCGTCGGCGCTTCTCCGCGGCGCGCATGCGGACCTGCTACGCGGCAAAACCCACCCCCGCCCCCAGCCGCCCGACCCACCGCTCCCCCAGACACCCGGCCCCTCGGGTTCCCAGGCACCCGACCCGTCGCGCTGGCAGGCACCCGGCCCGTCGGGCTCTCAGGCACCCGGCCCGTCGGGCTCTCAGGTGCCCGGCCCGTCGGGCTCGCGGCCGGGGGGCGTGTGCCAGTTGCCGACGGACGTGCCGGACTTCACCGGCAGGGCATCCGAACTCGACGCACTCCGGCGGGGGGTGCGGCCCGGGGACGGGACCGCACCGGCCGTCTGGGCGCTGGTGGGACACGGCGGAGCGGGCAAGTCGGCGTTGGCCGTCCACGCCGCGCACGGCCTGCGCGAGGTGTTCGGCGACGGCCAGCTGTACGCCGACCTCGGCGGCCTGGGCACGCGTCCGGCCTCCCCGGCGGAGGTGTTGACCAGGTTCCTGCGCGCGCTGGACGTCGGGGAACACCACATCCCGGAGCGGCTGGAGGCGCGGGCGGAGCTGTATCGCGCCCGGCTGGCCGGTCGCCGGATCCTCGTGGTGCTCGACAACGCCGCGGGCCAGGCGCAGGTCACCCCGCTGCTTCCCGGGTCGCCGGGCTGCGGGGTGATCATCACCAGCAGGGCCGGGCTGTCCGGAATCGCGGGCGTCCGGCAGATCAGGGTGCGGGATCCGGACGAAGACCAGGCGCTGGAGCTGCTCCGCCGGCTCGTCGGCCCCGAACGCCTCGCCGGGGAACCGCAGGCCGCGCGGGAACTGGTCCGGCTGTGCGAGCGGCTTCCGCTGGCGATCCGGATCGTCGCGGCGAGGCTGATCGATCAGCCGCAGTCGCGGGTGGCCCGGCTGGTCGAACGGATGGCCGACCCGGCTCACCGGCTGCGCGTGCTGGAGTACGGGCAGCTGAGCGTCCGAGCCAGCCTGGCCCTGTCCTACCGGAGGCTGGCCGAACCGGCGGCCCGGCTCTTACGCGGGCTCGGGTGGCTGACCGCTCCGGTCGTCCCCGTCTGGGTGGGGGCACTGCTGCTGGACGCCACCGTCCGGGAGGCGCGGGAGTCCTTCGAGGACCTCGTGGACGCCCAGCTCATCGACACCGTCGCCGACGCGCACCCCGGCTGCCCTCAGTATCGGACCCGCGACCTCGTCCGGTTGTACGCACGCGAACGGGCCGCTGCCGACGAACCGCAGCGAAACCTCACCGCCACCGTGCGACGTGCGGAGACGGCCTTGGCGCTTCACCGCGCACCGCTCCTGCCCCGGACGGCGAGCCCGATGTGAGATCCGCGCCCGCCGTCCATCGGCATCAGCCCCGCCGTCCATCGGCATCAGTCCCGGTCTCCGTCGGTGGCGGTCGCTTCGCCGTTTGCGCCGCGGGCCGTCCGGAACGGCCTGGAGGCCAGCGCGCACAGCCCGACCAGCACGATCAGCGTCCCCCCGGTCGCCGTCGCCGCCACCGCGCCCACGCCGTCGGCGAACCTTCCGAACACGCCCACCGAGACGGCGGCGCTGACGAACTGCACCAGCGACATGGTCGCCGACACGCGGGACAGGTGCGAGTCGGGCGAGGCGGAGTAGATCAGCGTCGCGATGTGCGTGGAGAAGAGCCCCTGCCCGGCGCCGATGAGGGCCGCGGCGGTGATGCTCACCGGCAGGGCGGGGGCCGCCGCCAGCAGCACCGTTCCGCAGCCGATAACGAGGATTCCGGTGGCGGACGCGACGCCTAGCCTGTCGGCGCCTCCGCGGCGCGCGACCGTGAGTCCGACGACGAAGAAGCCCACGCTCATGCTGCCCTGGAGTACTCCGGCCACGGTCGCGGTCTGTCCGTTCGCCCTGGTGAGCAGCGGTATCAGCAACGTGGACACCGAAACGAAAAGCCCGATCGCCGCGCTGAGCACCAGCAGCGCGGTCCGCAGCGGCGGGTCGCGGAACGCGAGGCCGAGACCGTCCCGGGCCTCGCGTACCAGGCCGGTCCGCCGCTCGGTCGGCGTGAAGGGCACCCGTATCAGGACGAGTACGAGCAGCACCATGCCGTAGGTCAGCACGTTGCCCGCCGCGGTCGCGGCCATTCCTCCGGAGACCAGGATCAGGCCGCCCAGCGGGGCTCCGGCGAGCGCGGCGAGGTGGTTGCCGGACTGCTTGAGCGCCAGCGCACGGGGCATTCGCCCGTCGTTCACCAGGCGCCGCGGCATGGAATGGAACGCCGGTACGTAGAAGGCGCTGACGCTGCCCCAGATCAGGGCGACCGGGACGAGGAGCCAGAGCGGCGTGCCGACGAGCATCGTGGCGACGGCCATCGAGAGGCAGGTGACCAGCATCATGGCGTCCCCTGCGAGCATCACCAGGCGGGGGCCGATCCGGTCGGCCACGGCGCCGCCGATGAGCACAAGTGCGATCTTCGGCGCCGTGAGGCACCCGAAGACCAGGCCGGCGGCGGTTCCGCCGTGCGCGGTCGCCGCCCACCCGAGCGCCACCGAGAAGGCCGCGTCGCCGATCATCGACGTGACGGCGGCACCGAGCCAGATCAGATAAGGACGGGGAAGAGCGGAGGCGGCGTTGTCCGCGTGCGCCGGAGCCTTGGTCAGCATCATCGTCACAGAGAGACGTCACAGGAGAGACGGAGACGGAGAGGGCGGGATAGACCGCCGGGGTGGGCCGCCGGGGTGGGCGAGGGGCGGGCCGCCGGGAAGGCGAGGGGCGGGCCGCCGGATGGGCGAGGGGCGGGCCGTCCAGGAGGGGCGGCGGCCCATCCCCTGCCCGGCTATCCCACCGGCCCTACGGTGGAGACCAATTCCCGCCCGGCGTCGGTCAGCGGCAGGTCCTTGTTCACCACGTCATAGGCGAAGATCAGCTGCTTGCGCTGCCGCTCCACTCGTTCAGGAATGGCTTCGGCTCCCAGCCGGGACTGCCATTCGCGCAATCTGGCCAGCACGAAGAACTGATGTAGCAGACCGGGCGCCGGACGCGGATCCTTTCGCAGGGGCGTCGTGTAGAGCCGTCCTCCGTCGTCCAGGAGGCACTCCGTGCTGGACATGATTCCGTTGAGCCGTACGTGCGATGACTCATGAATGATCTCCTCGGCGAGGATCGTCACGTTGGACAGATCCTGCCTGCGCAGTGCGATGAGGCCATGCGTCTGGACGTCGGCGAACCCGATCGCCGCACCGGCGGTGAAGAAGGCCAGGCACGACACGGTCGTCTCCAGCTCGGCGAGCATCTCCGGCCAACAGTCCGAGATGAGCTCGCGAACCTGGAAGATCTGATCACGAGCCCCTATCCGGTCAGGGTGGTGGAAGGTGAACGTCTGCGGCGTCCCGTCGATCCGCCGTGTCATCTCCCGGGCCCGGATCAGGGTCGGTGCCAGCACGGTCTGCTCCGGCGGCACCAGGTCCACGGCGAGCGTCCCGTGCCATACCCCTTCGGCCGCGCGCAGGCGACTCTCCCGCACGGTCTGGACGACCTCGTCCCGTGACGATCGCGGACCCTTGCCTTCGACCATCGACCAGAGGGCCACGAACATGGCCGGATGGGCGAGATCCCCGTCAAGTTCCGCGCTCAGCTCGTCGGCGTCCCAGCCGAGCCGGTCTTCCAATTGCTGCCCGATGAACAGAGAGAGCGCGGCTCGTTCGAGCCGCGCCCTCTCAGGATCGGGCTTCCAATGCAGCTCCATTTTCTCTTTTCCTCGATCTCAGCTGAAGTAAGCCCGATCCGCGATCATGGTTTCGGCACCCGCCGAGCTCAGCCGACGTACTCGCTCTGAATCATGATCGGAACGTTCAAGAGCTTGGTCACCTTGAGCTGCTTGACGTCGCTGGTGTTCTTACTCATCTCGAATCACCCCCGCTCTTCGGTCGGCTACGACAAGCGTGCTTCAGCCGTCCTCACCGGAGGCCAACCGACCGCTAACCGCCCCGGTGAGCGACCGATTTCCCTGCCTCCCACGGGCCCCGACACCGATGGCGAATGAACCCGCAAAGTGCCCCACCCCGAACAAAAGGCGTGGCCGCGCACCCGGCTGGCGGCGCGCCCACCCGCCGGCGGGGAGCGGACGGAAAGTGACGAACCGACCTCGCGCCGTCGCGACGTCAGGTTTTCGGCAGCCTTGTCAACAAAACGGACGTCTCGCGCATCCAACAAGTGAAGGTGCACGCTTTCCCGTGATTCCCGCCGCCTTCATAGACTGACGGACTACGCAAACCACGCGCCCTGACCAGGGCCCGCGCCGAGACGGGACCGATGAGCGACAACGACCCCGGCCGCGACGATCTCGCGGGGGACAAGGCCGCCCACAGCGCCCCTGCCGATCCCTCAGGCAAGGGCGATGACCCGGCACCTGCGTCAGCGGCACAGGCGGACGGCCCCGAGTCACCCGTGTCCAGGCGGGAAGACAGCACGGCGACCGGCGACATCGTGTTCGACGAGACCCAAAACCGCACCGCCACGGTTGCCGAGGGGCCATTCGGCACGCACGCACCGCAAACCACGCCCGGCACCGGCCAGCCCTCCCAGACGGACGACCCGTCAACCGCGCCCAGCCAACACACGCCCAAAAACGCCGAAGCCGAAGCCCCGCAGGACGAGGGCGAGGGAGCCCCGGCGACGGAGGAGCCCCGCACCGGGGTCGCGGAGTCGGTGAACGCGGCGGAGGGTGACGCTGACGACGCTAAAAGCACGGGTGGCGCTGGAGGCGCTGGGGCAGAGGACGGGAAAGAGGGCGCCGCGGGCGGAGGCGGTAAGCGGCCGCGGAAGGTTCTTCGACGGGTCGCGTTCGGCGTGGTCGTCGTCATGCTTCTCGGCGGCGCGGGAGCGGGGTGGCTGTATCACGATCTGGTCGGCGGCATCAGAACCAAGCACGTCACCGATCAGCTCGGCGCCGATCGGCCGAAGAAGCTGAACAAGTCGCTGAACATTCTGCTGATCGGGTCGGACACGCGCGAGGGCGACAACGCCCAGTACGGCGGGTCGGCGGAAATAGCGGGGGCGCGGTCGGACACGGCGATCCTGCTGCATCTGTCGCCCAACAGGGACCAAGCGGTCGGGATCAGCTTTCCCCGCGACTCGATGGTGAAGATCCCCGCGTGCGAGAAGGAGAAAGGCGGGACCGTCCCGGCGCGATTCGGGATGCTGAACACGGCGTTCGCCTTCGCGGGGCCGACCTGTACGTGGAAGATGCTGGAGTCGCTCACCGGAATCCACATCGACCATTTCGTCCAGGTGGACTTCTCCGGTTTCAAGCGGATGGTGGACGCCTTGGGCGGCGTCGAGATCTGTGTCGACAAGCCCGTCCACGACCCGCGCGCGGAGCTGTACCTGAAGGCCGGGAAGCAGACCGTGAAGGGTGAGCAGGCCCTCGGCTATGTGCGAGCCCGCTATTCGCTCGGGAACGGGTCCGATCTGGAGCGGATCGAACGCCAGCAGAAGTTCATGGCGGCGGTCGTCGACAAGGCCACCAGCGGCGCGGTCCTCACCGACCCGGCGAAGACGTACAAGTTCCTGAAGGCCGCGACCAAGTCGGTGACGACGGACGACGACCTCGACCTGTCCGCGATGCGGAAGCTGGCCGACGGTCTCAAGGGCATGAGCGCTGGTCAGGTGCGGTTCGTGACCGTCCCGGTCGAGCGGTACGCGCCCGACCCGAACCGCGTCCAGTGGAGCCAGGAGGCGGCCAGGCCGCTGTTCGACGCGATCCGCCACGACAACGAGCTGCCCGCCGAACCGGCGGAGCCCGTCAAGGCCAAGCAGGCGCCGCCGGACCCCGGCAAGGTGAACGTCACCGTCGTCGCCGCCGGTGGACAGGGCGCGCTGGTGAGACGTGTCGTGAAGCAGCTCCGGCAGCGCGGTTTCAAAGTGGCGAAGAAGGTTGAAAAGGGCGCCTCGGCGCCCGAAAGCCGAATCGTCTTCGCGCCGTCCGCCGAAGCGCAGGCGTCGGCGCTCGCGCGCGACCTTCCCGACGCCCTCCTCACCCCTGACGCCGAGGCTCCGGCGGACGGTGTGCGGCTCATCATCGGCAAGAATGGAGTGCGGCTCGCCCCGCCCGCCATCAACAAGATAGGCGGAGGGGTTAAGGGCGGCGAGAAGCTCTGCGGCTGACCGACGTCCCGTAGCCCGCGGCGCGCCGCCCGGGGTCCCGTCCACCGCGTTCCTAAGGAATATGCGAGTTCAGGTCGTGGGGGCGGAAATGGCAAGGAGCGCGAGGAGTGCACCGGCGAGCATGTAGGGGCCGAATGCGAACTCGCCTTTCCGGGTACGGCGGACGATCATAATGCCGACCCCGGCCACGCCGCCAAGGACGTACGTCGCCAGAAGGCCCAGGATCCAGGCGTCCTGCCCGAACCAGCCGAGGTAGAGGCCGAGGACGCCGGACAGTTTCACGTCTCCCATGCCGATGCCGGAGGGAACCAGGAACGCCTGGACGAAATACAGCGCGAACAGCGCCGCCATGCCGATGAGCGCGTACTCGAAACGTCGCAGGCCGTCGTCGGTGAATGGCGCGGCGGCGGCCAGGAGTGCCGCCGCGATGCCGTAGGAAGGCAGCGTGAACCGGTCGGGAAGCCTCCTGACCTTGACGTCGATGAATCCGAGAAGCGTGCCGACCGCGGCGAGGTAGAGCAGCGCGGGCAGGACGGGCTCAAGCCCTACCCGCCACCCGAGCACCCCGTAGACGGCGGCGGTGACCAGGCCCATCAGGACGCCGCGGCGGCGCGGGACGTCACCGGCGAACGGCGCCGCCAGCGGCGCGACGAGCAGCCCGACGACGAACCCCACGGGAAGCAACACCAACGCGACCATCGCACCTCGCCCTGATCCGGCCTGCTTGCCTGCTTCGCCCCGGCACACCAACCGTACGGCCACCTGCGGCGTCCTGCGTCAATCAATCCGGCACGCATGGGCCGGGTTACCTTATGCCGGGCACGGACATCATTGCCTATCACGTTTTCAATGACCGAGCGTATGGCGCGGCAGTGATGACGGCCAGGGCCCTGAGAACCATTTCTACAAAGGCGGGCCCTAATTGCGATTGGGCCTGAGTCGGTGTTGTGCCGGGCCGCTTTTCGGTGGCGAAACGTCCGATCTCTGTCTTGAGCTGGGTGTCCCTGGACTTGCCGTGGTCGCCGGTCTTCGGCGGCGGTTCCGGTTCGGGGGCGTCGCCGAGGAGGCCGAGGTCGGCGGCCACCTGTCCCACCGCCTTGCGGAAGTCCGCGTTGCGCACCGCGTCCGGCCGTCCCGTGTTCGCCGCCTCCTCCAGGGCCCGGAAGCAGGGGGCACGGTGACCTTCCGCAGCGGCGAGCCGATCAGCTTCCGGGCCAGGTCCGGCTGGATCTCGTTGCGCTTGCCGTGCTTGGCCAGCAGGACCGAGACGTCGTCCGGCCTGCGGATCGCGAGGCGTCCCCACATGCCGGTGAGCCGCTTGACGGAGCGCAGCGCTGGGACGTCGGGCGTCGCCACCACGACGACCTCGTCCGCCACCTCCACCGCCACGGCGCCGGCGTCGGACAGGTGCGAGCCGCCGTCCACGATGACCACGTCGAACCGCGACCTGACCAGCGTGAGGATCCGCCTGCTCGCGCGGGCGGAGATCTCCTCCGCGTCCTCGCCGTGCGCGGGCGCGAGCAGCAGCCGGGGTCCGAGGGGGTGCGCGTACAGGGCCTCGGCGACGACCGCGCCGTCCAGGTCGCCGGTGGCGTCGTCACCGGCGGCCGCCGCGAGGTCGGCGATGCTGTGCCGATGCTGGACGTCCAGGTAGGCGGACAGGTCGCCCTTCTGCAGGTCCATCTCGACGAGGCACACCGTCCGCCCGGCGCCGGCGACCGCGACGGCCACATGGACGGCCAGCGTCGTGGCGCCGACCCCGCCCTTGGCGCCGCACAGGGCCACGAGCCGTCCGAGCCGGGCCCTGCCCGCGGCCGCAGCTTCTCCCGCAGCCATTCGACGTCGCCGTTCTCGTGGCCGAATAACATCAGCACCGGATCCGCGGGGCGCGAGGCGAACTCGGGGACCGGTCGCCGCGGTGATGCGGTGCACCCCGGGCCGGGTTCCGGCCGAGACCGCGAAACCCTTGCCCGGGAGGTACGACGCCATGTGCGCGTCGAGTCCCGCCTTGATGTGCTCAAGGTGGGCGACGCTGTTCACCCACGCGCCGGTGCGGACGCTCTCGCACAACCGCCCGGCGAGGCTCGCGAGGACGCCCGGCCTGGCGTACGACGACGCGAACGTCAGCTGGTCGGCGATCAGCGACAGCGCCAGCGGGGGCACGTCGATGGGCGCCCCGGCGATGCGGTCGGTCAGCAGGGCGGAGCGGGCCAGCCTGATGAGCCTGCGGACCTGTTCGCCCTTCCACGACGGGTAGACGACCAGCACGGCCGGTCGCCGTCCGAGCGCGTACGCCATGAGGTCGATGAACGCGGGCGGGGAGTCGTCGCCGGTGCGCTGGGCGGCGGCGGGCTTCAGGATTCCCGTGCTGGGAAAGTCACCGGCGAGCACGACCGCGGTCACTCGGTCACGGACGGCTTGACGACAGTCATACCAATTCTCACCACGCAAGGCGATTACCCCTTCCAGTCGGGTGAACCGCATTTAACCGTCGACATCGCATTGTTGAATGACGCCCGCTTTGTCCAGGTTCGCGACACCGGAGAGCAGGTTCGGGAAATCTGGCGAAAACTATCCTGACGTGGGAAATCACCCATGGGAGGGGTCCCGTCCGAACAGTGCGATCATCAACCAAGGCCCCGGCCAACGCACCACGACAAAGATTGGAACGAGCCATTCCAAATTCAGCATCCTCGCACCGCACTTTTCTGCCGAGGACGCGTCAGACCAACGACTCGTCCCGGCGCCGCAATCGGCCGGAGAATGGGCCTTGGGACCCTGGACATGACGACTCGCCGAACCTCGAACCCAATCCCCGACTTTCCGGCGCGGGGCGACCGTCGCGCAGTTCGTTCCGGCGCGGACGAGGTGCAGGCTCTAGAGTCGTCCTGTAGGCGGCCCCACTCTGGAGACGACGGCGATGACGCACCCATCGGACCCCGGTCACCCACCGCGCCCGCAGGCCCCCGGCCAGCCCGGACCGGGTCAGCCGGGCCCCGGCCACCCGGGTGACCCCTACGGTCCGCCGCCGCCCCCACCTCAGCAGCAGCATCCGGGCGCCGTTCCGGGCCCTCGCCCGCCCGGCCCGGGGTTCGGGCCACAGGACCGCCAGCAGGAGTGGACGCCTCCGTATCCGCGCGAGCGGGCGGGCAAGGGCGTGGTCGGGACGCTGTTCGACATGAACTTCGACCACATGATCACCGCGAAGGTGGTCAAGATCGTCTACATGCTGGCGCTGGTCCCGATCACCCTGGTGGCGCTGGTCCTGGCGTGGTACGGGCTGGCGTACCTCGAGGAGGGGTCGACGGTCGGCCTCGTACTCCTTCTCACGACTCCGTTCATCTGGCTCCTTCAGGTGCTCGTGACGCGGATGGTCCTGGAGTTCGTGATCAATCAGTTCAAGATCAGCGAGTATCTGCGGGCGATCAAGGACAAGGACTAGACGGGGCTGCTGGTGGGCGAGTTCGACGAGACCCGGCCCGGCGGCGGGACGCCGCCGCGGGACACGCGGCGCGACGCCGCGGGTCCGGCGCGGGACGCGGGGTCGACCCGGCGCGACGCACGGGTGCCGGGGCCGCGCCCGGCGGCGGACACACGCCGGGACGGCACGGCCTCCGGCGGCGGCACGGCCGCGGGCGGCGCGGCCTCCGGCGGCGGCGAATCGCTGATGCGGCTCCCGGCGGTGCTCGCCGAGCGGTACGAGGCCGTCGCCGAGCTGCCGGTGCAGGGCGCCGAGTCGGATCTGCTGCTGGTGCGGGACGCACGCGGCGACGAGTACGTGGCGAAGATCTTCCGCCGCGGGTACAGCGCCGACCGCGAGGTCTGGGCGAAGCTGCCCGCGCTGGACTCGCCGCACGTCCTGCGGATCCTGGAGACCGGCCACGCGGACGGACGCGACTACGAGGTCGCCGCGTACGCGCCCGACGGCAACCTGCGCTCACTGCTGCAGGACGGCCCGCTCCCGCCGGAGACCGCCGCCGAGTTCGCCGCGCAGCTCGCGGACGGCCTGACGGCCCTGCACCGGGCGGGCATCGTCCATCGCGACCTCAAGCCGGAGAACGTCCTGGTGCTGGGCGCCGCCCCGGTGCGGCTGGCGATCGCCGACTTCGGGCTGAGCAAGGTGCTCGACCAGAGCGTGGTGTTCGCGTCGTCGTCGCGGACGCTGGCCTACGCGGCGCCGGAGTCGCTGTCCGGCCAGGTGTCGCCCGCCCGCGACTGGTGGTCGCTCGGCATGATCGTCCGGGAGATGGCGACGGGCCGGGCCCCGTTCCAGGGACTGAGCGAGACCGTGGTGGTCGACCACCTCGCGACGCGGCCGGTGGGCGCGGACGACGTCCCCGACCCGAGACTGCGCCTGCTGTGCCAGGGCCTGCTGACCCGCGACCCGCGCAGAAGATGGACGGGCACGCAGATAAAGGAGTGGCGAAACGGCGGCTCGCCACCGGTCACCGAGGAGAGCCCCCAACCGGAAACGACCAGCGGGCTCCCGTTCAAAGGCAGGCGCTTCACCCGCCGGGACGACCTGGCGCGCGCGCTCATCGAAGACTGGGACCACGCCGCCCAGTACTTCTTCGGACGCGGCGAGTCCGGGGAGGCGTGGCGGACCCTGCGCGACTGGATCGCGGAGCTGCCCGACGACGACGGCCGCATCGATCTCGTCGACGGCCACCTCACCACGCGCCTGCCGTCCGATGTGAAGCTCCTGCACCTGGTCCGCTGGCTGGACCCGGAGCTCCCGCCCCACTACCTGGGCCGCCGGATGACGGCCGACGATCTGCCGGCCCTCGCCGCCCTCGCCGACGACCGCCGCCACCCCGACCATCACCTCGCCTGCCGGATCGGACGAGACCTCTGGGACCGAGGACTGCTACGGGCGCTGGCCGGGTTCGACGCCGACTCCGGCGGCGGACGGGACCTCGCCCGCATCGACGACCAATGGCGCGCCTACGCCACGGTGTGGAACGACCTGGCCCGCTGGCTGCGCTCCCAAGAGGCGACACCCCAAGGACTGAACGCACGCCTCCTGGACGCCAGAACGGACGATCCGCCCATCGTCCTCCTCACCCTGCTCGCGCTCGCGGCACGTCCCGCGCAGACCGGGCAGGTGCTCGCCGACGGCGCGGCGCGGGCGCGGGCTTCCGTCACCGAGCCCCCGCCGTGGTTCACCTGGATGGCCGACGGCGCAGGCGACGACCCACTACGCCTGCTCGCGGTGTCGCTGGCCGCCCCCGAGGCGATCGTGGAAACCGAGGCGCAGGCGCGCGACCGCCTCGCCGCCGAACGGCAGGACGAGGCGCTGCGCGCCCAATGGGCCGACCGCGAGCGGCAGCGGCTCGCCGGACGCGGCGCCGCCACGGCCCGCGCCGTCCTGTGGACGCTCCCGCTGCTCGCGTTCTGGCTGCTCGGGAGCTGGATCGTCGACACCCTCTTTGGCGGCGACGACACCGGGCCCAGTGCCGTCGGCGGATTTCAGCGGTCGTCCGGCGCGTCGCTCGGGCTCATGGTCACGGCGTCGGTGGTCGCCTGGGCCGTGCAGTGCGGCAGCGAAGTCATGCTGGCGCGCACGCAAGGCACGGACTATCTGCCCGGCGGGCCGTGGTCGCTGTTCTCCAAAGTGCTCGCGGGCGCCGGGCGGATGCTGTCCGGGGTGTCCAAGGCGTCCCGCGGGATGTCGGGCTCCGCGCGACGGACCGGGCGGCCCGGATGCGGGCTGCTGTTCCTCGCGGGGACGCTTCCGCTGCTGATCGTCCTGATCCTGCTGGGTGCGGTGATGCCGCTCGGGTCGCTGCTGTGGCTGCTGCTGATGGCGGCGGGCGCGTTCGCGCACGCCGTCATGGCGGGCATGCGGCTGCACCGCTGGCGGGAGTCCCGAAGCGGCCGGGCAAACACGTGAACGGCGAAGAGAACGCGTGAACGGCGAGGAACGCGTGAGCGACGGAGGGGGCGCGTGAGCAGCGGCGTCGAGGCGGAGATCGTCCTGGACATGGCGGTGGTCCTCACCCTGGGCATGAACCGCGTCCTCGGGCGCGGCGCGGGGATCGCGGGCCGCGGCGCGGAGGCGCTGGCCGCGCTCGCCGAAGGACGCGCCGAGACGCGGACGGCGGCGCTCGCCGAGGTCGAGACCCAGGAGAGGGCGCTGCGCGAGGTGGTGGCCCGCAACGCGCGCATCGCGGCGCTCGCCGAGACGCGCGACAGGCTCGGCGCGGACGTGGCTCTCCCACCCGAGCTGCCTCCGGACGAACGTCCAGCCGAGGAGCTCACCCAATGGTGCGCGGCGACCGACCAGCTCCTGGACGAAGCGGAACGCCGCCTGTCGGAGCATGTGGCCGCCGAGGTCACCGCACAGGTCTTCGCCGTCCCCGCCCAGCGCCTCCAGGCCGACACGACACAGAAACCGCGGAGACCGAAGCCCGAGGACGACGAGAGCGCCGAAGACGTCCAGCGAAACCTCGCCCGGATCATGGCGCGCCTGCTCCCGGACGCCGACGACGACGAGCGGCGGACGGTGGCGGAGGCGGCGCGGCTGCTGGCGGAGATCGGGACGCCGGACGAGGCGGAGGCCGTCCTGCATGAGGTGCGCCTCCGGATCCAGGACGCGAACAGCCGCACCCAGCAGCGCCGGGACGACGAGCTCCGCCGGCTGGCGGAGCGCGACGCCGCCGAGCAGGCCGAAGCCGAGCGCCGGTACGTCCTCGACTCGATCACCGCCGCGTTCGAGGACCTGGGCTACGAGGTCCAGGCGGGTTTCGAGACGCTGACGGCCGGCGACGGCACCGTGACGCTCACGAAGGGCGCCTGGCCCGACCACAGCGTGCGGATGCGCGTCGACGACGCGGCGCACGTGCGGGCGTCGATGGTGCGGGAGCGGCCCGCCGAGAACGAGGACGACCGGCGCGTCGACGTCGAGCGGGAGCGCGAGTGGTGCGCGGAGTTCGAGGACGCGAGGACCCGCCTTGAGGCCGCCGGAATCCGCTCGGACGTGGCCTGGCGACTGGACCCCGGGGTCCGCGAGCTGCCGGTTTCCGCCGGGTCACGGCACACTAGGACCCGTGCGGGCCAACGCGAACGCAGCCGGGAGCGTCCCACATGACGCCCGGAGGCCCGATGACCGCGGCGAAGCGAGGATCTTCGGGCCGACTCCCCGGGGGTCTGGGGGTCGTCCCCCAGAAAGGCGGGGCATGCGATGAGAGCGGAGTGGAGCAAGCCGGATGAGCATTGAATCGCCGACACTCGGTGGGCGGCTGCAGGGCTGGCCGCCGTTCATCCGCGAGCTGGACGCGACCCTCTCGGTGCACTCGCAGTACGTCCTGTCGGGCAACCTGTACGACAGCTTCCTCGCGCCGCCGCTCGACGCGGCCGGTCCGGCGCGGCTGCTGCCGCTGCGCGAGCTGCTGTGGGAGACGCTGCGGTCCAGCGGCGCGTCCTGCATGATCGTGTACGACCCGGTGGACGGCCTGCAGGTCTACCCCGAGGTCGGCGACGAGATCGGGGACGAGGCGGCGCGGTCGGCGGAGCGGCTGCTCGGCAAGGTCAAGGCGGACGAGAAGCCGTCGCTGGAGGCGCTGACCCGGCATCTGGCGTCGGTGGCCAGGCCGAAGGAGAACATCCGCGCCGCGTTCGTGATCGACTCGGCGTCGCGGATCGCCCGCACGCCGACGGACCTGGAGCCGTCCGAGCGCGACTTCTTCCGGTTCTGCGCGAAGCTGTCGCGCAGCGCGCGTCCCGTCCGGGTGACGGGCCCGCGGCCGAAGCCGCTCTACAACCCGATCGTGTGGCTGGTGGAGCGGCCGGGCGACCTGCCGCCGTGGCTGACGACCGACAACGAGACGATCCGCGAGATCACGATCCCGCGCCCGCATCTCGGCGACCGGCAGGAGACGGCGCGGCTGCTGGCCCGCGCGTTCGGGGTCAGCGACGTCGGCTCGGACGAGGTCGCCGCCGGGGCGTGCGACGCGTTCGCCGAGCAGGCCGACGGGCTGACGCTCCAGTCGATGATCGAGGTGACGCGGCTGGCGAAGGAACGCAGCGTCGACCTGGCCGACCTGCCGGACGCCGTCCGCACCTACAAGCTGGGCGTGCTCGACAACCCGTGGAGCCGCGGCCATCTGCGCCGCCGGGTGCTGGAGGGCGAGAAGCGCGTCCCGGAGCGGGTGATCGGGCAGCCGCAGGCCGTGACGAAGACGCTCGACATCCTGAAGCGGGCGGTGCTCGGCCTGTCCGGCGCGCAGGCGACGCGGTCGGGCAGCCGTCCGCGCGGGGTGCTGTTCTTCGCGGGCCCGACCGGCACCGGCAAGACGGAGCTGGCGAAGGCGATCACCGAGCTGGTGTTCGGGGACGAGTCCGCCTACCTGCGGTTCGACATGAGCGAGTTCTCCGGCGAGGGGTCCGGCGACCGGCTGATCGGGTCGCCGCCCGGCTACGTGGGCCACGAGGCGGGCGGGGAGCTGACCAACGCCGTCCGCGAGGACCCGTTCCGCGTGATGCTGTTCGACGAGATCGAGAAGGCGCACCCGCGCATCCTGGACAAGTTCCTCCAGATCCTGGAGGACGGCCGCCTCACCGACGGGCGCGGCAACACCGTCCACTTCTCCGAGTCGATCCTGATCTTCACGTCGAACCTCGGGATGTACGTCCCGGGCCGCGACCTCACGACCCGGGACGCGGCCCCGTACGGGACGCCGAGCCGTGTGCAGAACATCACACCGGGGATGGCGTACGACGAGGTGGAGCAGCGCATCAAGGGCGCCGTCGCCGACCACTTCACCGAGGTCCTGAACCGGCCCGAGCTGCTCAACCGGTTCGGCGACAACATCGTGGTGTTCGACTTCATCTCCGCCGAGGCCGCGCACAAGATCTTCGACTTGCAGTTCGCGAACATCTGCAAGCGCGTCACGGACGAGCACCGGCTGATCCTCGCCGTGAAGAGCGAGGCGCTGGCGACGCTCCGCGAGTGGTGCACCGAGGCGCTGGACAAGGGCGGACGCGGCATCGGCATGGCGCTGGAGTCGTACTTCGTCAACCCGCTGGCGCGCGCGCTGTTCGACCGCGAGCTCGTCCCGGACGAGAAGGTCACCGTGTCGGGCATCCGGCGCGCGGGCAGCATCGTCCACCTGGATCTTCAGTGACGCCCAGGCGTCCTCCGGCCGGAGGCGCCCCAAGCGAGACGCTCCTGCTCGCCAAGGCGCACTATCCGGTGACCACACTCGGCCCCGGGACCCGCGCGGGCATCTGGACGCAGGGCTGCACGCTGCACTGCCACGGCTGCCTGTCCCGCGACACCTGGGACGCCGACCCGGGCAAGGCCGTCCCCGTCGCGGCGGTGCTCGGCTGGCTGAAGTCCCTGCCCGGACGGGTCGACGGCGTCACGATCTCCGGCGGTGAGCCGTTCCAGCAGCCGGGGGCGCTGGCGGCGCTGCTGCGGGGCGTCCGCGCGTGGCGGGACGGCCGCGACCATGAGACGATTGCAGTGGACATATTGGTCTACAGCGGATATGTCTACTCCCGGCTCTCCCGCACCGGTGAGACGCGCGAGATCCTGGACATGTGCGACGCAGTGATCGCAGGGCCGTACGTCGACCGGCTCAACCCGGGGGGGCGACACTCCAAGGGTGGCTCTCTACTCTGGAGGGGATCGGCCAACCAGCGCGTCGTCCCGCTGTCCCCGCTGGGGCGCGAGCGGTACGGGGCACTGGCCGACATCAGGAAGACTGGAGAAGATACAGGGCCCCGAGTACAGGTGTCCGTGGACGAAGGGCCGGAGGGAAGGCGGGTGTACTACATCGGGATCCCGCGAAGGGGTGACATGGATCACCTCACGTCGAGGCTCGACCGCGCCGGGGTGCGCTCGGGGGATGTGTCATGGCGACCTTGAAATGTCCTGTCTGCGACGAACCGTTCCAGCCGGGTGATCTGCTCTGCATGAGCTGCGGGGCCAACCTCGCCCGCGCGGGCGGCGCCCAGCGGCAGGGCCCGGGCGGGTACGACAACCAGCAGCAGGGCTACCCGCCGCCGGGCCCGCAGCAGGGCGGCCAGCCGCAGTACGGCGCCCCGCCTGGGCCGCCGCAGGGCGGTCAGCCGTACCAGCAGGCGCCCGACCCGTACCAGCAGCAGGCCCCTCAGCAGCAGGCCCCGCCCCAGCCTCCGCCTGGCCAGTCGTCGGACCCCTGGGGGCAGCCGCAGCAACAGCAGCAGCCGGACGCCTGGGGCCCGCCGCCCCAGCAGCAGGCGCCCGATCAGCACGGGCAGCCGCAGCACGCGCAGCCCCCGTACGGCCAGCCGCAGCACGGCGGTGGCCAGCCGCCGCAGCAGCAGGCGCCGGGCGACCCGTGGGGCATGCCGCAACAGCAGCAGCCGCCGCAACCCCAGCAGGACCAGTGGGGCGCGCCGCAGCAGCAGCCCCCGCTGCCCGACTACCCGCAGCCGGACCAGCAGTTCCCGCCGTCCGACCAGCAGTTCCCACCGGCGGACCAGCAGTTCCCGCCGCCCCAGGACCAGTACTCCCCGCAGCAGGACCAGCAGCAGTACCAGCCGCAGCAGGACCAGTGGGGCGCACCACAGCAACAGCAGCAACCGCCGCAGCAGGACCAGTGGGGGGCGCCGCAGCCGGGCCCCGGCGGCGACCAGTTCGGCCAGCCGCCGCAGCACGGAGGCCCGCCGATGCCGCAGCACGGACGCGAGGCGACGCTGCTGCCGCCCGACCACAACCAGGGCCGGCAGCCCGACGGCACGGCGTTCATGTGCCCGTACTGCGAGGCGGTGCTGCCCAACCCGGGCGCCGCGCAGTGCGACTCGTGCCTGCGTCCGCTGCCGCAGAAGGGCGCGCCCACCCTGCGTGTGATGTTCCCCACGGGCGAGCTCAAGGTCTCCGTCGGGCAGCATCTGGTGCTCGGACGGGACGCGGGCCAGTCACCGGTGGCGTCCACGTTCACGCAGTACGACAACGTGTCGCGCCGCCATTCAACGGTGTGGCTCGACCCGTCCGGGACGGCGTGGGTCCGCGACGAGGGCTCCACCAACGGGACGTTCGTCAACGGCGAGCGGCTTCCCCGCGGCGTGGAGGCCCCGCTCCGCAACGGCGACCAGCTCCGCCTCGCCGCCGACGTGACCGGCACCGTCCAGCTGAACTGACCGGCGCACAGGCCGGACACCAGCGCAAAGGGGCGGCCCCGCGGTCCAAGACCGCGGAGCCGCCCCTTTTCGCACCCGCCGACTTACGCCCGACTCACGCCTATCGACTCGCGCCCGCCGACTCGCGTCCGTCGACGGCTCCGGTTCCGATCAGCTCGCGCGCTTGGAGCGGGCGCGCATGCGCTCGCGCTCCTTGGCGTCCAGGACGACCTTGCGGATGCGGACGGCGCCCGGCGTGACCTCGACGCACTCGTCCTCGCGGCAGAACTCCAGCGCCTCCTCCAGCGACAGCAGCCGCGGCGGGGTGAGCCGCTCCAGCTCGTCGCCGGTGGACGACCGCATGTTCGTGAGCTTCTTCTCCTTGGTGATGTTGACGTCCATGTCGTCGGCCCGGGAGTTCTCCCCGACGATCATGCCCTCGTACACCTCGGTGGTCGGCCCGACGAAGAACGTGCCCCGCTCCTGCAGGTTCGTGATCGCGAACGGGGTGGCGGCGCCGGCGCGGTCGGCGACCAGCGATCCGGACGGACGCGTCCGCAGCTCCCCGAACCACGGCTCGTAGCCCTCGAACACGTGGTGCGCCATGCCGGTGCCGCGCGTCTCCGTCATGAACTCGGTGCGGAACCCGATCAGGCCGCGCGCCGGGACGAGGAACTCCATCCGGATCCAGCCGGTGCCGTGGTTCGTCATGTGCTCCATCCGCCCCTTGCGGACGGCCAGGAGCTGCGTGACGGCGCCGAGGTGCTCCTCGGGGATGTCCACGGTGAGCCGCTCGACCGGCTCGTGCTTCTTCCCGTCGATGCTCTTCGCGACGACCTGCGGCTTGCCGACGGTCAGCTCGTAGCCCTCGCGGCGCATGTTCTCGACGAGGATCGCCAGGGCCAGCTCGCCGCGTCCCTGCACCTCCCACGCGTCCGGACGCTCCGTCGGCAGCACCCGGATCGACACGTTGCCGACGAGCTCCCGGTCGAGCCTGTCCTTCACCATCCGGGCGGTGACCTTGGTGTTCTTCTCGCGGCCCGCCATCGGCCCGGTGTTGGTGCCGACGGTCATCGAGATCGCGGGCTCGTCCACGGTGATCAGCGGCAGCGGGCGCGGGTCGTCCGGATCGGCGATCGTGTCGCCGATCATGATGTCGGGGATGCCGGCGATCGCGATGATGTCGCCGGGCCCCGCCTCGTCGGTGGGCTTGCGGGTGAGCGCGTCCGTCATCAGCAGCTCGGTGATCTTGACGCGGTCGACGCTGCCGTCGTGCCGGAACCAGGCGACCTGCTGGCCCTTCTTGATCGTCCCGGCGTGGACGCGGCACAGCGCGATCCGGCCGAGGTAGCTGGACGCGTCCAGGTTCGTCACGTGCGCCTGCAGCGCCGCGTCCGGGTCGTAGGACGGCGCCGGGATCGTCTCGGTGATGACCGTGAACAGCGGCTCCAGGTCGGGGCTGGCGGGCATCTCGCCGTCGGCGGGCTTGTCGAGCGAGGCCCGCCCGGCGCGCCCGGACGCGTACACGATCGGGAAGTCGATCTGGTCCTCGTCGGCGTCGAGGTCCATGAACAGCTCGTACGTCTCGTCGACGACCTCGTCGATGCGGGCGTCGGGACGGTCGGTCTTGTTCACGACCAGGATCACCGGCAGCCTGGCCTCCAGCGCCTTGCGCAGGACGAACCGGGTCTGCGGGAGGGGGCCCTCGCTGGCGTCCACCAGGAGGACGACGCCGTCCACCATGTTCAGCCCGCGCTCGACCTCGCCGCCGAAGTCGGCGTGCCCGGGGGTGTCGATGATGTTGATCGTCAGCCCGTCGTGCCGGACGGCGGTGTTCTTCGCGAGAATGGTGATCCCCTTCTCGCGCTCCAGGTCGTTGGAGTCCATGACCCGGTCGTCGACGTCCTGGTTCTCGCGGAAGGCCCCGGACTGCCAGAGCATGGCGTCGACCAGCGTCGTCTTGCCATGGTCGACGTGAGCGACGATCGCGACGTTCCGGAGGTCGTCGCGCGTGGAGATGGGCATGCGGGCTCGCCTTGCGTGAGAGTTCGGGGTTCGCCGCCGACATGCGGCAGCCCCCATTCTACTTGGCCCCGCATACCACCCATCCCAGCCGATCCGAACCTCAGAAGTCGTCTCGTGGGCGGATTCGCCAACTTTGCTGATCCTTTGTAATGTGCCCGAGATCCGGTCGTCCGGAGCCCCACCCCCCGGGGCTGCGGCCGGAGCGCCGAATCTCCCGCCTCGCGGGGAACCGGGGACCCACCTCTTCGGGGTGAATCGACACACGTCGTAGGGCGACTCCTGGCCCGAACCCGTCAGCTAACCCGGTAGGCGCGCGAGGAGAGGAGAACCCGGTTTGACACCGGATCCCCACCGGCGGCGCCGCGTCACGCCCGCCGCCACCGCGACCATGCTCCTGATCGGTCTCGGCGCCGCCGCGCCCACCGTCGCGCACGCGGCGCAACCGTCCGGACGTCCCGCCGCGGCCACCCCGAGCCCGGCTCCGACGACCGAGCAGGGCCTGCGCAAGAGCCTGGACGCGCTGAACGAGGAAGCCGAGATCCTCACCGAGAAGTACAACAAGACCCGCGTTGACCTGGGCAAGGCCCAGCAGGCGGAGCGCACCGCCGCCCAGCAGGCCGCCGCGCTGCGCGCCCAGGCCGCACCGGCGCGGGAACGGCTCGGCCAGCTCGCCGCGGCGAACTACATGTCCGGATCGCCCAACGCGATCTTCGGTACGGGCGGCTCGCCGGACGGCCTGTCCGACCAGGCGTACCTCGCACAGAACCAGGCCGCCACGATCCAGGCGCTGCAGAAGCAGATCGACCGGGCCGAGGCCGCCCAGCGCACAGCGCAGGCCAGGATCGCCCAGGTCAAGCAGGCCGCCGCGGACGCCGAGCAGGCCCGCCGGGCCGCGAAGGCCAAGGTCGCCGAGGTGCTGAAGCGCCTCGACAAGCTGACCACGACGCACGTCCGCGACCCGCGCAGCGGCCTGCGCGCCACCGTGAAGGGCTCGGGGCTCCCGGCCAAGATGGCCCGCAAGGCGCTCACCAAGCTCGGCGCCCCGTACGTGTGGGCCGCCGCCGGGCCGGGCAGCTTCGACTGCTCCGGCCTCGTCGTCTGGGCGTACACCCAGGTCGGCAAGCCGGGCCTGCCGCACTACACCGGCGCCCTGTACGGACTGGGCACGAAGGTCTCCCGGAGCGAGCTCCGGTCAGGCGACCTCGTGTACTTCGGCGGAAGCCTCCACCACATGGGCGTCTACCTCGGTGACGGCAAGTTCCTGCACGCCCCGCAGACCGGCGATGTGGTGAAGATCTCCAAAATGTCCGACCGCTCCTCCTTCGGCCCTGGCGGGCCTCCATCGTCGACAAACGCTGTGCGATCGCTGCATCGCTCCGACTCGCCTGGCGGCTCGCTGCGCGATTAGGTTTCTCGCAGGCTCGAAACCTGCCTTCGGACGCGATCGCGACCATTGAGGTCGTCGCGGGGTTGCGGCGGTGGCTGGGCGCCGTTCCTTCCCGAGCAGACATTGACGTCGTCGTGGCGTCGCGGCGGTGGCTGGGGGGCGCGTTACTCCGCGAGTAGGTGTTGTTCGGCGAGGGTGTCGATCACGGGGCGGTCGCCTGGGAGCCAGTCGACGTCGTAGAGCTCGTCCGGGGAGAGCCAGCGGAGGGCCAGGTGTTCCAGGGCGCGGGGTTCGCCTTCGATGATGCGGGCCGTCCACACGCGCAGGACGGCCCGTTCGCTCAGCCGCCAGTCACCGCCGATCCTGCGGCCCAGCCGGACCTTGACGGCGAGTTCCTCGTGGCATTCGCGCACCAGCGCGTCCTCGTCCGACTCGCCGGGGTCGACCTTCCCGCCCGGCAGTTCCCAGCCGCCCGCCATGTGCGGCGGCTCGGCCCGCTGCGCGCTCAGCAGCCGTCCGTCCGAAATGATCGCCGCGCCCACCACCACGAGGTCTATGCCGACCAACCCCTCTCCGTTACCCGTCATCTCGCGATCGCGGCCCGCTCGACCAGCCGCGTCGCATCATGGACGATCTTCTCCAGGTGGCCGCCGTGCGCGCCGCGCCAGTACACCTGGCCGCAGTTCGCGCAGCGGCCGTAGACGTCGTAGTTGCGGCGGGTGCCCGCCTCCAGGTCGCGTTCGATCTCCTCCTTGTCGACCGGGACGAGCTCCCCGTTGCAGGCGGTGCAACGCGTCCAGGGCCGCAGGACGGGCGCGAACCGGTCCAGGACGTCGCGGAGCTGGTCGTCCGGGCGGGAGCCGCGGACGTACGCGCCGAACCACAGCGCGCGGCGCCGCAGCAGGCCGCGGTCCTGGGTGAGCAGGACGCGGCGCTCCGCATCGGCCTGGACGACCAGCGCCGGGTCGTCCATGTCGTTGTGGTACGCGGTGTCGAGGCCGACGAGCCGCATCCGGCGGGCGAGCGTCCCGAGGTGCACGTCGAGGAGGAAGCGGGGCGCGACCTGGCCCGGCTCCAGCGGGACGGGCTGCGGGCGCGGCACGGCGGCCACGTGCACCTCGTCGCCGGCGTCCGGCCTGGTTGAGGGGCCGACCGGCGCGCCGCCGACGGTCATCGGCCCGGCCTCGGGCAGCGGGACGCCGAGCGACTCCACGAGATGCCCCAGCGTCGAGGTGCCGTCCCAGGGGACGCGGCTCACCTTCTCCCGCCGCGCGGCGGGCAGGAACATCAGCAGCTCGTCGGCGACTCGGATCGTCAGCTCGGGCTCCACGCGATCAGCATGCCACGCCGCGGCCCGGATCCCCTCCGCATTTATCGGCGGCGCCGGGCCGCGGCGGGCCGCGGACGGGCGGCCGCGTATTCTCGGGACGTGCGGGAAGACGACAGCGGGCCGCGCCACGGCGGCGGACCGCGCGACAGCACCGCGCCGCGGGACGACATCGACGCCGTGGCGGACGCGTGGCGGCGGGACGGCCTCTCCGAACCGCTCATCGCGATGCTGGAGGTCAGCAAGCGGGCCGCGCGGATCGCCATGCTCGTCCAGCAGGCGGTCCGCGCCGAACTCGCCGAACTCGGCCTCACCTACGCCGAGTTCGAGGTGCTGACCGTCCTGCGCCGCGAGGGCGAGCCGTACCGGCTGCGGCCGAGCGAGCTCACCCGGTCGGCGTTCCTCACCTCGGGCGGGACGAGCAACGTCCTGCAGCGGCTGCAGCGGGCCGGGTACATCGAGCGGGAGGCGAACACCGGCGACGCCCGCAGCCGCTTCGTCCAGCTCACCGGGGAGGGGCTCCAGGTCACCGAGCGCGCCCTGGCGGCGTCGGGGGCCGCGCACGAGGAGGTCATGGCGGGCGTGCCGCCGCGGGACGTCCGGCACGCCGCCGACGCGCTCCGCGAGATCCTTCTGGTCATCGGCAAGCGCCGCTTCCGCTGACCGCAGACGCCGACCGCGGACGCCGACCGCGGACATCGACGCGCCCGCGTCACCGCCCGTCCGCGGCTCCGGCGGGGGTCGGCGGCCCGGCTACTCGGCGGCCAGTTCGTTGAGCTTCTTCTTCAGGTCGGGACGCGCGAGCGGGCGCGTCGTCCCCACCCAGTCGGACCGCTTGTAGGGCTTCACGCCGATCGCGGGGACGCACGTCGAGCAGCTCGCCACGATCATCTTGCCCTTGCCGATCACCATCCCGACATGGCCGGGGTTGTTCGCGGACGTCCCCGGACCGGAGTCGAAGAACACCAGGTCACCGGGCTGCTCCTTGCCCTTCGAGACCTTCACGCCGTACGGCCACTGCTGGAAGGTCGTGCGCGGGATGTCCAGGCCGACCGTCCGGTACGCGGCCTGGATGAGGCTGGAGCAGTCCCACGCGTCGGGACCGTTGGCGCCGAACACGTACGGCTTGCCGCGCTGCGCCATCGCGAACGAGATGATCCGCTTGACGAGGCCGGACGCGCCGGCGGGCAGGTCGTTGTCCTCGCAGACGATCCCGTTCGCCTGGACGACCTTGAAGTCGCCGCCCACGTACCGCTTCGCCCAGTCCAGGACGAGGTTCACGTAGTCCCACGAATGGTTGTACTGGAAGATCGCGGTCCGCATGCGGCGCGGGGCGCCGTTGTGCTTGAGATACGCGGCGGCGGACGGGATCGCGTCCTCCGGGTTGTACCGGTCCTTCTTCCCGTCCTTGTTCCCGTCGACCGCGAACTCGTCCCAGGTCGGCTGCAGGAACTGCATCGGGCCGCCCGCGCCCGCGTAGTTCTCCCCGCTCTTGACGCCGGGCAGGTTGGACGTGCCGTGGCTGGTCTCGACCTTGCCGATGCCCGCGAGGACGTTCCACGGGATACCGGATTTCTCCCCCGCCGTCTTGTAAAGCTGCAGGTAGTTCGCCGGGATGGCCTTCGCGTCGGTCGCGGCGGCGGGCTGGGCGTCCGCGCCCGCCACGGTCACGCAGTTGCCGCCCGCGACGCCGCCGCCGAACATGAACCGGCTCGCGCCGAGCAGCACGGGGACGACGATCAGGCCGGCGAACATCACCGCGGCGGCTCCGAGCGCCCCGGCGATCAGCACGCCGCGGCGGCTCATCCCACGTCACCCGCCCGCGCCGTCGTCCACGTGTCACCCGCCCACCCCGTGATCCGCGTGTCACCCGCCCGGCCCGTCATCCTCGTGGCATCCGCCCGGTCCGTCATCCGGTGTCACCCGCCTGGCCCGCGTCCGCCGGCTGGAACGAGTAGATCTTCAGCGCGCCGCCGTCCCGCGCCACGGTCACCGCGTACCGCTTGCGGTCGTTGCTCGCGGAGCCGCCCTCGGTAACCCGCTGCGTGCCGGTCACCACGAAGATGATCGAGTTGTCCTCGACGGTGCGGACCTGGTCGAGGCTCGCCGAGCCCTGCGCGACGACCTTGTCCCGCTGCCGCTCCTCAAGCAGCCCGGGCGTGCCCGCGGTCCGCGCCAGCTCCGCCATCAGCTCGTCGGTGACGAAGCCGGACAGCCGCGCCGAATAGCTCTCGGGCGGCTCGTCGAAGCGGTACGTCCCGTACGCGGCGACGAACCGCTGCGCCAGGTCCGCCGCCGTGGCGAACTCCTGCCGGGTGAACGGCAGCAGGCGGTAGATGTCGAAGTCGCCCGGGTTCACGGGAGTCTGGATTCCGGGCGGCGGGGACGCCGGGCCGGCCGGGGCGGCTGTGGGCGTGCCGCTCGGGCGCGCCTCCGAACGGTCCGGCTCGTCCTCGGGCGCGGCGAGGGTCAGGTACAGGCCGGCGGCCGCGAGCAGCACCACGAGGCCCCCGAACAGGAACCTGCGCTGCCGGTCGGTCAGGTTCATCAGTCGTCCCGTTCCGCCTCACCGGACGGACGGTCGACGGGACGCAGCCAGAACGGGATCGACGGGCCCTCCGGCGAGCCGCCCCGGCCCCACAGCGGCGGAGGCGTCTGCCGCTCCCCCGGCTGGGACCTCGACGGCGCGCCGCCCGCACCGCCCCGGGGCCTCGGCACGTTCGACCCGGAGCCGCCGCCGGACTGGGGCGCGGCGCCGCCCCCCCCCCCCCCCCCCC